>JANXUU010000036.1 GCA_025356055.1 Sphingomonas sp. | reverse complement strand
ACGGCACGCTTGAGGCCAGATTCGACAAGGGCGGCGCGACCATGACTCGCGCGCTTGAGCCCGACCGCCGCTTCACCGCCCGCGACGGGAGCGACTTCACCCTCCCCGGCCGAAGTCTCCTGTTCGTCCGCAACGTCGGCCATTTGATGACCACCCCCGCCGTCCTCCTGGCCGACGGCAGCGAGGCCCCCGAGGGCATCCTCGACGCGATCGTCACTAGCATGATTGGTCTCCACGACCTCAAGCGGAAGAGCAGATTTACCAACAGTCGCGCCGGATCGATCTATATCGTCAAGCCCAAGATGCACGGCCCTGACGAGGCCGCCTTCACGAACGACCTGTTCGACGCGGTCGAGGACCTGCTCGGGCTTGACCGCTACACGATCAAGGTCGGTGTGATGGACGAGGAGCGCCGGACCTCGGCCAACCTTGCCGCCTGCATCGCGGCGGTGAGGAACCGCATCGTCTTCATCAATACCGGCTTCCTCGATCGCACCGGCGACGAGATGCACACGTCGATGCGGGCCGGCCCGATGATCCGCAAAGGCGAGATGAAGGGTTCGGCCTGGATCAAGGCGTATGAAGACCGCAACGTGCAGATCGGGCTTGCCTGCGGTCTGTCGGGCAGAGCCCAGATCGGCAAGGGAATGTGGGCCGCGCCCGACCGAATGGCTGACATGCTGGAGCAGAAGATCGGCCATCCGCTGACCGGCGCCAACACTGCCTGGGTGCCGAGCCCGACCGCCGCGACACTGCACGCAACCCATTATCATAAGGTCGATGTCTTCGCCCGCCAGAAGGAGCGCAGCGCAGAGCCGGTCGCCTCGCTCGACGCGCTGCTCGACGTGCCGATCGCGCATGGTTACAACTGGTCGCCGCAGGACATATGCGACGAGCTCGACAACAACGCACAGGGTATCCTTGGCTATGTCGTGCGCTGGATCGATCAGGGGGTTGGCTGCTCCAAGGTCCCCGACATCCACGACATCGGCCTGATGGAGGACCGCGCGACGCTGCGCATCTCATCACAGCACATAGCCAACTGGTTGCTCCACTGCGTCGCCAGGGCCGACGAGATCGACGCCGCGTTCACCCGCATGGCCGCCAAGGTCGACGCGCAGAACGCCGGCGACCCGCTTTACCGCCCGATGGCGGGCCATCCCGACAGCCTCGCCTGGCAGGCGGCGCGCGCGCTGGTGTTCGAAGGCGTCGCCCAGCCCAACGGCTATACCGAGCCGCTCCTTCACCGTTTCCGCCAGCGCGCCAAGGCAGCAGCCGCAAGCGATTCGGTGGGGCACCCGGCGAAGACAACCCCCTAACTTCGCGTCCCCGCGCGCAAAATTCTTTCATTCTGGCGATTCCGGACAGCCGCTCGTCTGCTCTTTGCCGCGCCCCTCTTGCCAAATGCCGTGCTTGTCGTCTGTGTCCGGTCAAGCGACGCAATCGGGGGCTTGCAGCTCCATTGGAACAGGGGTTCTACGCCAATGACCAGATGGATCGGCTCGGTCGTGGCGGCGGCGCTTGTGCTGGGCGGATGCGGTCAGCGCGGCGATGCCTCGGGGCCCAGGCTGCTCAACGTCAGCTATGATCCGACACGCGAGCTCTACAAGGACATCAATACTGCCTTTGCCGTTTCGTGGAAGAAGGACCACCACCAGGACGTCGGGTTCGAGATGAGTCATGGCGGATCGGGCAAGCAGGCGCGCGCGGTAATCGACGGGCTCGGCGCCGACGTCGTCACGCTGGCTCTTGCCGGCGACATCGACACGATCGCCGCCAAGACAAACAAGATTCCCCGCGATTGGCAGTCGCGGCTCCCCGACAACAGTGCGCCCTACACCTCGACCATCATATTCCTCGTCCGCAAGGGCAATCCGAAGCACATTCGCGACTGGTCAGACCTCGTGAAGCCGGGCGTCGAGGTCATCACTCCAAACCCCAAATCATCGGGCGGCGCGCGCTGGAATGTTCTCGCCGCGCTCGCCTGGGGCCGCTCCGCGCTTGGCTCCGAAGCCAAGGCCGAGGCATTCGTCACCAGCCTGTTCAACCACGTCCCCATCCTCGACAGCGGCGCGCGCATGGCTACCACGACTTTCGTCGAGCGCGGTATCGGCGACGTGCTGATCGGCTGGGAGAATGAAGCGATGCTGGCACGCGAGAAGCTCGGCAAGGACAAGGTGCAAATCGTCGTGCCCTCGATCTCGGTGCTTGCCGAACCTCCCGTCGCCGTGATCGACGAGAATGCGAAGAAGCACGGCACGCTTTCGCTCGCCAACGCGTATCTGAAGTTCCTCTACACCCCGCAGGCGCAGGAACTGATCGCGAAGAATCACTACCGTCCGCGCGATCCCGCCGTCGCGGCCAAACACGCCGCCGACTTCCCGCAACTCAAGCTATCGACCATCGCCGACTTCGGCGGGTGGAAGGTCGCGCAGAAGAAATACTTCGCCGACGGCGGGCTGTTCGACGCGATCATGGCGAAGAAGGCACACTGAGCCCGGTAGTGGCCTTGTCGGCGGCGATCCCGCCAGCCCTTGCGCCGCACCTGCCGCACATCGAGGTCCCGCGCGTTCGTCGCTCGATTATCCCCGGCTTCGGGCTCACCCTTGGCATAACCCTTGCCTGGCTGTCGCTGATCGTCTTCCTGCCGCTGTCTGCGCTGGCCTGGAAGGCGGCCAGCATGGGCCCACACGAGTTCGCTGCCGCCGCGCTCAGTGCTCGCGCTATCGCCGCCTACAAGGTCAGCTTCGGCGCCGCCCTCGTCGCCGCGCTGGTAAATGCGGTCTTCGGAACGCTCGTCGCCTGGGTCCTTGTCCGTTATACCTTTCCCGGCCGTCGCTTGCTCAGCGCGATCGTCGACTTGCCCTTCGCGCTGCCGACTGCGGTCGCCGGGATTGCGCTCACCACCCTTTACGCCCCGAACGGGCTGATCGGAGCGCTGGTCGCCCCGCTTGGGGTCAAGATCGCCTTCACCTGGATCGGCATCACCGTCGCGCTGACCTTCGTCGGCCTGCCGTTCGTGGTCCGTTCGATCGAGCCGGTTCTCGCCGACCTCGGCCTCGACGTCGAGGAAGCCGCAACCACGCTCGGCGCGACTCGGCTGCAGACCTTCAACCGCGTCATCTTCCCGGCGATCTTCCCGGCGCTGATCACCGGCTTCGCGATGGCCTTTGCGCGAGGGGTCGGCGAATATGGCTCGGTCATCTTCATTGCCGGCAACATGCCCTATCACACCGAGATCGCGCCGCTCCTGATTGTCACCCAGCTCGAGCAATATGACTATAACGGCGCCAGCGCGATCGCGGTCGTGCTGCTCCTTGCGTCGTTCAGCCTGCTCGTGCTGCTCAACCTTTACCAGGCACTCGTCGCCAGCCGCGGCGGGCGCGGCGAATGAGGCGGTCGGTCGGCGAAGGGCGCGGCGCGCGCACCGGGCTCATCGCGCTGGCGCTGGGATTCCTCGGGCTGATGCTCGCGCTCCCGCTGGCGACCGTGTTCGGCCAGGCGCTCGACCATGGAGTCCCCGCCTTCCTCGACGCGATCCGCCAACCCGACGCGCTCGCCGCGATGCGCCTGACCTTGCTCGTCGCCGCGATCGCCGTCCCCGCCAATGTCATCTTCGGCCTGGCCGCCAGCTGGGCGATCACCAAGTTCGACTTCACCGGTAAAAGCTTGCTGACCAGCCTGATCGACTTGCCCCTGTCGGTTTCCCCGGTCGTCTCGGGCCTGATCTATGTCCTTCTGTTCGGCGCGCAGGGCTGGTTCGGCGAGTGGCTCGGCGACCGCGACATTCAAATCATCTTCGCCGTCCCCGGAATCGTCCTCGCCACCATGTTCGTCACCTTCCCGTTCGTCGCGCGCGAGCTCATTCCGTTGATGCAGGGCCAGGGCCGCGATGACGAGGAGGCCGCGCTCAGCCTCGGCGCCACCGGCTTCCAGACCTTTTTTCGCGTCACCCTGCCCAACATCCGCTGGGGCCTGCTTTACGGCGTGCTGTTGTGCAACGCCCGCGCGATGGGCGAGTTCGGCGCGGTGTCGGTCGTCTCGGGTCACATTCGCGGCCACACCAACACCGTGCCGCTCCACGTCGAGATTCTCTACAACGAGTATGACTATGTCGCCGCCTTCGCCGTCGCCGCGCTGCTCGCGCTCCTCGCGATCGTCACGCTGGCGTTGAAGACCCTGCTCGAATGGCGCTACGGCCACGCTTCCGCAGGGGCCGGGCATTGAGCATCAAGTTAGACAATATCAGCAAGTCGTTCGGCACCTACGCCGCACTCCACGACGTCAGCCTGGAGGCGAAGGACGGCGAGTTCCTGGCGCTGCTCGGCCCGTCGGGATCGGGCAAGACGACGCTGCTGCGGATCATCGCCGGGCTCGAATTTCCCGACAGCGGCAGCGTCTTCTTCGGCGATGAGGACGTCACCGACCTGAAAGCCGCCGCCCGCCGCGTCGGCTTCGTCTTCCAGCATTACGCGCTGTTCCGCCACATGACCGTCTCCGACAATGTCGCCTTCGGGCTGGCAGTCCGCAGGCGCCGCGACCGACCGCCCAAATCCGAGATCAAACGGCGAGTCGAAGAATTGCTTGAGCTCGTCCAGCTCGGCGGGCTCGGCGACCGCTTTCCGGCGCAGCTCTCGGGTGGCCAGCGCCAACGCATCGCGCTTGCCCGCGCACTCGCGGTCGAGCCGCGCCTGCTCCTGCTCGACGAGCCGTTCGGCGCATTGGACGCCAAGGTCCGCAAGGATTTGCGCCGCTGGCTCCGCACCCTCCACGACAGCATGGGGGTGACCTCTGTCTTCGTCACCCACGACCAGGAGGAAGCGCTCGAGCTCGCCGACCGCGTCGTCGTGATGGACTATGGCCGGATCGAACAGGTCGCCCGCCCGCGCACTATCTACGACCGGCCCGAGAACGCCTTCGTCTATGACTTCGTCGGGGATTCAAACCGCCTGCCCGTGACGATCACCGGCGGTCAGGCGAGCTTCGCCGGCCGGCCCTTGGCGATCAAGATCGACGGCGCGCCCGATGGCCCCGCCGAAATTCGCTTCCGGCCGCACGAAGTCCGACTGACCCCCTCGGCAGACGGCGCACTTGAAGGCCGTATCACCTTGATCCTTCCCCGCGCCGGCACACTCCGCGTCGAGGCCGAAGTTGACGGCCTGCCCCGCCCAGTCGAACTCGACCTCCCCGCCGACGCCCCCGTCACTCACGGCGCCCAGATTCGCTTCGTGCCGACCGAGCCGCGCTTCTTCGCCAGCTAGCGCCTGATCGCGCCTTCGCGGCGGACGTCGGCAATGGTCGGATAACCGTTGACCGCCATCATCAGGTCGGCTTCGGCAAGAATGCAGTTCAGGACGTGCGCCGCGCCCTCGTCGCCGCCCAGCACCAGCCCATAGAAATAGGGCCGCCCGACCCCGACCATCCGTGCGCCGAGTGCGACGGCCTTCACCACGTCACTGCCCGATCTCACCCCGCTGTCGAACAGCACTGGCACATCGCCCGCCGCCTCGACCACGCCCGCAAGGCAATCGATCGCGGCGATCCCGCCATTGGCCTGCCGCCCGCCGTGGTTCGAGCAATAAATCCCGTCCGCCCCCTCGTCGACGGCGCGGCGCGCATCGTCGGGGTGGCAGATCCCCTTGAGCACGACCGGCAGTTTCGTGAGCGACTTGAGCCAGCCGATATCGCTCCACGTCAGCACCTTGCCGAACAGGCTTGCCCACAGCATGGTCGCTTCTTGCCGGTTATCCTCGACGGGCTTGCCGAGCCGCGCCTGGAAGACGGGATCGCTAAAATAATTCTCCAGCACATGCCCGCGCAGTTGCGGGAAACTGCCGCTGTTGAGATCGCGCGGTCGCCACCCCGTAACCCAGGTGTCGAGCGTCACCACGATCGCCTTCGCCCCCGCGTCCTCCGCCCGCGAAACCAGACTTTGCGCCAGTTCGTCATCCTTGGGGGTGTAGAGCTGGAAGAAACTCGGGGTCGCCCCCGCCGCTGCGATCACCGCCTCGACCGGGTCGTTCGACAAGGTGCTCGCGACCAGCGGCACCCCGCTCAGCGCCGCCGCGCGCGCGGCCGCCATGTCACCATGCCCGTCACTGGTCGCCAGCCCGGTCATCCCGATCGGCGCCATGAACAATGGCGAGGCCAGTTTCATCCCGAACAGTTCGACCGAGAGGTCCCGCAGGCGGGTATCGACCATCATCCGCGGCATCATCCCCCAGTCGGCGAACGCGCTCGCGTTGCGGCGCTGGGTCGCCTCGTCGCCGCACCCGCCCTGAACATAGTCGAGCAGATATTTAGGCATCGCCGCCGCCGCCTGCGCTTCCAGCGTGGTGAAATCCACCGGGACCTTGGGCAGGTCGCCCTGCAATCCCCGTCCGTAAATCAGGTTCTGGTAATCGCCGTAATGCGGCATGGGCCGATCCCTTTTTTCGCTTACGCACCTGCTTCAATCGCGAGGCCAAAAGGCTATAGCGGGCGGGACCAAAGGGGAAGTCCATGAAGACTCGTGCCGCCGTCGCCTTCGAGGCGAAACAACCGCTTGAAATCGTCGAACTCGACCTCGAGGGTCCCAAGGCCGGCGAAGTCCTCGTCGAGATCATGGCAACCGGCATCTGCCACACCGACGCCTACACGCTCGACGGGCTCGACAGTGAGGGGATATTCCCCAGTGTGCTTGGCCACGAAGGCGCGGGGATCGTCCGTGAGGTCGGCGCTGGCGTCACGAGCGTCAAGCCCGGCGACCATGTCATCCCGCTCTACACTCCCGAATGCCGCCAGTGTAAGTCGTGCCTCAGCGGCAAGACCAACCTGTGCACCGCGATCCGCGCGACGCAAGGCAAGGGCGTGATGCCCGACGGGACCAGCCGCTTCTCCTACAAGGGCGCGACGATCTTCCACTATATGGGCTGCTCGACCTTCTCGAACTTTACCGTCCTGCCCGAGATTGCGCTCGCCAAGATCCGCACCGACGCGCCGTTCAAGACCAGCTGCTATATCGGTTGCGGGGTGACCACCGGGGTTGGCGCGGTGGTCAACACCGCCAAGGTCCAGGTCGACGACAATGTCATCATCTTCGGATTGGGCGGGATCGGGCTCAATGTTCTCCAAGGCGCGCGGATGGCGGGCGCGAACATGATCATCGGGGTCGACATTAATCCCGACCGCGAGGAATGGGGCAAGCGCTTCGGCATGACCCACTTCGTCAACCCGAAGGACATTGACGGCGACATCGTCCAGCACCTGGTGGCGCTGACCGACGGCGGGGCCGACTACACCTTCGACTGCACCGGGAACACCACGGTGATGCGCCAGGCGCTCGAGGCGTGCCACCGCGGTTGGGGCACCTCGATCATCATCGGGGTGGCCGAGGCGGGCAAGGAGATCAGCACCCGCCCGTTCCAGCTGGTCACCGGGCGCAACTGGCGCGGCACCGCGTTCGGCGGGGCCAAGGGGCGAACCGACGTTCCCAAGATCGTCGACTGGTACATGAACGGCAAGATCGAGATCGACCCGATGATCACCCACACGCTGACGCTTGATGAAATCAACAAGGGTTTCGACCTGATGCACGCCGGGGAGAGCATTCGCTCGGTCGTGGTCTACTAGTGGAGACGCTGTCCACCGTCCGCGCGCACGGCGGCACGCAGGGTGTGTACAAACATGCCTCTGCGGCGACTGGCACCGACATGACTTTCTCGGTGTTCGTCCCCGACCATGCCCCCGGGGCGAAGTTGCCCGTCGTCTGGTATCTGTCCGGCCTGACCTGCACCCACGCCAACGTCACCGAGAAGGGCGAGTATCGAGCCGCCTGCGCCAGGCACGGCCTGATCTTCGTCGCCCCCGACACCAGCCCGCGCGGAGAAGGCGTTCCCGACGATCCGGCCTATGACTTCGGCCAGGGCGCGGGTTTCTATGTCGACGCAACCGAGGCGCCGTACGCCGATCATTTCAACATGTGGAGTTACGTCACCGACGAGCTTCCGGCGCTGGTTCGTGAAGTTTTCCCGGTCGATCCTTCACGCCAGTCGATCATGGGCCATTCGATGGGCGGCCACGGCGCACTGACCATCGGCCTGACGTTTCCCGACCGTTACAAGGCCGTGTCGGCTTTCTCCCCGATTGTCGCCCCAAGCCAGGTGCCGTGGGGCGGCAAGGCACTCGTTGGCTATCTTGGCGAGGATCGCACTGCGTGGCGCAAGCATGACGCGGTGGCGCTGATTGAGGATGGTGCGCGGGTTCCCGCCCTCCTCGTCGACCAGGGCGAGGCGGACAATTTCCTCGCGGAGCAACTTCGCCCCGACCTCCTCGCTTCGGCCTGCGAAACCGCGAAGGTCGACCTCACCCTGCGCATCCACCCCGGTTACGACCACAGTTACTATTTCATCTCGACCTTCATGGCCGACCAGCTTGACTGGCACGCTGATCGTCTCGGGGCTTGAGCAACTTCGACACGCTCATCGTCGGCGGCGGGCATGGCGGCGCGCAGGCGGCGATCGCGCTTCGGCACAACGGCTTCGCCGGAAGCATCGCCATCATCGGCGAGGAACCCGAACTCCCCTACGAACGCCCCCCCCTGTCGAAAGATTACCTCGCTGGCGAGAAGGCGTTCGATCGCATCCTGATCCGTCCCGCCGCTTTTTGGGAAGAGCGGCAGGTGACGATGCTGCTCGGCCAGCGCGTGACCGCCGTCGACCCCGAAGCCCATATCGTGCGCACCGCCAGTGGGGACGAATATGGCTATGGGAAGCTCATCTGGGCGACCGGCGGCCATGCGCGCCGGCTGACCTTGTCGGGCCACGACCTTGTCGGCGTCCACAGCGTTCGAACCCGCGCCGACGTCGACCGGATGATTGGCGAGCTCGGCGACACGCGAGAAGTTGTCGTCATCGGCGGTGGTTATATCGGGCTCGAGGCCGCCGCCGTGCTGACCAAGCTCGGCAAGCACGTAACTGTCCTCGAAGCGCTCGACCGCGTCCTCGCGCGCGTCGCCGGCGAGCCCCTATCGCGCTTCTACGAGGCCGAGCATCGCGCCCACGGGGTCGATGTCCGCCTTGGAGTCACGGTTCATTGCATCGAGGAGGCTGACGGCCGCGCCACCGGCGTCCGCCTTGCCACCGGCGAAATCCTCCCTGCGCAAATCGTCATCGTCGGCATCGGCATCATTCCCGCAGTCGAGCCGCTGCTTGCGGTCGGAGCGACAGGCGGCAACGGCGTCGCGGTCGACCCGCAGTGCCGCACCAGCCTGCCCGACATCTTCGCGATCGGCGACTGCGCCGCGCACGCGAACAGTTTTGCCGACGGCGCGACGATCCGCCTTGAATCGGTCCAGAACGCCAACGACCAGGCAACGCTCGTCGCAAAAGCCATCACCGGCCACCCGGGCGAATATCACGCCGTGCCGTGGTTCTGGTCGAACCAGTATGACCTCAAGCTTCAGACCGTTGGCCTGTCGACAGGCTTCGACGATGTCGTGATCCGCGGCGACCCGGCAACCCGCAGCTTCTCGCTGATCTACCTGAAGCAGGGCCGGGTCATTGCGCTGGACTGCGTTAATATGGTCAAGGACTATGTTCAGGGCCGCGCCCTCGTCGTCCATCGGTCGATCCCCCCACGCGCTGCGCTTGCCGACCCGGCAACGCCGCTTAAATCACTGTAGTAAAGGGATGATCGACGTGGTGTTTACCGGTCCGGCAGCGTGAGGGCAGCCAAAGTTTGATTTTTTAATCAGACCTCAACGCCCTTAAAAGATTGCCGACCGACTGGCTGAAAAATGCCCTGTGTTTTATTCTTTACTCAACTTTTGCCTTCAGCATGGCGCTCACCAAACCCAGGCCTCGAAGAGCGAGCGGCTTATGGAATGCCTTTCGGGCATCGGTGAATCAACGCCAAGAGAGCAAGCAGACCGGAGCAAGCGGTATCGCCCACGATATGATCGAAGTCGGCTATCATCGGACGGCATGGTTTAGCGGTTTGCGAACGGTCTGCTTCAAACATCGCTGGTGAAGGTGAGCACATCCCGGCGGATCGAGACCGCGCGCTGGTCCGAGGTCAGCCAAGTCGTCCAATGGTCATCCGCGTCGCCTGTGGGTTCGACTGGTCGCGGGACATAGGTCACCGGATGGGAGTGATCGGAAACATAATCGGCGGCCTGGACGGCACCATCGATGCGGTCGAAGCCGAGCCCGCCACCCGGCTTCAGGAACATCCGGGCCGTCGCGGCCGTGGCAGGCCAGCCGTCGTTCCACCCAGCGCGCACGCCACCTTGCTTTTCAGTTTGCTTCGCGTGTTCGGGAATGCCGTCACGTGAAGGCAAGCGCAAATTGAGGTAGTTCAGTCTGCCGGACGGACGTTGCTGACCAAGAAGGGCTCGGCAGGGCACTGCTGTCGGAAGGGCGCATAACGCACCGGGGGGAGTTGTTGCCACGACACTGGCTCGCCTTCCATCCGGAATTCTTCGCCCACCGCTATGCGTTGATCGTCCTTGGCCGGATGATGGAACGTCACCAGGTTACCATTAAAGACGGTCCCATCTGGCCAGATAGGGAGAAGCGGGTGGGGTTTCTCGCCGTCACTGAAGATCAAACAGCCGCCTTCGTACATCAAACTTCCGGTATGCGCCTCGGCCGAGATCTGCCGATACGGGGCAGTGGCAAGCTCGAGCGCGCGGAGAGGGCGAATACCAGGGCTCGCTACGCAGCCAGTGAGGAGGAAGTGTAGGAGTAGAGCGAACCGTGCCTTATGCATGTTCTTCGGCCGTACCGGGTAAGGACGAAACGGATAGCGCCCTTGGGCCGTTTGTGCCGTTAATTTGAGGAGAACCACATGATCACCTTTCTAGTTGCATTACTCGCAACGGGGCAGCCCGCTGCCGATGTCGCTCTTGAGCTATGCAAGCCCTTACTCGCTCGCAAGGCGGGCGGCGAGATCACGTCGATCGACGTGGCATCAACTCGCACAACCAGGCACCGTCGCATCATGGTCGGCCGCCTCACCGCTCTGCAAGGGATGAGCGATCCCGGGCCGGGCTATGCGAAATCGCATCACCTAATTCGATCGGATTTCAGATTTCAATGTCGGCTGGTTAACAGGCGCGTTCGAGAGGCATCAGTCACGCCACAGTAGCGCTAAGAGACGCCGCCGATATTTTCACATATTACCACCGCACCCCGCTCTCGTTGAGAATTGATACCGAATTGTCATTGCGTTTCGGAACTTTTCCGCGCAGCATTCCGCGGCTCAGCTGAGCAAGGGGAGGAATATAATGAATTTAGGCAGATGGGCACTGGTAGCCCTGGGATGCGCGCAGGCGGCATTCACCGTCAGCCCGGCAGCGGCGCAGAGCGTTCAGCTTGAGCGCAGTGGCAACACGTATCACACGGCGGTGTGCGCTCGTGGCAACCCTCTTGGCACGGCCCGCTGCCACTCACATGTTGTGACCGATTCGCGTGGGAACCCCCTCTTAGGGAAAGCGGCAGGAGCTAGTCCAAATGTCACGCCCTCCGGCTTTGGACCGAACGATCTTCGCACTGCTTATAGCCTCGCGTCGGCGTCTACGAGCGGCGGTGTCGGAAAGACCATCGCTATTGTCGATGCCTACGGCTACCCGAATGCTGAGGCTGACCTCGCGGTTTATCGCAACCAGTACGGCCTTCCTGCATGCACAGTCGCGCTCGGGTGCCTCAAGATTGTCAATCAGACCGGCGGCAGCACTCTTCCGCGCACAGACAGCGGCTGGGATCAAGAGCAAGCGCTCGATCTGGATATGGCCAGCGCGATTTGCCCCAACTGCAAGATCCTCTTAGTGCAGGCGAGTTCCAGCTCGTTCGCCAATCTAGCAGCAGGCGTCGACTACGCTGCAAGCGCGCCAACAGTCGCAGCAATTTCCAACAGCTACGGCGGCTCCGAATATAGCGGCGAGGTTACCGACCAGAGCCACTACAATAATCCGACTGCTCGCGGCATTGCGGTGACGGTCAGCTCGGGCGACAGCGGCTATGGGGTTCAATTCCCAGCCGCTTCGTCAAACGCCACCGCGGTGGGCGGCACGCACCTCGTGCTTGGCTCAGGCGAGACGGCCTGGAGCGGCGCGGGCAGCGGTTGCAGCGCCTACATCGCGAAACAGGGCTGGCAGAAGGACACCGGCTGCGCAAAACGGACTGTCGCGGATGTTTCGGCCGTTGCTGACCCGAACACAGGCGTTGCGGTCTACGGGCCCAACCATGGCAAGTCTCAATGGCTGGTATTCGGCGGGACTAGCGTCGCTGCTCCGCTAATTGCTGGCGTCTACGCCATCTCCGGCAGCGTCGTTCCAACATCAACGACTTACACGAATGCAGCTACTCTCAATGACGTGACGAGCGGAAGCAACGGGAGCTGCGGCGGAACCTACCTGTGCACCGCAGGCACCGGTTACGACGGGCCGACGGGTCTCGGCACTCCAAAGGGCACCAGTGCCTTCTGATCAGTAGTGAGAACAAAGGCTGTGCGGGCGATCCTTAAAGGATCGTCCGCACAATCATGTTAAGTTCATTGTGAAGTCGTCTGAGTTCAGCGTCATAGGGTGGGGAGAAGCGTCATCGGAGCAGCAATGCTAAGCCGCTTGATAGTGATCGCGGCGGCTGCGCTGTTTTTCACGAGCCACGCACGATCGGCCGCTAGCGCCGAGCAATTCACGCCCGTCACGCGCCCGCCCACTTATGCGGTGTCACTCCAGCGTATCAGGTTGCTAAGCGAAACTGCCGCTGAATCAAAATTCGAATTCACGTTCGATCCGACCGCGACCACCTACACGCCGGCGCTTGGTCGGCCTGATCAGCCCGGCATTGGCTTCCTTGCGCGGCGCGGTCTAGCGGCTGTTCAACCGACCGGAATGAAGGGGCTGGTCCGGAGCCTCACGTTCGACCAGGAAGGCGACCTCCTGATCGTCCGGTTCGATGCAACGGCTGCCGCGAGCTTCTCGGCCGTGCAAACCAGCGAGAAGACCGTTGAAGTGTCGATCGGCGGCGGAACGCCGCC
>JANXUU010000052.1 GCA_025356055.1 Sphingomonas sp. | reverse complement strand
GTCGACCTTCAGGCCGCGATCAACCGCTTCATCAAGGAGCATAACGAGGAGCCACGACCGTTCGTCTGGAAGGCCGATCCCGACAAAATCATCGCCGCCGTCAGGCGGGGGCACCAAACGTTGGAATCAATCCACTAGTGCATTTGCCGCTTCGGGCATTGCTCCGCGATCGCGTCATCAAGCCCGAGCATTTCGGTAGCTTTCCCGGAGGAGCCTTTGTCGGCCAAGCAGTATTCTACGTCGTCAGCATCTCGCTCGCGCTATTGGTCGCGATCGCCAGTTGGTACATTATTGAACGCCCCGCCTTGTCGCTCAAGCGGTATTTCCCAAATATTGAGCGCGGCGAGTCAGTTCCACGGGAATTCGACCCTACGGGGGGTGGCGGGCATGATTCCCCGGCATCGAGTCCTTTGGGTTACACCACTAGCGGTTGGGTTCGGCCTAGGGGTCGGGACTCAATATCTGGTGTATCGGGGTCCGCGGTCTCCTTGTGTGCGCCAGGCTTGTCATCTGGCCGGCTTAACCACCTGCTTGACCGCGAGTCCGCCCTGACTCACCTTGTTCTCCAAGCAGGGGGACGAGATGAATCTGATCGCACCAGTTGGGGAGAAACAGGGCCGCGTGCGGCCCGTGGCGAAACCCAAGCTCAAGCTCGCCCCGCCGGTGCTGCCGCTCGACAGTGTGATCCAGGCCGATTGCGTCACCGCCATGGCGGCGCTGCCCGACAAGTCGGTCGACATGATCTTCGCCGACCCGCCCTACAACCTCCAGCTTGGCGGCGACCTGTTCCGGCCCGAGGGCGGAAGGGTCGATGCAGTCGACGATGAATGGGACAAGTTCGACAGCCTTGCGGTGTATGACAAGTTTACGAAGGAGTGGCTCGCCGAGGCGCGCCGCATCCTGAAGGACGACGGGACGATCTGGGTGATCGGCAGCTATCACAACATCTACCGCGTTGGCTCGCTGCTCCAGGACGCCGACTTCTGGATCTTGAACGATGTCGTGTGGCGCAAGACCAATCCGATGCCCAACTTCCGCGGCACCCGCTTCACCAATGCGCATGAGACGCTGATCTGGTGCTCGAAGGAGGAAAAGGCGCGGTACACGTTCAATTATACGACGATGAAGGCGCTCAACGACGACATCCAGATGCGCTCCGACTGGCTGTTCCCGATCTGCTCGGGGGGCGAGCGCGAGAAGGGGGATGATGGGCACAAGGCGCACCCAACACAGAAGCCCGAGGCGTTGTTGTATCGGATCCTGCTCGCCTGCACCAAACCGGGCGACGTGGTGCTCGACCCGTTCTTCGGGACGGGGACGACGGGCGCGGTGGCGAAGCGGCTTGGTCGGCGGTGGATCGGGATCGAGCGTGAGCGCAAATATGTCGAGGTCGCCAAGCGGCGGATCGATAGCGCGTTGCCGCTCGACGAAAGCGCGATGACCGTGATGGCTGACAAGCGCTCGGCGCCACGTGTGGCGTTCGGAGTGCTGGTTGAGAGCGGGCTGGTCGCGCCGGGGACGGTGTTGACCGACGCCAAGCGGCGATGGAGCGCGAGTGTGCGCGCCGACGGAACGGTCGAGTGTGACGGTGTCGCGGGGTCGATCCACAAGGTCGGAGCCGGGCTTCAGGGCGCGCCGTCGTGCAATGGCTGGACCTTCTGGCATGTCGAGCGCGACGGCCGGCTCGCCGAGATCGATACGCTTCGGCAGGCGCACTTGGCCGCCTTGTCCTGATCCGCCACCGCCGCTAGTCGCTCGCCAACTCATACAGGCAGGCGACTTATGGCTGCGTTCAAGACTCTCGACGACCTTCCCGATGACCTGACCGGCAAGCGGGTGCTGGTGCGGGTCGATTTCAACGTGCCGTTCCACAACGGCGCGATCAGTGATGACACGCGGTTGCGTGCTGCGGTGCCGACCATTGCCGAGCTCAGCGACAAGGGCGCAATCGTGCTGCTGTTGTCGCACTTCGGTCGGCCGAAGGGACAGTCGCGGCCGGACATGAGCCTTGCCTTGCTGGTGCGGCCGTTGTCCGAACTGACCGGGCGGCCGGTGCGGTTCATCGAGGATTGCCAGGGTGCCGAAGCCGAGCGGGCGATCACGACGATGATGGCCGGATCGATAGGCATACTCGAGAACACGCGCTTTCACCTTGGTGAAGAGGCCAACGATCCTCACCTCGCCCAGGGGATGGCGGCGCTCGGCGACTACTACGTCGACGACGCCTTCTCCGCCGCCCACCGTGCCCATGCATCGACCGAGGGCATCACTCACTTCCTGCCGTCGTTCGCCGGGCGGGCGATGGAGAGAGAACTCAAAGCGCTCGAAAAGGCGCTCGGCAATCCCGAGCGACCCGTCGCGGCGGTGGTCGGCGGGGCCAAGGTGTCGTCGAAGCTAGCTGTGCTCGGGCATCTGGTGGGGAAGGTCGATCACCTGATCATCGGTGGGGGCATGGCGAATACCTTCCTCGCGGCGCGCGGGGTGAACGTCGGCAAATCGCTGTGCGAGCATGATCTGGTCGGCGCGGCGGAGGCGATCTTTGCAAAGGCCGAAGCGGCGAGTTGCACCATCCATTTGCCGTACGATGTGGTTGTGGCGAAGGAGTTTGCGCCCAACCCGCCGAGCCTACGCACCGTCAACGTCCACGAGGTAGCGCCCGACGAGATGATTCTCGACATCGGACCGGCGGCGGTTGAGGCCCTGTCCGACGTGCTCAAGAATTGCCGGACACTGGTGTGGAACGGACCGCTTGGTGCGTTCGAAACGCCGCCGTTCGAGGCGGCAACAGTGGCGCTGGCCAAGTTCGCGGCGGCCCTGACGCAGGACGGAAGCCTGGTATCGGTCGCCGGCGGCGGGGACACGGTCGCGGCGCTCAACCTGGCGGGCGTGGTGCCCGACTTCACCTTCGTCTCGACCGCCGGCGGGGCGTTCCTGGAATGGATGGAAGGCAAGACTTTACCGGGAGTTGCGGCGCTGCAGCAGTAGCGGTTGCGAGTCCGGCGACCCCTCGCTAGGACCCGCCGCATACGTATGCAGTGCCAGGGGATGCCATGACCGTCACGACCGACGCCGATCGCTTTCGCATGCTCGCACAAATCGAGCAGGGCGACGGCTTTATCGCCGCGCTCGACCAATCGGGCGGGTCGACCCCGGGGGCGCTCAAGGGCTATGGCATCGGCGAGGACCGCTTTTCGAACGACGAGGAAATGTTCGCGCTGATCCACGCGATGCGCGAGCGGGTGATGACTTCGCCCTGCTTCACCGGCGAGAAAGTCATCGGCGCGATCCTGTTCGAGCGGACGATGGATGGGTTGGCGGGGGGCAAGCCGGTTCCCGAGCTGCTGTGGGAGCGCGGCGTCGTCCCGTTCCTCAAAGTCGACCAGGGGCTTCAGGAGGAGGCCGACGGGGTCAAGCTGATGAAGCCGATCGGCGGGCTTGGCGAGTTGCTCGACCGGGCAAAGGCCAAGGGCATTTTCGGGACCAAGATGCGATCGGTGATCGAGCGCGCCAATCCCGCCGGGATCGCGGCGATCGTCGAGCAGCAGTTTGCGGTCGCGGCCGAGATTAATCGGCACGGCCTGATGCCGATCATCGAGCCTGAGGTTTCCATCAAGAGTCCTGAGCGCGGCGAGTGCGACCGGATTTTGTGTGATGCGTTGCTGAAGGCGCTCGATGCGGTGCCGCAGGGCGAGAGGGTGATGCTCAAGCTGACTATTCCGGCCGAAGCGGGGCTGTTCGATCGGCTCGTCGCGCATCGCGCAGTGCTCAAGGTGGTGGCGCTGTCGGGCGGGTTCAGCCGCGATGAAGCGTGCGCCGAGCTGGCCAAGAACCAGGGCATGATCGCCAGCTTCAGCCGCGCGCTGCTGTCGGACCTCAAGGACCAGATGAGCGACGACGAGTTCGACGCCTCGCTTGGCAGCGCGATCGGCGACATCCACAAGGCGTCGACGGTCAAGGACTAGACGCGTTTTGGACACGGTTGACAGTGTGGCGAGGTGTTGCGCGGACCGGTTGTGGACACGGTTGACAGTGCGGCGAGGTTTTGCGCGAGCCGGGTCGCGACCCGGTTGGGGCGGGCTTTTCATGGAGCTGGCGAGTTGCTGGCGCATCGACGATTCTATGCGCTTTCAGGGGTGCTGTAGGACAGTGAAATCGAACTCCCGGACCCGAAAGGAAGGGGATTGAGGGGTCCCCGCGCGCGCGGTTAGTGCGCCAGGAAACCATCGCTCTTGCGGGACTGGGCTCGCTTCGCTCGCCACCCACCCCCGGCCCCTCCCTTGCAGGGAGGGGAGGGACTGCTAAGGCGCGGCCCATGTTCACCGAAGACGAAGCCGACCTGACCGCCTTTGCCGCGCCACCGCGCCGGCAGCCGTGCGAGCTTTACCTGATCTCGCCGCAGGAGGTCGGCGGGCTGTTTCCCGACCGGCTCAAGGCGGCGTTCGGAGGCGGGCCGGTGGCGGCGTTCCAGCTGCGGGTGAAGGACGTCGGCGAGCATGAACTGGCGCGGCTGGCCGATCCGCTGCAGCGGATTTGCGACGATCATGACGTCGCGTTCATCGTCAACGACAGCGTTGCACTGGCCAAGCGCATCGGCGCCGACGGGGTTCATCTGGGACAATCGGACGGCGACTTGCGCGAGGCGCGCGCGATCCTTGGACCGAGTGTTCAGATCGGGCGCACTTGCCACGACAGCCGCCATCTGGCGATGCAGGCGGGCGAGGACGGTGCGGACTATGTCGCGTTCGGCGCCTTTTACGAAACCACCACCAAGCCGAGCCACTACCGCCCCCAGCCGCAGATATTGTCGTGGTGGGCAGCGCTGTTCGAAGTGCCGTGCGTCGCGATCGGCGGGATCACGCCCGCGAACGTCGCGCCGCTGGTCGCTGCCGGCGCCGATTTCGCGGCAGTGTGCCAGGCGATATTTGGGGCCGAGGATCCGGGCAAGGCGGTCGCTGCATTCGCGGATGTGCTCAAGGGCTAGGTCACGCACCATTTGACCACGTGGTTATTGCGCGTGGTTTGCAATGGGCGCACATTCGCGCGTCACCGCCTCGCGTCAATCGACGGTGGCTTGTCCTTTTTTTCAGGGGAGAAGGTCATGAACAAGCAAATCATTGGATTCATTGCGGCGGTGTCGTTGTTCGCACCGGCCTGTGCGTCGGCCAAGGATAAGGCACCGTCGGCCGGCTGGGCCGGCACGTGGAAGCTCAATGTCGCCCAGTCGAAGCTCGGCGCGCATCCCGGGAAATGGTCTGAAACGCGGACCTATACGGTCGACGGCAACAAGATCACGCTCGATACCAAAGGAATGTCCTCCACCGGCCAGGCGACGCACATCAGCTATGCTGGCAGCGTGGACGGGAAAACCTATCCGATGATGGGCAATCCAATCGGCGACAGCATTGCCATGACTCTGGTTGCTGCACGCCAGATCAAGTCGAAGGTGCTGCTCCACGGCAAGCCTTCGGCCTCGGCGGTGAGCGAGGTGTCGGCGGACGGCAAGCGGCTCACGCTTCACCGTCACGCGATGGTCGGGAGCGCACCGCGCGACGTGACGATGGTCTTCGACAAGATGTGACGGCACCGAGCGGCGCGAGCGAACGAGCGATCGCTCATTCCTCCTCGCGCCGCGTGGTTCACCTGAAGCTGATCGCGAGCCCGATCGCGGTTAGGCGGTGATGACCCGGCGCAGTGCATCGAGGCACGCGCGGCAGGGCCGGTCGCTGGTCAGCGCGATGGAGATATCGAACACGGTGATGATGTGTGTTTCTCGAGCGGCTGCCGTCAGAGCCAGCCTGGTAAAGGGTCGTTGAAAAAGCTCAGACGTCCTCGGCCCGTGCGCAGCCGGCGAGTTCGAGGAGCAGGGTGCCGGTAGCGATGAAGCTGATCGCCAGCACCCAGGCGAAGCTGGTGACGAGATCCTCGGTCGCGCCGAACAGCGCCACGACGAGGGTCGAGATCGAAAAGCCGATCGCGAGCGCCGCCGAGAGGATGAAGTCGGTCGCGGCCGAGAGCGCGGTCCAGCGCCGCGCCGAGCCGCGCTCGAGCAGCGCCGACGCCGCGAGGATCAGGCTGCGCACGAACAGCCAGCCCATGATGATCGTCAGCGTCGAGAGGAAATGAGTCGCGGGGTCGGTCGCGAAGAGGAGACCGGCGAGTATGGTGATTACCCCGGCGAACATCGCGAGGAGGCGCGTCTGGTGTCGGACGGTGGCGGCGGCGAGTTCGATGACGCCGGCGACAACCAGCATGCCGCCGATCACCAGCGCACCGTTGGCCGGATCGACGAGCGGTAGGGCAATGCCACCCGCGCTTAGCAAGATGATCAGCCAGCCCGAGGCCGCCAGTCGCCCAGCGTGCCGGTTGTTTTCGTTCATGCTTGCGTCATCGCTCATGGCCCGGTGACTAGCAGCTTGGCGACGGCGCGGCGAGACGCGGTTTCGTTGCGGGTGGGAAAGAAATCGACGATGCATCGTTTGCGACATAAAATCAGTCTTCGAGCAGGAGAAGTTGCGTGAATCCCAAGGCGATATTGAAGTCTGGAATGGCGAGTGCCGCCGCCTTGGCGATGGTGGCCGTGGCGCATGCCTCGACCACGATGCCGAAACCGGGCCAGCCGTCCGCGCTGAAGCCCGCGGGCGAAGGCTGGGTGCCGCCGGGAACTCCGGGATCGCCGATCGATGGCGGGATTTTCCATGCGCAGGTGCTGCTCGACATCGCCGGATTCCCGTCGGGGGTGATCGACGGGAAAAAGGGGATGGTGTTCGCCAAATCCGTGAGCGGCTTCCAGCAGGCGCATAATTTGCCCGACACGGGCAAGATCGACGACGCGACCAAGGCAGCCCTGTTGGCCGAGAACCGCGAGTCGCTGGTGTCCGTGACGCTGACTCCCGACCAGGTCGCCGGGCCGTTCGTCAATCCCTTCCCCAAGAAGGCCGAGGACCAGGCGTTGCTCGCGTTCATGGGCTATCGCAACATGCTTGAGGAGGTCGCCGAGGAGTTTCACACGACGCCGGACACGATCGTCGCGCTTAACGGCCCCGACGCCAAGATCGGGGCGGGGCAGACGCTCAAGCTGCCCAACGTCATTCCGGCCAACGCTAATTATGACGGCGCGAAGGATAATATCAGGCCGTGGTTCGCCAAGCTCAATGTCGATGCGGCGCCGGCGCAGGGTGATTATGTCGTCGTCAGCAAGCATGAAGGCGTGTTGAGGGTAATGAAGGGAACACCGCCGTCTGGCCCGCTGAGCAAGAGCGACAGCAAGGGCAATTCGCCACCTAAGGATCTGGGGCAAGGGACGGTGGTTGCCCAGTTTCCGGTGACGATGGGCTCGACCCATGATCCGCTCCCCTATGGACAGTGGAAAGTGACCACCTATGCGTTTCTGCCGCCATTCCATTACCAGCCCGACCTGTTCTGGGACGCCAAGGACCCCGAAGGTGGGGACAAGCGACTCAAGCCGGGACCGAACGGGCCGGTTGGCCTGGCCTGGCTTGACCTCACGAAGGAGCATTATGGCATTCACGGGACGGGCAGCCCCGAGACGATCGGGCGCGCGGAGAGCCACGGCTGTATCCGGCTGTCGAACTGGGACGTGCTACGCCTGTCGCGGATGCTGAAGCCGGGGTTCAAGGCGGTGTTCACCAGTTGATGGTCAAGACATTCGCCACCGTCCTGCTGACCGCGATTCTGACGAGCGCGTTCTGGATCTTTGTGTTCGGGATCAGTCGCAGTCCGCAAGCCACGACTGCGCGGGTTAACGGCAAGGTCGAGGGCAAGGGCGACGAGGCGACGGTCAACGTCGGCGGCGCGGGCCCCGTCACGGTGGCCGAAAGCGTCGTGGTCGGGCCGGCGGGGCTCGCGATCCCGGTTGCCGGGATCCGACCCACCCAGCTTCAGGACACGTTCACCGCCGCGCGGGCGGGCGGTGCACGCCGTCATGACGCCATCGACATCATGGCCGCGGAAGGCACCCCGGTGTTCGCCACCGCGCCCGGAACGATCGAAAAGATCTTCGAGAGCGTCGGCAAGGGTGGGCTGACGGTCTATGAGCGGTCGCAGGACGGTAGGTGGACCTATTATTACGCCCACCTCGCCGCCTATGCGCCGGGGCTTGCCGAGGGACAGACGCTCAAGCGAGGGAGTCCGATCGGGTTGGTCGGGCATAGCGGTGACGCCAGCCCCGACGGCCCGCACCTCCATTTCGCGATCAACCAGATGGCCGCAGGAGAGAAATGGTACGGGGGGACGCCGATCAATCCCTACCCGCTCCTTGCCGGAAAAACGGGAAGCCGTTAGGGGGCGTTTTTGTAGGTTTTGCCGGCAGTGGTAAAACCGGGCTCTTTTCAATTTCTGGCATATAGGCGTCTCCCATGAAGATCAGCGGCGTGGACATTCGTCCCGGCAACATCATCGAATATGAGAAGGGCATCTGGCGCGCGGTCAAGATCCAGCACACCCAGCCCGGCAAGGGCGGGGCCTATATGCAGGTCGAGATGAAAAACCTCATCGACGGCCGCAAGAACAACGTCCGCTTTCGCTCGGCCGAGACGGTGGAGCGGGTCCGTCTCGACACCAAGGATTTCCTGTTCCTCTATGCCGAGGGTGACGCGCTGACCTTTATGGACGAGGTCAATTACGAGCAGATTTCGTTGCCCCGCGACTTGCTGGGCGATGCGGCGGCGTTCCTTCAGGACGGGATGAAGGTCGTGCTCGAGCTATATGACGAGCGGCCGATTTCGGTGCAATTGCCCGACACGATCGAGGCGATGATCGTCGAGGCCGATGCGGTGGTCAAGGGTCAGACGGCATCGTCGTCGTTCAAGCCCGCGATCCTCGACAATGGCGTGCGCGTGATGGTCCCGCCGCATATCGGCGCGGGAACGAAGATCGTCGTCGATGTCTATGAGCAAACCTATGTGCGGCGGGCTGACTGATGG
>JANXUU010000042.1 GCA_025356055.1 Sphingomonas sp. | reverse complement strand
GTTCGGCGCGGCGTCGATCGTCGGCGGCATTCGCTCGGTCGCGGGCTAGATGGCCGACCCGCTGTTCCGCGCACTTGCCCGGCCACAGATGGTGGCGGGCGTGACCTACCCGTTCTTCGTCATGAACGGGATCGTCGCGGCGGAGCTGTTCCTGGTGTTCAAGACCCCGCTTGCCCTGCTCCCGGCGGTGGTCATTCACGCGCTCGGCTATGCCGCGCATCTGCGTGACCCGCACGTCATGGCGCTGTGGATGACGCGCCTCCGCCGCACGCCCAGGGTGGCCAATTACAAGTTGCGGGGCGCCAATGTTTACTGCCCGTAATCGCGCTGCGCAGAAGGAAGTCGCGGCGGGCGTTCACCTGCCCTATCTCGCGCAGGTCGACGACCACACGCTGCTGACCCGCAACGGGCAGATGCTGCAGATCATCAAGCTCGACGGCCTTCCGTTCGAAACGATCGGCCGCGCCGACCTCGACTCGCGTCTGGCCGTGCGCGACGCGATGTTCCAGTCGATCGGCTCGTCGCGCTTCGCAATCGTCCACCATGTCGTGCGCCGCGCCGTAGAGCCCGTGTTCGAGGGCCGCTTCGGCGATCCGTTCAGCACCTCGCTCGACGCCGCCTGGCAGGGCCGGCTCGCGACCCGGCGCCTGTTTGTCAACGATCTCTACCTGACGCTGGTCGTTCGCCCCCTGCGCGGTCGCGCCGGGTGGGCGGAAAAATTGCTCGGGGTCGCGGGAAGCCGCTCGGACCAGGGCGAACGGGGTGCCGACCTGCGCCTCCTCTCGCAGGCCCGCGAGCAGCTGATGGCCGCGCTCGAGCCTTATGGCCCGACCCTGCTCACCGCCTATGACCTGCCAAGCGGGCTCGCCTCCCAGCAGCTCGAATTCCTCGCGACGCTGTTCAACGGCACCGCCACGCAGATGCTGCTTCCGACTGGTGATCTTGGCCACGCCGTCCCGCGCCGCACGATCAGCTTTGGCGCCGACACGATCGAACTTGGCCCAGTCGACGGCGAGCCACCCGAGTTCGCGGCGATCCTTTCCGCCAAGGATTATCCCGGCGCGACTTCGGCGGGAATGCTCGACGACATCTACCGCCTGCCGTTCGCGATGCAGGTGACGCAAAGCTTCGCCTTCGTCGACCGCGGCCCGGCGCAGGAGCGGATGGACCTCGCGCTGCGCCGGATGCGATCCGCCGACGATGCCGCCGTGTCGCTCCGCACCGAACTCAGCGCCGCCAAGGACGACGTCGCCGCCGGCCGCGCCGGGTTCGGCGAGCATCATCTGTCGATCCTGATCAGCGCCGACAGCCCCGCCAGCCTCGACCAGGCGACCGGCGAGGTGCAGGCCGCGCTCGCCGAAACCGGCTTCTCGGTCGTGCGCGAGGAACTCGGCCTCGAAGCCGCCTTCTGGGCGCAGTTCCCCGGCAATTTCGACTATATCGCCCGCCGCGCCCTCGTTTCGACCGCCAATTTCGCGGGCTTCGCCAGTGCCCACAACTTCCCCGTGGGACGCGCCGACGGCAATCACTGGGGCGACGCCGTCACTCTGTTCGAGACCACCGCCGCGGGACCCTATTTCTTCAATTTCCACCGCGGCGACCTCGGCAATTTCACCGTTATCGGCCCGTCGGGATCGGGCAAGACCGTCGTCCTCGCCTTCCTTTTGGCGCAGGCCCGCCGGTTCGACCCGCGCATCGTGTTCTTCGACAAGGATCGCGGCGCCGAGATCTTCCTTCGCGCGATCGGCGGCACGTATGAGGCGCTGCGCCCCGGCGAGCCGACCCGGATGAACCCGCTCGCGCTACCAGACACCCCGGTCAACCGGCGCTTTCTCGCCGAATGGCTCGCCCGGCTTGCCGTCGGCGAAGGCCAGCCGCTCAACGTCGAGGAGACCGGCTGGATTGTCGAGGCGATCGACACCGCGATGGCGGGCCCGCGCGAGCTGCGCCGCCTGCGCCATGTCGCCGAGCTGTTTCGCGGACGCGGGCGCGCCTCGGCGGGCGACCTCGCCGCGCGGCTTGCGCCATGGCATTCGGCGGGCGAATTCGCGTGGCTGTTCGATAATGAGGAGGACCGGCTCGACTTGTCCACCCCGACGCTGGGGTTCGACATGACCGCGGTGCTCGACCAGCCCGCGCTGCGCGCGCCGACCATGTTATACCTGTTCCACCGCGTCGAGGAACGGCTCGACGGCAAGCCGACGATCATCGTTGTCGACGAAGGCTGGAAAGCGCTCGACGACGAAGTGTTCGTGGCGCGCATCCGCGACTGGGAGAAGACCATCCGCAAGCGTGGCGGGATCGTCGGTTTCGCCACCCAATCGGCCTCCGACGCGCTGCAAAGCCGGATCGCCAGCGCAATTATCGAGCAGGCGGGCACCCAGGTCTTCATGGCCAATTCGAGCGCCCAGGCGTCCGACTACATCGACGGCTTCGGGTTGACCGAGACCGAATATGACATCGTCCGCTCGATGCCCGAAACCGCGCGCGCCTTTCTCGTGAAACATGGCACCGACAGCGTTGTCGTCCGGCTCAACCTCGGCTCGGAACCGCAGTTGCTGACCGTGTTGTCGGGCCGCGAAACGACGGTGCGCCTGCTCGACCAGCTTCGCGCCGAAGTCGGGGACGACCCCGCCGACTGGCTGCCCAGACTGGTGGCGGGAGCATGAACCCCGACCTGTGCGCCCCCGCCGGCGCCCCCGGCCTCGTTTCCGACCTGCTCGCCAATACCGATTGCCAGGCGTCGAGCCTGGTCGAGCGCGGCTATTCGGCGCTCTCGACCCCGGGCGCCGCGACCGCCGCCGTCCTGACCTCGCTGATGGTCATCGCCGTTGCGCTTTACGGATACCGGCTGCTGCTCGGCAAAGGGCTCGCGCTCAGCGACGTTACCGGGCTTGCCATCCGCCTCGGCGTCGTGCTGCTCCTCGCCGCGTCATGGTCATCCTTTCAGGCGCTGGCTTACGATGCCTTCGCCCGCGCCCCGTCGCGCATCGCCAGCGAGCTGGTGGTCGCAATCGATTCGCCCGCCCCCCTCGACGGCGTGCAATCCGCGCTCGACCGGATCGAGCAAGGCAATGTCGGCTGGCGCACCCGCGCCGGGATCGCCTCGCCGCTCGTTGGCGGAGCACCCACCGCCGCGATGGCGCTTAACGTCTCCTCCTTCCTGCTCACGCTCTCGACCGTCGGTCTGCTGGTCGTATCGCGCATCCTGCTCGCGCTGCTGCTCGCAATCACGCCGGTGATGGCCGGGTTCCTGCTGTTCGATGCGACGCGCGGGCTGCTCGAGGGGTGGCTGCGCGCCCTCACCGGCGCCGCGCTCATTCCGCTGTTCGTGCTGATCCTGTGCGCGATTGAACTCGCGATCCTTTCCCCCTTGATCGACCACATGCTCGCCGATCAGGCTGGC
>JANXUU010000029.1 GCA_025356055.1 Sphingomonas sp. | reverse complement strand
CGACCTTCAGGCCGCGATCAACCGCTTCATCAAGGAGCATAACGAGGAGCCACGACCGTTCGTCTGGAAGGCCGATCCCGACAAAATCATCGCCGCCGTCAGGCGGGGGCACCAAACGTTGGAATCAATCCACTAGCGCTCGAAACCGTCTCGGGAACCCCGATCGCCGCGACATTCGACTTCCGTCAGACGGGCCCACAACAGTGGGACATCGAGATTGACGCTTCTGTCGGCCTGATTATCCTCAGCGATGGCGGCAATTGCCTGACAATCGCCGGCACCCTCCAGCCGGCCAGCGAGGAGGGTGAATATCCCGCGCTCTACGCCCGCTTCGTCGAACTCGTCCGTTCCCGTGAAAGCGACGTGGACGTTGCACCACTCCAGCTCGTCGCTGACGCGTTTCTCGTGGGCGACCATCGCATCATCGAGCCGTTCGACTATTGATCGTAGAGCAGATGGCGACGAAGTCGCCTCCGTCAGCTGGCCGTCAGCCGCCCATTTGTCCCATTGGGAAAGAAGCCCTGCGGCGGCGTGCGGCCGAAGGCGATGCTATTCTGGTTCGCGGGAACGAAATTCGGGCGATCGTCGATCGTCAGGCCCTGATCATGCCATTGCGGACCGTCGAGCGAGTCGTGCAAATTCGAGATTGAATTTGCCGCATCGATCGCGCTTCCAACGATCTTGTAAGGTTAAATGTGGCGCAACCGGAAGCGCCCATTGTGCCGACTCCGACGAGCGCCGCTAACATGGCATGCATCAAGTATCGCCTGCTTAGTAATTCTATTGCTGGAATCACGGCTCCTCCTCGGGGGAACCCGTATCCGACTCAGCTCTTATTATAGTCAGATGATTCCTAACTGTTGCTTTTAGAGTGGCTGTACCGGTTTTGCGTGCGGGAAGCGCCCAATTTGCTAAACAGTGTTAAGTTAATTACATGCTCGTTCAGGAACCGGCCCCGCGGGACCTATCGGGCAGCGCGGACGTTCACGCGGGAAGATCCAGTCTTTGGAGACATGAACATGCCGCCACCCCCAGCGGTCACAGTTGACCCGGCGGCAAAGGATCTCGTTGACGTTTCGATTTCCCGACGAGTTTCGCTTGGACAAAGCCACCGTTCGATTGCCGTCCCACGCGGCGGCAGCTTTTGGCGCAAGCTCGCCGCTTTTGCCGGGCCGGGCTACCTCATCGCGGTCGGCTACATGGACCCCGGGAATTGGGCGACCGATCTCGCCGGTGGATCGGCCTATGGCTATTCGCTGCTGTCGGTCATCCTGTTTGCCAGCCTGCTCGCCATGGTGCTGCAGGCACTGGCAGCCAAACTTGGCATCGCCACGGGCCTCGACCTCGCCCAAGCTTGCCGCGACACCTATTCGCGCGCGACCAATCTAACGCTGTGGGCGCTTTGCGAACTCGCTATCGTCGCCTGCGACCTCGCCGAGGTGCTCGGAACCGCGATTGCGCTCAAGCTATTGTTCGGGCTTCCGCTCGCCGGCGGCGTGATTTTGACGGGCTTCGATGTCTTTCTTATCCTTGCGCTGCTGAATTTCGGGTTTCGCAAGCTTGAAGCTTTCATCGTCGCTTTGCTAGTTGTCATCGGCGGCTGTTTTGCGTGGGAGTTGGCGATTTCCCAGCCGGCGTGGGGCGCGGTCGTTCATGGCCTTGTCCCGACCAGCCAGCTGCTTGCCGATCCAAACATGCTTTACATCGCGATTGGCATCGTCGGCGCGACGGTCATGCCCCACAACCTCTATCTCCATTCGTCGATTGTCCAGACACGACGCTTCGAGCGGACCGAGGCGGGCAAGCGCGAGGCGGTCAGGCTGGCGACGATCGACAGTTCGATCGCGCTGACACTCGCCCTGTTTGTTAACGCCGCGATACTGATCCTTGCCGCCTCGACTTTCCACGTCGCCGGACGAACGGAAATCGCCGACCTGGCCAGCGCCTATCATCTTCTGTCCCCGATGCTCGGCGCGAGCGCCGCCAGCGTCCTGTTCGCCGCCGCGCTGCTTGCCGCCGGCCAGAACTCGACCGTCACCGGGACACTGGCGGGGCAAATTGTCGCTGAAGGGTTCCTCGATCTAAAGATGGCGCCATGGATTCGCCGCACCATTACCCGCGCGCTGGCGATTGTTCCCGCGGTCACGGTGGTCATCCTCGCGGGCGACGCAGGGGCAACAAAATTGCTCATTGCCAGTCAGGTCGTCCTTAGTCTGCAGCTACCCTTCGCTGTCGTGCCGCTGATCCGCATGACAAGCGACCACTCCAAAATGGGCGCGCTCGTCAATTCGCGCATGATGACACGCGCCGCGTGGGCCATCGCGGGAACGCTGATCTTCTTCAACTTCGCGTTGTTCGCAAGTTTCATTTTCTGAGCGTTCGCGGCGGCCGGACTCGCGGGTTGACATTAGTCGGGCGATGCGATGAGCATGAACGCATATTCGTTCGGTTATAGTCTTGCGGTGAAGCCATGCTTGGAACCGATCTGCCACCTGATCGCTTTAATGCCTTAGCTAAGACCCTTGCTTGGGGACGTTTTCAAATTTCCCAGATTAACTCCTCTTTGATGTCAGACGGGCCCGTCGCGAAGGCGACGGTGGCGTTGTCCGCCGCAGGGCTGGCGCGGCGTAGTCTGCAGATCCATCAGCAGCGCGCCGAGCGAGCCAGCCTTGAGCGAATTGTCCGATCAATCCTGGATGGCCCAGCCGATGGCATTGAACAGGCGACGATTCTCGGCTTGTGGCGAAGCGCACGGCACGACCCGTCCAACACCGTCCTCAGTGCCGCCGATGGGGTCCGCCTCATCACCAATGGCTGGGCGGGGTGGCTGCGATATGCTGACGACGGTCAGCGACTGATCTTCCTGTTCCTCTTGCCCGGCGATTTCATTGTTCCAAGCTTGTTCGAACCGGGTTGCTGCGAGGTCGTTAGCCTCACGCCGTTGCGCACTGTCGATGCCTCGTCATTGATGCAGGAGGGCGCAACAACCACGCCGAAGTCCGCAGCGATGATCGCGCGCAGCGGACGCATCTATCGCTTATTACTGATCGATCATCTGACGCGACTCACGACCGGCTGCACAACCCGAAGCGTTGCTAATCTGCTCACCGAATTTCACGATCGCTCGCTTAGCGCTGGCTGGTGTGAAAACGGCCGCTTCAGTCTGCCGATCGGCCAACGCGTCCTTGCCCGATCGCTCGGTCGAAGCACCGTCCAGGTCAACAAGATTATCAATCAATTTCAGGCCGATGGCTTGCTCAAGGTGGGCTACGACTGGGTCGACGTGCTTCAACCGGGAGCCCTTCGCAAAGCCGCCGGAATAACCCATAGCGTTCGTGACCCGTCGCTGGCTATTGCCGGTCTCGGACAAGCGTTCGCTGCCTGACAAACCTTAATCGAACAGCGCTGCGACTGCCGAACCGGGACAATTACCCTCTTCTTTCAATGCAATCTTCTGCCCATCCATTGCGGATCCCGCTCTTGCGCCCGCGCGAACGCATCCAGCGTGGCGTTGTGTTGATCACCATTATCGCTGTCCATCTGATGTTGCTTCTGTGGCTTGTCACGCGCCCCCCCACGGTGCGAACGGTTCCCGATAGCGGGCGCGGTCTCATGCTGATCTCGCTGGCTGCGGGCGAGCATGCAGCAACCCCGCCCAACAAGCCAAAGCCACCGCCTCCAACCGTTATTCCACCCCCGGTGATTATGCTTCCTAGCTTGATTGCCGCCCCAACTGCGGCGCAAAACCCGTCACCTTCGGGAGCGGGATCGCCGCAAGCGGGCGAAGCCGGCGGATGCGCGTTGTCAGCCCGCACGGCAGAGGCGATAACCAAGGATCCAGCGGCAATGGCCGAACTCGCCGCACTACCGCCCGCTTACCGCACATCGGCCGACGCGGTGATGCTTTGGAACGGCAATTGGCTGGCAAGTGAGCAGGGGTCGGTCGTTTCGCCAGTGACGCCATTGCTCCGTCGGACGGTAGAGCAAGTTGTCGCCGAGGCATCCCCCGAATGCCGTGCGGCACCCACGGAGGGTCCGCAATTTCTGGCAATTCCCGAGCCAGGACGCACGACGATACTGGTGATCGGATCGGGGACGTGGCGATGGTCGGACCTGCTTGCGACCCCTACGACTTGCTTTGGAAGCGCTTCTGGAGCTTGTTAGCCGACGCCCAAATGCCCTGATCGATCAATTATCTTAACGTTATGCCGAATGTTCTGAGGTGTTTGCAACCTTCACCCCGGCTGCCCGTATCTCCTCCAAGAAAACGCGCCACGGGAGGCTAAGTCATGACAGGTAGCTTTAAAATAACGTCCGCCATCGGTTTGGTATCGATGTGCATTGCCAGCACGGCAGTCGCCTCAAGTCACCGCGAGGCGCCGGGCATCACCAAAATGCCCAAGGTCGACAATACCGACGTCTATGCCTTCCGGAGCTACGAACCCGGGCGCGCGGGTTTCACCACGCTGATCTCGAACTTTCAGCCAGGCCAGAATCCCGGGGACGGTCCCAACTATTACACGATGGATCCCGACGCGATCTATGAAATCCACATCGACAACGCCGGAGATGCCAAAGAGCATCTGACCTTTCAGTTTAAATTCGCCAACACGCTCAAGAACGATACCGGCAAGACGGTAACAGTCGGTGGCAAGGTGCTTCCAATCGCGCTTCGTCATATTGGCCCGATCTCGCAGCCGCTAGATCCCAACCTTGGCGAGGATGAGCAATACACGGTGACGATGATCACTGGTGACCGCCGGACGGGAACACGCGCCGCGGTGACCAACGCCAGCGGCGGCGGAGCCACCTTCATCAAGCCGTTCGACAACGCCGGCAACAAGAGCATCCCAAACTATGCGGCCTATGCCAACCAGTTCATTTACAATGTGAACATTCCCGGTTGCGCGACGGCGGGACGTTTGTTCGCAGGTCAGCGTCAGGAGGCCTTTGCGGTCAACCTCGGCCCGATCTTTGACCTCGTCAATTTCGTTCCGATTGAAGGTAGCATAGTCCAGAGTGATGCTAATCAGGAATTGATCGGTAAGAAAAATGTCACGTCGTTGGCACTCGAAGTACCGACCTCTTGCCTCGTTGGAAGTGGGAACGGTGTGATCGGCGTGTGGTCGACGGCCAGCCTGCCGCAAGCTAAGCTTTTCAAGCCCAACCCCACCTATAAAAACCCGACGTTATCAGGAGGTGCCTACACACAGGTCTCGCGGCTCGGTAACCCACTGGTCAACGAGGTAGTCATCGGTCTGCCCCAAAAGGATCTTTTTAACGCAGCCAAGCCGACACAGGATGGAGCGCTGGCGGATTATGTGACCAATCCGACGTTCCCGGCGATCCTCGAGGTACTGTTCGGCGGGGCCGGGATCAAGGCTCCGACGAACTTCCCACGCAACGACTTGGTTGCGACGTTCTTGACCGGGATCAAAACACTTAACCAGCTCCAAGCGGTTACTCCGTCGGAAGAGATGCGGCTCAACACGGCGATCACCCCCACTCCCGCCGCAAGCCAGAGCTCCCTCGGCGTGGCGGGCGACGATCTGGCCGGCTACCCGAATGGTCGCCGCCCAGGTGACGATACGGTGGACATCACCCTTCGTGTTGCCATGGGTCGCCTCTGTTATCCGGTGCCGATCGCGGGCAAGCTGACCGACCTCGGACTGTGCAAGCCGTCTGACGCGCCCTCGGGACAGGTGCCCTTCACCGATGGCGCGCCGAGCAATGCCCTTGGCGCTTATGTATCGCCGGCGGGTAGTGTCGGAGCGAATGGCTATGTAACGCCACCTGGACCCTATCTTCAGGAAACCTTCCCCTATCTTACAACTCCGCTGCGCGGCTCGCCGCGTCCGCAGAATCAGCCGTGATGCTGTCTTGCGAATTTAAGCAGTAAGGTAAGGAAAATCGCATGACGAAGAAGCAACTGATACAACGCGCACTGCTGGGATCGGCGCTCGCTCTTCCGCTGGCCGCTTGCGGCGGCGGCGGGAGTGGTGGTGGAGCCGATTCGGTGATCGCCCCGCCCGTGGTTGTCAAAACTGCGCAGGAGGACAAGTTCGGCGTCCAATTCGGCATCGACTTCCGCGCATCGATGAATTCGGATCCGGCCAGTGTGAGTGACAGCGACATCGTCCCGGTTTCGTTGACCAACGAACCAATCGACATCACCTGTTAATCAGCAACGAGGCCCGGCGGCCCAAGGTCGCCGGGCTTTCGTTTACCGATCGCGTTTTGCGGCGTAACCAAAGGTGAGACTCGAAAAAGTGGTCAGGAAGTCGGCGTCGCGTGAAGCGATCGGCTTGGTCCAGATCACGTTTACTAGCCACGACCCAACTGGCGGTATTTCAAAACTGGCTCGTCCCGACGCGTCCGAACGGACCATGCGAAGGGGCTTGGCGTCAAATTCAAGGCTGGTGAGTTTCACCAGTGCACCAGGCAAGGGACGACCCTCATAAAGTATCTGGATGGGGAGGACATGATTGGCGCCCAGCGAATAGGGATTGCGCAGAGGGACGATCTCGAGCGTAAGTCCGATCGGGCGCGTGGCCAGCGCATCGTCGCTCTTCGACGGCCTACCGACCTGGATGAGCGCCTTCGCGCGTCGGCTGTAGAGTTCGCGGCCGTTGCTGTTGAGCGTTCCGCTGCGGGTGCGGGTATCGATCGCGGGAGTCAGCCCCTCGGCCTTGATATAATCGTTAAACCGGATCGATGGCAGGTCGCTCGCCGCGTTGGTCGAAACAAGGCTGATGATATGAAGTCCTTCGCGACGAAAGGTGCGGGTCAGGTGAGGAACTTCGCCGCCCGGCTTGAACAACGGCCGGACATCGACCGCACCGCCGTTGGCGAGGTCCTTGAGCGCCAGGAGATGGCCGCCGTCGGCGCCCCATTGCTGGCGAAACTGACCGTGACCGACTTCAACCACGAACGGCAGCGGAGTGCCGGGCGTCGCCTGCCAGCTTTGCGGCTGCAGCCAGAAGTCGTGCGCGGACGCACTTCCGGCCAGCGTCAAACCAATGGCCGCTCCAACAAACCTGCGCATTCGCATCGTTCCTTTCTTCAAAGATATCGAATATTAGCGCAACTGTTGATCGGTGTCTCGTCAATAATCGCTGCCAGTCCGGCAATTGCGCACGCAGGGACCGGACTACCGGGGGGCTTCATTGCCGGGGTAGAGCACCCATTAACTGGGCCTGACCATATGCTGGCGATGGCGTCAGTCGGTTTGTGGGGATATTTTCTTGGCAAGCCGTTGATCTACTTGCTGCCAATGGTGTTCCCGATCATGATGGCGGTCGGCGCCGGGGTCGGAATGGCGGGTGTAAGACTGCCTCCGGTCGAGATCGGCATTGCCTTGTCGGTGTGTGTGCTCGGCGCGCTGATCCTCGGTGCGGTCAAGGCACCGACATGGATCGCCTGCGCCGTGGTCGGGCTATTCGCGCTGTTCCACGGCTATGCCCACGGGATCGAACTTCCATCCGCAGCCGACCCGATCGGCTACAGCCTTGGGTTCGTCTTCGCGACGGGTGCGCTTCACGTCGCGGGGATCGGGATCGGCTCGCTCGCGGCACTGCCGCGCGGCGAGACGGTTCTGCGCGGGCTCGGCGGCGTCGTGTGCGCGATTGGGCTCGGGTTCCTGTGGGTCGCTGCGCGATGAGAGGCGGCTTCCTTCCCCCCGCGATTTTGATCGCCGCTCTTGGCGTGGCGCTAGCCTTCATCCCGCTCCGCCGCGCGCTCATCGCTGCGGGCGTGATGGCAATCGTCGCGTTGGTCACGTGGTGGGCAGGACCGCCCACGCGATGGATCGAACCGATCTTCGTCGCTTGCTGGCTGAGCGTCATCGCCACCGCCGCACTGGTCCATCGCCCGCTCGACCTGCCCCCGGCGCTGTTCCTCGTTGCAGCCGCCAATGCCGGACTGTGGGCCGGCGCGGTGACCGCTGTGGCGGGCAAGGCAAGCGACCTGGCGATTGCGCTGCCGTGTGTATTACTGCTCGTCGTCGGTCGCCCGATCGTCGTCCGCGGCTGGGGCATCGGCGTTAAGGTATTAGCCAGTTGGCTGACCGCAGTTGCAATTCTTGCAACGATGGTTTCGCTGACCCCAACGCCGGGTTACAAGCAGGACCACATGGAATGAGGTTTATGACTAACCGAATTGATTCCCCACGGCGTTTTGTCTTCTGGTTAGGTCTCGCGGCCTTGTCCTTTGCCGCGTCTGCTCAGGCCCAAGTTATCGAAATCGGCGACGACGGCGCTGCGAGGACCTACACCAAGCCGACCCGGTTCGTTGGCGACGATGCCGCTGGCGATTTCGGGTCGACCGTCAGCGTTCGCCTTGCGGAAGTCGATCGCTACGAGCAGGCCGCCAAGGCCGAGGGACTCGACGTTCACCTGTTGCGCGCAGTCGCCTGGACTGAATCGCGCGGCCACCAGAATGCGGTCAGTCCCAAGGGCGCGCTCGGCGTGATGCAACTCATGCCCTCAACTGCGGCCGAAATGGGGATCAATCCGCTCGATCCCGACGCCAACCTCCACGGCGGAGCGCGCTATCTGGCGCGGCAGCTTTCGCGGTTCCAGAGCGTCCCGCTGGCGCTCGCCGCTTACAACGCGGGGCCGGGCGCGGTGCTTCGCTGGGGCGGAATCCCGCCCTATGCCGAAACCCAAGCCTATGTCGCGCAGATCCTGTCGCGCTACCAGGGCACCTCTGCCCCGCCCGTCCTCCGGAAAATCGTCGCAACGCCGATCGCCCGCCGGGTGGATCTCATGCTCATCGAGGTACCGTCCCTGTGAAGAAACTCATTCCCGCCGCCGCGCTCGCCCTTTTCGCCGCCGCTCGCGCCGAGGCACAATATGCCGCTCCCGACCCCGCCGGATCGGGCCCGATCGTCGGTGCGGTCGACTGGTTGCAGGGCACCTTGCTCGGCAATGTCGCGACCGCCGTTGCCGTGATTGCCGTCGCCGCCGTTGGCTTCATGATGCTCACCGGCCGGATCAACTGGAAATATGGCGCGACTGTCGTCATCGGCCTGTTCATCCTGTTCGGCGCGGCGTCGATCGTCGGCGGCATTCGCTCGGTCGCCGGCTAGATGGCCGACCCGCTGTTCCG
>JANXUU010000022.1 GCA_025356055.1 Sphingomonas sp. | reverse complement strand
GACAGGACGTGCGCGGTGCTGATTGCCGCGACGGGCGTGTCGCCAATGACTGGGTACACGTAGGTCGCCAGCGTCGCCGACCATTGATAGCGATGCTTGGCGTTGCGCCAGTTGCCTTCGTTAGCGGCAATGTAAGCCTCTGCGACGGCCTTGAACGTTATACCTGCCACGGTAGCCGCCTGCGCCGCTGCCAGCGCCTCAGCAGCCTCGCGCTGGCGCTGTTCGAGCGGGTCGATCCCGGCTTTCACCTTAACCCGCAAAGCGGCTGCGGCGTCGCGAGCATCTGCAAGCGTAACACCGTCGGTGCCAGCGGCTGGACCCAGGCCAATATCGCGCGACTTCCCCCGAAGCATGAACCGATAAACCCATGAACGGGCGCCGCCTTCTTTGACCAGCAGGTGCAGTCCCGCGCCGTCGGCATGGCGCCCCGGCTTCGCGTTCTTCACCGCCATCGGTGTCAAGGCGTTCGTGAGCTTCTTAGGCATTGTGGCTCCCTTCGAGGGAATCGAACCTGCCGACTATCCGCCAAACAGGGGAATATTCCCATAACCGCTCCCCAATAATAGCGCGGTTTTAGGGGAACGCAAGCGAACGGATGCGAACGGTTGATGACGTCAAGGCGCCAAAACCGCCTATGCACAGAGGGGAAAATCGGTTTGAGACGAATGATCGCGAACGGTAGTTCGACGGAAGTCCTCTCCACCATTGTCCCGGTTCAGGTCAGCTGGCCGCACGGTAATCTTCCTACCTTGCGATGCTTCTCGTTAACGTTGGAGATAGGCGAAACCCGTTTAACGACCGGGTCGTGGTTTGGGTGCATATTTCCGAAGCCACGCTGGTCTCGAGCGCAACTGACCGGTATTGCTTCAAAATTGAGGTTCTGAACGATGGAGAACTGGATACCTCGCCCCATCGACAAGTTGACGAGCCGACAACTCGACTGCCTCCGCTTGGTTGCCCGGCACCTCTCGTCAAAAGAGATTGCGGCCGAGCTGGGCATCTCGCCGCATACGGTAGACCAGCGCATTCGCCAGGCGCTCCAGATCCTGAGCGTCGAGCGCCGGTCGCAGGCCGCGCGCATCGTCATCGACGAAACGGGGCCGTATCAGCACTTGATACATCAATCGCCGGACATTGCCGCCGTCCCGATCGACGAGCAGCAAGAGGGGGCGATCAGTCATCAGATTCGGCACGCTGATCGTGCAGGGGGGACCGGGGAAACCGGCTTCGAAACCGAGCAGAGGTCGCAACCTCGGTCTCCTTTGGTATTGCCGTTCGCAACCACGAGCCATCCCAGCAATGTGATGAGCGTGGGCCAGAAGTTGACTTGGATTGTCATCATTGCGGTCGGCGCGACCTTTTCGGCGGGAATGTATCTCGCCGGGCTCGAAAGCCTCTCGCGGATGATCGGTCACTGACCTGCGCTTTTCCCAAGCTGGCCCAGCAACCGCGGCGTTTCGCGTCGCGGAAAAGGAACAGTCATGCGCAAACAAATGATCGAAAATGCCGCCTTCGATGTCGCCGAGCAGGTTCGCACGGTCGAGGACGTGATCGACACCGCCCTTGCCGAAATCGCCGAGCTTCAGGGACGCATGATGCGTGCCCGCAGCGTATCCGGCGTTGGTGTGCGCACCGGCCATGACGCCCTCGAATATCTCGCCACCACTCTTCAATCGCTGGTTTCGGCCCGCGGCGGCATGGGCAACTGCCACGCCGCCCTGCTGGAGGCGACCGCTTCGGTGCCGGGCCTTCGCATCGTCGGCTTCGGCGATGCCGAATGTCCGCCGCTGGCCGCCGCTGCGCCGCTGCGCATCGTCGCCTGACCCGGGGATGGCCGATCTGCGTCTTGTTGGATCGGCCGGTTGTTCATGAGCCGCCTTCAGATCTTCGCGGTCCTGCTCTTGTTGAGCACCGGCTATGCCCTGTGGCGCGGGGACCGCGACCATCGCATCGTGGCCGCAATCTGCCTTGCCGCGGTCCTGGCGACCCAGATCGCGCTGGGTCCACTCAACGGTCGCTATTCCGGGACCGAAACGGGCGTGCTCCTCGTCGATGCGGCAACCTTTGGCGGGTTCGTCCTCGTCGCGCTGCAGTCGACCCGCTTCTGGCCGCTTTGGGTGGCGGGGCTCCAGCTGACCTCAAGCCTCGGTCATCTCCTCAAGACGTTCGACGTGACCATGCTCCCGCGCGTTTACGCCGCCGCGCTGATCTTCTGGAGTTACCCGATCCTGCTCATCCTCGCGGTCGGCACATGGCGCGCGCAGCGACGCCGCTTCGTCGGCTAGGCTGGTCGCCTGCCCCGCTCCCCGGCTAAGGGAGCGCCATGTTGCTCCCTGGCCTGTCCCTGGCGTTGCTCGACGCAATCG
>JANXUU010000007.1 GCA_025356055.1 Sphingomonas sp. | reverse complement strand
TTGTAGGCGGCCATGAAGTCGGCGAGGTGTACGCGGAGCTGATCATGGCTCTCGTAGTGGAAGCGTTTGACGGTCGCTTCCTTGATCGTGCGGTTCATCCGCTCGACCTGACCGTTGGTCCACGGATGGTTCGGCTTGGTGTGTCAACGCCGGTCGGATTCCAGGCCAGCGGGGCGGCGTAAAAGCAGGCCATTGTTGATGCGGGCATGACGATATGAAGAGGGCCCCGATCGGGGCCCTCTTCATATCGTTGTCGTCGTCGATCAGGCGGTGGTGATCTCGCCTGTTTCGGGGTCGATGATCTCGGTGGCCTGGTTTTGCGCCTCCTTCGCGGCGGAGCGCCGACGCCCGGCGGACTGCTTGAGCCGATAGCTGTCGCCGTTCATCGTCAGGATGCTGACGTGGTGGGTGAGCCGGTCGAGCAGCGCGCCGGTGAGGCGCTCGCTGGCCAGCACCTGGGTCCAGTCCTCGAACGGCAGGTTGGAGGTGACGATCGTCGAGCCGCGCTCGTATCTTTGGGAGAACACCTCGAACAGCAGCTCGGCGCCCGTGGGCGACAGCGGCACATAGCCAAGCTCGTCGATGATCAGCAGCTTCACCGCTGCAAGGTCGCGCTGCATCTTCAGGAGGCGGCGTTCGTCGCGCGCTTCCAGCAACTGGCTGACCAGCGCAGCCGCGGTCGTGAACGTCACCGTAAAGCCCTTCTGGCAGGCAGCCAAACCGAGGGCGAGTGCGACATGCGTCTTGCCCGTGCCGCTGTTGCCCAGCGCGATGATGTTCTCGCGCCGCAGGACATACTCACAGCGGGCAAGCTCCAGCACGAGCATCTTGTTGAGGCTCGGGATCGCGGTAAACTCGAACGTGTCGAAGCTCTTCACCGCCGGGAACCGTGCTGCCCGGATACGCCGCTCGATCGTGCGCCGTTCGCGGTCGATCAGCTCAAGCTCGATCAGCCGCAGCAGGTAGCGCGGGTGATCGGTACCGTCGCGCGCGCACTCACGGGCCACCTTGTCATACTCGCGCAGCACGGTGGGCAGCTTCAACTGCTTGAGGTGGTGGGCCAGCAGTACCTGCGGCGTGCCGCTCATTGTGCCCACCGGCATCGTATCGGGTGCGCCGCTCATGCCGCCAGCACCGCATAATCGGCGGCCGAGGTTGTCTTCACCGCCGTTCGCGGCAGGTGCGGATACGCCGCCAGGTCGAGCCGGGCCGGTCGTCGTTCGATGCGCGCCAGCGCGATCAGCTTGATCGCATCGAACCCGACCGCGCCGATCTGGATCGCTTGGGTCACGGCACCCGTGACGATGTCGAGCGGCAGCGCCTCCAGCAGGCGCAGCACCTGGATAAACTCACGCTTGCCGCGGTTGCCCATCCGGGCTTCGAGCAGGTGGCGCAGGTGCTGGAACACATCCGGCAACGCCCAGCCCTGCAATGCCGCAGCTTGATCGAGTGCACCCGGCTTGGTCTCGATCAGCGCCAGATAGTGGAGCGGGTCGGCAACGAACACGCCTTCGCCATAGCACCGCTGGTGGCGAGCGATCTCCTTGCCGCCGCACAGGATCACGACCTCGGCGACGAAGCCCTTCACCACCACGTCCTGGAAGCCGTAAGCGGTCGGCACCGAGTAGTCGTTGGTCCGATAGCGCACGAGCGCCATCGACGAGACCCGCCCGCTGCGCTTCTCGCAGGGTTCCAGCGGGACCGCGGGCAGCGGCCGCAGCGCTGCGTGATCGGCCACCAGCCGCTCGCCGATCGTCTCGGCATGGCGGCCGGCATGATCGCGCTGTCGAGCGCGGCAGCGCTCTTCCAGCATGGCGTTCAGATCGTCGAAGCTGGCAGCGTGCGGGACCGGCACCATGAAGTTGGCGCGCGAGAACTTGACCAGCCCTTCAACCTTGCCCTTGTCGTTGCCCTTGGCCGGTCGCGCGAAGCGATCGCGGAACAGGTAGTGGCTGCACAACTCGGTGAAGGCACGCGTGCGTTCGCGCCTCCCGTCGCCCAGGATCTTTGCCACCGCGATCGTCGTGTTGTCGTACAGGATCGATAGCGGCACGCCGCCGAAGAACGCGAACGCCGACACATGCCCGTCGAGGAACGCCTCGGTGGTCTCGCGTGGATAGGCCTTCACAAAGCAGGCATCCGACTGCGGCAGGTCCATGCACAGGAAGTGGATCTTCTGGCGCACCCCGCCGATCACGCCGACCGCCTCGCCAAAATCTACCTGCGCATGGCCCGCCGGGTGTGCCAGCGGCACGAACGTCTCGCGCCCTCGCGCCCGGCAGAGCCGGACATGGTCCTTCACCACCGTATATCCGCCGGCAAAGCCATGCTCGTCGCGCAGCCGTTCGAAGATCCGCTTGGCCGTATGCCGCTGCTTCACCGGCGCTGTCCGGTCAGCCTCCAGGATCGCATCGATCACCGGCAGCAGCGGCCCCAGCTTCGGCTTCGCCGCCGGCTCCTTGCGCGTATATCCCGGTGGCAGCGAGAACCGGCACATCTTGGCCACCGTCTCCCGGTTGAGCCCGAAAACCCGCGCCGCCTCGCGACGGCTGTGACCCTCCACGAACACAAAGCGCCGAACGGCGGCATAACTCTCCACGCCAAACATCCCCGGCCGCTCCCAAAAGAAGCAGCCTTACCAACGGCCGGATTTTACTCCGCCACGCTCAGCACCGCGCCGGCGTTCCGATGGCCTGCTTTGTCACCGGCGCATCCAACCACGTACTACGGACCTAAGTCGGTCCCAAATTGGGGGACGTTTCATGAGCACGGGAATCAAATCAACGCGCGTGTCATTCTCGCGCGGCGTTAGCTTAATCGGGCTTATGAGCTTATCCCTTACCGCCTGTGGTGGTGGCTCTGGCGGGGTGGAATCTATGCCACCCCCGACATCAATTACACCGACGCCAACTCCGACGGGTTTCACATCATGGAGCGCAGTTCCGGCCCCGGGTTCGACGGTGGTGAACGGTGTTTCACAAGAAGTAACATTTACGGCAAGCAGCACGGCCGTAACAAGCGTGTCACCATACAGCGCGGTGCTGCCAACGACCTATACCGTGAAGCTCGATGCATCGCGTCAATTCACTGACATCACAATTAATAACGCAAACCGAACGATAATGTTCTCTAAAAGCGCCGGAGACACGTTCGGATATGTGGCCGGGACGAGCCTCCTTCTCGTCCAGAATCCCTCCGGAAGTAATTATGCTATTGCGGTGGATCCGAGCGTCGAAGGATGGAATTACCAGTCTTTCGGGGTCTGGGTTACTGGTGCCGGCACGGGTAATGGAAGCGCAGGCTCGGTTTCAGTCGGATCTCAGACGGCCGGGAGTTCGATCCCTGCGGCAGGCACTGCGACTTTTACGGGGAAGCTCGGCGGCACGTATCTTGATCCCGCTGGCATAGACCACCTTGAGGGCGCCAATATGACGATCAGTGCGGACTTTGGTGCTAGATCGTTGGCTCTAACATCCTCCGGCACTCAGGATATTCAGACTGGGGCAGCAATGACCGGACTCGATCTCACCGGCACCCTCAGTTACGGCGCGCAAAATAACTTGATCACCGGCTCTCTCACTTCTGCAAACGGGCGACTGACGGGCCCGGCAACCGGATACTTCTATGGCCCCGCAGCACAAGAAATTGGCGGCATATTTGCGTTGTCGGCTGCATCGGGCCTCGAGAGGTTCGGTGGAGGTTTTGGCGGGCGCCGTCCTTGAAACCACGGAGTGCGATACTGGCCGTCTTTCTTCTGGCCTCTTCGACAGTTGGATCAGCGCAGTCAGTCGATATAAGTCAGCGCGAAACGGAAAACCGCCGCGAGTTTGCATTAGGCGTCGCGGCAATGTTCGCCGGTCATTACGACGAGGCAGCGGCGACTTTTCGCGAGCTAGCAAAACGCACCGACGCGCCCCGGGTGAAACTTGAACTGGCTCGAAGCCTGTATCTGGGTAGGCATTACCGGGAAGCAAAACACGTTTTCAACGACGTCTACTATTCTAACGGTCTGCCCTACCGAGTGCGCCGAGGTATAAATGTTTATCTTGAAAAAATAGACCGCAAGATTGGCTACTTGGTACCCACGCTCGGACTAGGCTTAGACACCAACCCGACGAAGGGTACCGCAGCGACTGACTTCGTGCTTTTCGGAGTACCTGTAGTGTTAGCACAGCATAACCAGCGCAGAGCGATTGGCGCGCAATATAGTCTCTCGGGTCGCACTCCCTTGAATGCATCATCTACTTTGAGTGCCGTAGGCGCCGTCAGCGGCGTCAAATACCCTCGTAGCCCCAATTCGTTTGTAAATGCTAACCTCGGACTAAGCTTCGATGATGCTGGGGAAAAGCTCTCAGTCGAGACGGGGATGCAGTACTCACGCAGAGAAAATAGTGATACATTGGTGTCCCCATATATTCTTGGAATATATCGATTAAATAACGCGAGACCTAATCAGACCGACCTTACAGCCATTATCTCTTTCAACTCATTTGAATACAATTCGTACTTGAACGGTCCTGTGGTTCAAACGAGCGTCCGTCACGGGACGCAAATAGGCAGAGAAACGATTTTAATAACGACACTTCAAGCTTCCGTTACACGTACGGCTGATGCGCGGTATAATCAGGTCGCGGGCGCCATTTCCGCCAATCTTTATCGATCGCTGAAGGCCGTTGCTGTGGACGTCGTAGTAAGTGGTGCAATCGGGAAGAGAATTTTCGCAGGTGCCGACCCTTTATTCGGCTCGGTTCGCCGTGACACGGATTCCAACCTTGGGGTTCAGTTATTTAGGACTAGGCCAATTAGAAAACTTTTTCCATCAATCGGTATTAGATACGAGCGTCGAGATTCTTCGCTTCCGTTTTATTCTTACGCTGGAACGGGCCTGACCGCCGATCTACTATACCGTTTTTAGCCCTGGTGGGGACTGGACAATCGCACTGACGCTACTCGCCGAAGGTCCCGTGTTGGTGAGCGAAGCACTTCCTGTTGCTGCGCCGCCTAAGCGGCCGCTTGCGCCGGCACCGTATGGTGCTCCAGGTCCAGGCACGCCCCGAATTTCCTCCATTGCCATGAAAAGAGACGCTCGCAGTGGCATCGCCGGCGAGGTTTGTCGTTGTGCTTCCAGTAGCGGCACCTCCGGCGCCGCCCGCACCCGCATTGCCACCGGGCGAACTAGCCAACGCAGCCGCTGCGCCTGAGCCGCCAGGGCCTCCACAAGGGCCCTACAGCGTATCAGATACAAAAACGCTTTTGGACACCATAAAGCAAGCGACCGTTGGCTGCCTAGGGTCAGGACCCATTGATTTGAGAGGCGCGATCTGATTCAGGCTCCGCAAGGAGACGGAGCATGAGCAACCTGTACTGGCTGA
>JANXUU010000003.1 GCA_025356055.1 Sphingomonas sp. | reverse complement strand
GTGGAGCACTTCGGAGTCGGTCAAGTCCTGAACCCGCCGCGCCGGCTCGATGCCCAGCTTCTTGGTGATCTCGACGGCCTTGGTCCGGCCAATGCCATGAATGTAAGTCAGCGCGATCTCGACGCGCTTGTTGGTCGGGATATTGACGCCCGCAATACGTGCCATTGATACACTCTCCTAGCTCCACAGGGCGGCGTGGCACGCGCGCCCCATCTCAAAGCGGTGGTCTGTTCCGCCTCGGCCTCGAAGCGGAACAGCAGCCCATCCAACAGAAAAACGGCGCGCGCAATGATGCGCCGCCGACAACCGGTGAAACGGGATGACGTGCAGATAAGGTTCGCACCTTCGCGAGTCAAGCGCCTGGCTTGCATCGCAGCCCTCTCGCGCTAAGCGGGCGGGATGCAGCGGCTGACCCTCGAAATGCCTGTACCCGGAAACCTGCGCGGCGCCATCCTCGCACTCGGCAATTTCGACGGGTTTCACCTCGGCCACCAGGCGGTCGTCGGGCGGGCAGTACAGCGCGGCGCGCACGAGCGGCGCCCGGTTATCGTCGCGACCTTCGACCCGCATCCGGTGCGATATTTCAAGCCCGACATCCCGCCGTTCCGCCTGACCAGCCTCGACCAGCGCGAGCGATTGTTCGCGACTGCCGGGGCCGACGCGATGCTGGTGTTCGGTTTTGACGGCACGCTGGCGGCGACCAGCGCCGAGGAGTTCGTCCGCGGCCTGCTCGCCGAGCGGATCGGCGCGGCGGGGGTCGTGACCGGCGAGGACTTTACGTTCGGAGCGAAGCGCAGCGGCAATGCTACGGTGCTGGCCGAACTCGGCGCACGCGTCGGGATCGCGGCCGAGACGGTCGCCCCCGTCTTCCTTCACGGCAAGCCGGTATCGTCAAGCCGCATCCGAGATGCGCTGGTCGCCGGCGATCCGGGAGCCGCCACCCGCCTGCTCACCCGCCCGTTCGCGATCGAGGGCATAGTGGGGCACGGCGACAAGCGCGGGCGGACGCTCGGCTATCCGACCGCCAACTTGAAACTGGGGAACTACCTTCGCCCGCGCTACGGGATTTACGCGGTGCGGGTGCGGCTCGACGACGGCAGCGAACACGACGGCGTCGCCAGCCTCGGCATCCGCCCGAGCTTCGACCCGCCGGTCGAGCTGCTCGAGACGATGATCTTTGACTGGTCGGGCGATCTCTACGACCGCACCATCGAGGTCGCGCTGGTCGGCTTCATCCGGCCCGAGGCCAAGTTCGATGACCTGGATGCTTTAGTGAAGCAGATGGACGCGGATTCGGCGGCTGCGCGCGCACTGCTGGAGTGACTGTTCCCAATCGCCCGCCCGCCCGCTAGAGCCGCGCTCAATGTCCGACACTCCCGATTCAACCGCCAAGCGCGATTGGCGCTCGACCGTCTTCCTTCCGAAGACCGACTTCCCGATGAAGGCCGGGCTGCCGCAGAAGGAGCCGGTGATCCTCGCCAAGTGGCAGGCCGACGGCGCTTATCAGCGACTGCGCGAGGCACGGGCGGGACGGGAAAAGTTCATCCTCCACGACGGCCCGCCTTACGCCAATGGCGACATCCACATCGGCCATGCGCTCAACCATATCCTGAAAGACATGGTGGTTCGCACGCAGACCCTGCTCGGCAAGGACGCGCCCTATGTTCCCGGCTGGGACTGCCACGGGCTGCCGATCGAGTGGAAGGTCGAGGAGCAATATCGCAAGAAGAAGCTCGACAAGGACCAAATGCCGCTGCCCGAGTTTCGCGCCGAGTGCCGCGCCTATGCGCAAGGGTGGGTCGATACGCAGCGCGAGCAATTGAAGCGGCTCGGGATCGGCGGGGATTGGGACAACCCTTATCTGACGATGGATTTCGCGGCCGAGGCGACGATTGTCGGCGAGCTGATGAAGTTCGCCGAGACGGGGCAGCTCTATCGCGGGGCCAAGCCGGTGATGTGGTCCCCGGTCGAAAAGACCGCGCTGGCCGAGGCCGAGATCGAATATGAGGATGTGACGAGCACCCAGATCGATGTCGCGTTCGAGATTGTAGAGAGCGCGGTTCCCGAACTAGTCGGGGCTTATGCGGTGATCTGGACGACGACGCCGTGGACGATCCCGGTCAACCAGGCTTTGGCTTACGGGCCGAGTGAACATTACCAGTTATTCGATGCGTCGGATGGCCGCAGGTACCTGCTGGCGTTCGACCTGAAGGAGCAATTTGAGTCGCGAACCGGCTTGATGCTTTCCGCAACCGCAAGCACGAGCGATGATGTCTACGCGCATCTCGAGGAGATTTTGGCGAAGCAAATCACCGGCGCCGACCTCGCCGGCACCATCGCGCGCCACCCGATGCACCAGCTCGGCGGCTTCTTCGCTCGCCCGCGCCCGTTCCTGCCCGGCGATTTCGTCACGACCGATGCCGGCACCGGGCTCGTCCACATGGCGCCCGATCATGGCGAGGACGATTTCGCGCTGTGCAAGGCCAACGGCATCGAGCCGGTGTTCGCGGTCGAGGGGGACGGGAAATATCGCGAAGACTGGGCGTGGCTTGGCGGGCAGGGCTCGGTCATCAACACCAAGTTCAACGCGCCCGACGGGCCAATCTGCGCGGACCTGCGCGAAGCCGGGGCGCTCCTCGCCGCAAGTGATTTCCGCCACAGCTATCCGCATTCGTGGCGGTCGAAGGCGCGGGTGATCTATCGCTGCACGCCGCAATGGTTCATCGGGATGGATCAGCCGCTGCTCGACGAGCATTGCGAGACCCGCGCCGAGAAGCGCTGGAATAATGAAGGCGGCGCCATTGGCCACGGGCCGACGCTGCGCCAGCTGGCGATCCGCGCCATCGCCGACACGCGCTTCGTCCCCGAGAAGGGCCGTAACCGGCTCGGCTCGATGGTCGAAGGTCGCCCCGACTGGGTGATCTCGCGCCAGCGGGCGTGGGGCGTGCCGATCGCACTGTTCGTCGAGCGCGGCACGAACACGCCACTGGTCGATCCGATGGTCAACCAGCGGATCGTCGCGGCGGTGGCCGAACAGGGCGTCGATGCGTGGTGCGACGAGAATGTGCCGCATTTCCTTGGGGCCGACCGTGATCCCGAGGATTACGAGCGGGTCACCGATATTCTCGACGTGTGGTTCGACAGCGGCTGCACCCATGCGTTCGTGCTGGAGAGCGGGAAATGGCCCGACCTGCTTCGGCCCGAAGGTTATCGCGGGCCCAAGGCGGACCTCTATCTCGAGGGGTCGGATCAGCATCGCGGGTGGTTCCAGTCCAGCTTGCTCGAAAGCTGCGGGACGCGCGGTCATGCCCCGTACAAGGCGGTGCTGACGCACGGCTTCACGATGGACAACAAGGGCATGAAGATGTCCAAGAGCCTCGGCAATACGGTCAATCCACTCGACCTAATGCGCGATTATGGCGCGGACATCCTGCGACTGTGGGCGCTGTCGGTCGACTTCACCGAGGACCACCGCATCGGCAAGGAAATCCTCGCCGGGGTCGCCGACCAGTATCGCAAGCTGCGTAATACGTTTCGGTATTTGCTTGGCGCGCTGGACGGGTTCGGGGAGGACGAGCGGATTGAAGACGTCGCAAAGATGCCCGAGCTTGAGCGGTATATTTTATACAAGTTATTCCACTTGGATGTCACGCTTCAGCGGGCCGTCGAAGATTTCGATTTCAACACATACGTCAGAGAGCTCTCGGATTTTTGTAATGAAGAGTTAAGCGCACTGTTTTTCGATGTTCGTAAGGATCGTCTTTATTGCGACAACCCGCTCTCGCAGGAACGACGTGCTACGAGGACAGTACTTCATGTCCTATTTGAATCGCTTGTTCGGTATGTCGCACCTCTTCTAGTGTTCACGTCGGAAGAGAT
>JANXUU010000157.1 GCA_025356055.1 Sphingomonas sp. | reverse complement strand
ACCGTGCTCGCCACTCCGTCGCTCGCCCAGAACGGCGCCAACAACACCCCGCCTTCACCCAAGGCGCAGGTCGCGACTGACGGCACCGCGCCGGACTCGACCGAGATCATCGTCACCGCGCAAAAGCGTGAGGAAAACCTGTCGAAGGTCCCGCTCTCGATCCAGGCGATCGGTACCAAGCGGCTCGATCAGCTCAACATCTCGAACTTCGAGCAATATACCAAGCAGCTCCCGTCGGTCAGCTTCCAGACCATTCAGCCCGGCTTGACGGTGGTCTACATGCGCGGCGTCGCGACCGGCGGCGATGGCAATCATTCCGGCTCGCTGCCCTCGGTCGGCACCTATCTCGACGAGCAGCCCGTCACGACGATCGGCGGCACGCTCGACATTCATATCTATGATGTCGCCCGGATCGAGAGCCTCGCCGGGCCGCAGGGCACGCTTTACGGCGCGTCGAGCGAGGCGGGCACGATCCGCATCATCACCAACAAACCCAAGCTGCACACCACCGAGGGCCGCATCGACGGCGAGATCAATACCGTCGCGCACGGTGGCCGGGGCGGCAAGCTCGAGGGGATGATCAACCTACCCATCGCCGACCGCATCGCCTTTCGCGGCGTCGGCTTCGTTCAGCATGACGCCGGTTATATCGACAACATCGCAGGCACCCGCAGCTACATCGGGCCGCCCAGCGAGACCTCGCCGACCGGCTTTGGTCCCGGGATCACGGTCAACAACGCCAACCTCGTGAAGAAGAACTTCAACGACACCACGACCTATGGCGGTCGCGCGGCCCTGAAGATCGACCTCGACGACAGCTGGACCGTGACTCCGACGGTGCTTTACCAGAACCTCAAAAGCAACGGAAATTTCAGCTACGATCCCAAACTCGGCGACCTCAAAGTCGACCGCTTTTTTGATGAAGTGCGCAAGGACAAGTTCATCCAGGCGGCGCTGACCGTCGAAGGCAAAATCGGCAATTTCGACGTAACCTATGCGGGCGCATATCTCGACCGCAAAACCTACACGACAAGCGATTATACCGACTACGCTGACGCCTACGACCAGCTCTATTCCTCGTATGGCGGCTTCGCTAACTATTTCTATTTCCATGATTCGGCTGGCCGCACGATTGATCCCCGGCAGCGCATTGTCGGCACCGATCACTTCCGCAAGATGAGCCACGAATTCCGCATCGCATCACCGAGCGACCGGCCATTTCGGGTCATTGCCGGGGCCTTTTACCAGCGCCAGTCGAATCTCATCCACCAGGATTATCAAGTCGCGGGGCTTTCCCCCGAGCTCTCGGTTAACGGCTTTCCCGGTACGTTGTGGCTTACCCAGCAGAAGCGCGTCGACCGCGATTACGCCTTGTTCGGCGAGGCCACTTATGACTTCACTCCCAAACTGACGTTAACTGCCGGCGGGCGTCTGTTCCGCTACGATAACAGCCTTATCGGCTTCTTCGGTTTCGGCCGCGATCCGAACGGACCACCCTTCAATGCCGCGGGCAGCAGCAGAACCGGGGTTGCGGGCTGTTTTCGCTCGGACGGCACGATCGTACGCGCCGGTACTTCGGCAGCGATCCTTCCGCCCGTTGTCGAAGGAAGCCCTTGTACCGATCTCGGGGACTTCGCCAACGGCACTGTCATCCCCAAGGCTGCAAAGGGCAGCGGCTTCACGCATCGCCTCAACTTGAGCTACAAGCCGCATAACGGACTGTTATTTTACGCGACTTGGTCGCGCGGGTTTAGGCCGGGCGGGATCAACCGGCGGCTTAGTGTCGGGTCGTACGCGCCTGATTACCTCCAGAATTACGAGCTTGGCTGGAAAATCGCCTTCGCGGGCGGCGCGGTGCATTGGAATGGCGCGCTCTACCATCAGCGCTGGAAATCATTTCAGTTCGCCTTCCTCGGCGCGAACAGTTTCACGGAGATCCACAACGGCAGCGATGCCAACATCGACGGGATCGAGTCCGACGTCAGCTATACCGGTGGCGGACTGACCCTCAATGCCGCGGCAGCCTACACACGCGCCCGCACGAAGGGGAACATCTGCTCCGCCTTTGGCGACACCAGCGCGACCTGCACTGCGCCAGGCGACTTCATCGCCGCCTCGGCGGGGACACGACTGCCAATCACGCCCAAGTTCAAGGCGACCGCGACCGCGCGCTACTCGTGGCAGTTGCTGGATAATGCAAAGGCGCATGTCCAGGTGGGTGCTGCCTACCAGGGTTCGGCCCCCTCATCGCTGCGATCTCAAATCCAACTGGTTGGCCCTGATGCGACGCAGTATTGCGCGCTATCGGGTGCGGTGACTTCGGCGGGCTACTGCAACCCGAACATTTTCCAGGGCAAGATCCGCAGCGCGACACTGTTCGACGTCGCCACCGGTCTAGACTGGAAGACCTTTGACGTTGAGCTGTTCGTGACCAACCTGTTCGACAAGCGCAACGACCTCAGCCGCGGCGTCAGCTGCGGCAGCTGCACTCGTACCCTTGTCGTCCCGGGCACGCCGCGGGTGATCGGTTTGCGGGCGGGGTATAAGTTCTAAAAGCACGGGAGCCTCTCTCGCTTCGGCGGGAGAGGCGAGTATTGCCAGCGACGCCTACAGCCGCCCGTGCTGGTCCTCGCTCTGGAACAGGCGATCGACCTCGGCGACGAGATCCTTCAGGTGGAACGGCTTCGACAATAGCTTGGCCTCTGGCGCCGTTCGCCCGCCCTGAAGCGCGACCGCGGCGAAGCCCGTGATGAACATCACGCGGATCGAAGGATCGATCACGCTGGCCTTTTGCGCCAACTCGATTCCGTCCATCTCGGGCATGACGATATCCGTCAGCAACAGGTCGTATTTGCCCGCCTCGAGCAACGGCATGGCCTCGGTGCCGCAACCGACCGCGGCGACATCATAACCGACACGAGTCAGCGCTCGCGCCAGATATTCGCGCATCGACGTGTCGTCTTCGGCCAGCAGGATCCGGATCATCCCATTTTGTATGCGCGCATCCTTTAAGAATTTCCAGCCGGTTAGCACGATTGCCCCATGGTGGGGCAGTGGCTAGGCAATGGCGATGGACTCGACCCTTCCTGCGCCGCTCGTCATCGCGCCGCGCAACGGCGTTCCGGTGCTGCTATCCATCCCTCATTCGGGGCGCGATTATCCTGACTGGTTGCTGCGCGAAGCCCGTCACGGCCGCCGGGCGCTGCAGACTCTCGAGGACCCGCTCGTTGACCGCCTCGCATGGAGGGCACTTGCTGCGGGGTTCGGCGCGGTTATCGCCCGCACCCCGCGCGGCGTGATCGACTGCAACCGGTCGTCCGACGAGCTCGACCCGGCATCAGTCGTCACCGACCACAATCTCCCCTTTGCACCGCTCGGCCCGCGAGCACGCCACGGACTCGGAATTATAGCCTCGCGCACCCACCGTCACGGGCCACTGTGGCGAGCGCCCCTCCCCATCGATCGCTTCGAAAGGCGGTTGGCGACCGTCCACACCGCCTATCACGACGCGCTCGACACCGAACTGGCCCGGCTGGTGAAGGAGCACGGCACTGCACTCCTCCTCGACCTCCACAGCATGCCCCCCACGCACCGCGAGCCGATCGTCATCGGCGACCGTCACGGCGCTAGCGCCGCACGCTGGCTCGCCGACGCGGCCGCCCAGATCGCCACGCGCAGCGGCTTTCGCGCAATCCGCAACGATCCTTACGCCGGCGGCTATATCGTCGAGCGCCACGGGCGCCCGGCCACGGGCATCCATGCGCTCCAGGTCGAACTCGACCGCTCGGCCTATCTCGCGCGCGACCTATTGAGTCCAGGCACCGGCTTCGACCGTGCCAGCCACCTCCTGCTCGCCCTGGCCGAGGGCCTAGCCGAGTGCCTCGCCGCCCCGACCGTCATCGCCGCCGAATAAAAAACGGCCACCCCGGTTGAGCCGGGATGGCCGAAGTTCAGGGAGGAACGCACCGGAGTGCGGCCCCGGTCGAAGCTTGGGGAAGGGGTGTCCGCAAGCGCGACCGGCGCAACCCATAAGTGGGGGTTGTCCCCCGCGGGGTCAACCCGCCGTGGATAAACTATTCGTTGCGATCAGGCGTCGGCCATCGCATCGGCAGGCTGCTCGTTGGGCACGGGCCCCTTGCCCTGAGCGACTTGGCGCCCAAAAATATCGCGGATCTGCGCCAGGCTGAAGAGGTGAGCGAAGATCAGCGGCAGCATACCATTCTGGTTCATCTTGCGCAGTTCGTCACCGCGCATGTCACGCAATTTCTCTTCGTCGATCATCCGAAAACCACGATAGACGAATGGTTGTTCGCTGTTCTCTGGCTGGATCGCGACTTCCCCGTCCATCAGCAGCCCCGACTTCTCAAGCTCGGCCATGAAGGCTGCGGTCCGCTGCCCGGCGGCCTCGAACTGCTCGCAGAAATCGAGAATGCCCTTGATCTTTTCGCTGGGCTGGGCGCCATCGAATATCGCGTCGCCCTCGCCGTCGCCGATTACGCCCGAGGTCGGATCGACGCACAGCGACAGCTCGTCGCTGCCCTCGTTGAGCTGGGCGAGCAGGAACGGATAGCGGCGCAGATAGGCGGGCAGATAGACTGGCTCGGTCAGCATGCCCTTGTCGTCCAGGAAGGTATTGACCCCCTCGTTCAGCCCCATCAGCGCAAGCGGCACCGAATTGTCGCCGACCGAGAAGACGATCGGATAGGTCCGCTGAAGCAGCGCGAATTCGTCGACCGTGACCGGGATGGCGTGCGCCTGCGCAATATGTGGCGCGCTCTGGATCTGAAGGAGCTTCTTGTCGCCATGCTGCTGCTGATTGATCGGCTGAAGATCGTTATAGAGCAGGGGCAGCGGGTTACTGGGCGCTTGGCTCGCCATGACATATTCTCCTGGGACGGGCGGCGGTCCGGGACGCCCCCGGATCACGCGCCAAAGTTTGGGCGGGCTTTAGATGCCCGCTAAGTGGGACGCAAGCCGTGGGTCAGCGCGGCCCAAGCGCCGCGATCTCCTGATCGACCAGCGCCTTGTCCGCACCCGCATTATGGCGCTCGGCGATCAGTCTGGTCGCGGCGGCGGTAGCGGCGCGCGCTGTGGTCGCGCGAACTTCGGCGATTGCCGACCGCTCCTCGGCGGCGATCCTGTCTTCGGCCATGCGCTGGCGGCGCGCGATGAGGTTGGTCGCGTCATCCGTGGCCTTGGCAACAATCGTATCCGCCTCGTGATGGGCGCGCTCGAGGATCGCCTCGGCATCGCTCGTCGCGGCGTTGGCCTTGGCCTCATATTCGACCTTCAGCGCTTCCGCGTCCTTGCGCAACGCCTCGGCCTCGGCCAGCTGATCGCGGATTTCCGAGATCTTCGCGTCGAGCGCCTTGCCGATCGCCCCCGGGACCTTCTTCCATATTGCCAGCGCGAACACCACCAACATGGCAATCGCGACCCACGCCGCCGGGCCAAAGCCGAGCGCTGTAGGCTCCTGTTCGGGAATGGAGGACGCTTCGGTATGAGCAACGACTTGGGTGACGTCAGCCATGGAGCGATGCCTTCACTGCGTCGACCGCTTGCGCGTTGCTTACGGACATGCCGGCAAGCTTCTTGACGATGTCCTGCGCCAGTTCGGCCGCGGTCACCTGGATGCCGGCCACCGCCGCCGCGCTGGCCGCCCGAATTCGCGCCTCAGCCTCGACCGACGTCGCCGCAAGGGCGTCGCCGGCTGCACTGACCCGCTTTTCCCCGGCGATCGCGGCCTTCTGCTTGGCGGCAGCGGTTCGGCTTGCCGCTTCGGCCCTGCTTTCGTCCATCCGGGCGCGATATGTTTCCTCAATTTCATCGGCCTCGGTCCGCGCCCGATCGGCCGCGGCAAGGTCGCCCGCGATCCGCTGGTCGCGGGCGTCGACGGTCGACTGGATCTTTGGCACCATGTTCCGCCCAATGACGAGATAGATGAAGCCGAGGACGATCGCCAGCCAGAAGAGCTGCGACCAAATGACTTGGGAAAGCTGGGTAAGCTGGGGCATAATGGTCTCTTGGACGGCGGAGACTGGCCCCGCCGCCGATCGGGTTAGATCGCGTAGAGGATGATCATCGCGACGGCGAACGCCATCAGGCCGAGCAACTCGGCCGCGGCGAAGCCGATGAACAGGCGGCCTTGCTGACCGTCGGCGGCTGCCGGATTGCGAAGCGCGCCCTGAAGGAACGATCCGAAGACGATACCGACACCGGCGGCGGCGGCACCAACGCCGATCGCGGCGAGACCGGCACCAATGACTTTTGCTGAAGCGAGATCCATGTTGTTACTCCTTGGAAAATTGCGTGTTTAATGAAGGTTGACGGCGTCGTTGATATAAAGTGAAGTTAACAGCGCGAAGACATAGGCCTGGATCGCCCCGACCAGCAGCTCCAACGCGTTGATGAAGGCGACGAACGTGAAACACAGCACTGTAATCCCATAACCCATGGCAGTGTGGCTGTTGATCCCCTGAACGACGAAATTGCCGAACACGTCGAGCAGGATGTGCCCCGCGAACATTGCGATGAACGGCCGTAGCCCGAGGCTGAACGGGCGGACCGCAAAACTGATGAACTCGACCGGCGTGATGAGCAGTTTGAGGACGAACGGTGTCCCCTTTGGCACGAACAGCGAGAAGAAACGAAGGCCGTGCTTCCAGAAGCCGACGCCAAGCACGATCAGGAAGCTGATGACCGACATCGCGCCGGTGACGGTGAACTGACTGGTCACCGTAAACGGGTGCGCCCCGGGGATCACCGCGAACGGCATCGTTCCGACAAAATTGGCAAACAGAATGAAGATGAAGGCGGTGAACACCCACGGCAGATAATGCCGACCCTGCGGCCCGATGCTCGACATGACCATCGAGTTCAGAAAGCCGACCAGCCCCTCGGCCGCCATCTGCCAGCGGTTAGGGACGAGTTCCCGCTTCATGCCCATCATCATGAAACCGGTGATCAGCGCAAGCAGGATCAGCATCCACATCGCGCTGTTGGTAAAGACGAACGGGCTCGACCCGAGATGCCCGGCGATCGGGGCGATCTCGAATTGGTGCATCGGGTCGATTTTGCTTCCGGCCGCCACTGCTTACTTCCCCGAAGCCCGGTCAGGGCCCTTTTTCGATTGTCTCAACGCGTCCAGCAAGGCGCCGCCGAACCCGAGGAACAGCATCGCCAACATGATCCACGGCTTGGTGCCGAACAGGCGGTCGAGAAACCAGCCGATGAGCAGCGCGCCGAGCGGCACGCCAACCATGCTTTGGATCAACCGCAAGCTCGTCGATCGAACCGCCGAATCGGCGACCGGAACGGCCGTGCGCCCCGCCTCCACCTGTTCCGCCCGCTTAAGCCGCTCTTCGAGCGACGTCAGCCGGACGTCCTGGGGAGAGGCCGGTCCCTGACCGTTCTCGTCCTCTGCCATGATCCTTCACTCCCAATGTGCGCGGCGACGCGTCGAAAAAACGCCCATTCGCGAAAGGCAAGGAACATGGCGGAAACAAGCGCCCGCCAAGGCGCCGACCCTTTAGAAAATGGGGTCGGAAGTGTCAACTTGCGGGATATGAGTGCCGCTTTGCTCCCAACAGCTCAGCGGCAGTAATCCGGAACGGGCGCCCCCTGCCCCGCCCCGCGCACCCGCCAGACATTGTCGGTCAGCGCATAGCGTTCGCCGACCCCGACCGTACCGAAGAGCTGACAGGCGGCAGTGATGCCAACTTCTTGCAAGGTCACGCCGCGGCTGGCGGCGAACTGCGAATAGAGTGAGCGGCGGCGGATGTTGATCGCCTGGACCTGGTGGCGGAGTAGTGGCCCGCCGTCGACCGCGATCCCGAGGTAGCCGTCGAACCGCTCGCCTACCTGCCCCGCTGCACGCGCGTGCGCCACCGCGCTGACCGGGGTTTCAGCCGCCGCCAGACCCGAGGCCATCGCAATCGTCGCGGCGAGGAGCAGAGCGCGCTTCACTGACCCGGCTTCTTGCCGAGCGTCGATGGCGCCGCCTGCGGAAACGCTTCTGGATTCGACTTGATCAGCGCATCGACGTCGCGCTGGAGCCGCACCAGCACCTCCTGTTTGATGTCGACATTCAAGTTGATCTCGATCGGCTTGTCGGGTGTCTTGAGCGAGATGCATCCCCCAAGCGCGGGCAGCATCACCGCGATTGCCGCTCCTTGCCACGAAAATCGCATCGCTTTGCTCCTCATTTCTCGGGTTTCCTGGTCGTCACGACCTCGATCGGGACCGGGGTCTGGGTCTGGTTCTTGGTATCGGCGGTGGTGATCGTCACTGCTGCGTCGGGTAGGTTGGCGATCGGACCCGGAAGCGCGTCGTGGATCGTCGTGCGCGGATCCTTGAAGCTCTTCGCCGTCCCTATCAGCGCGCGGAAAGGGCCCTTGATCGAGACGTTGAACTTGAACGGCACCTTCTTCAGCACGCGGCGGATGAGCCGCTGAGTGCCCGTATTGCCAAGCGCAACCTGGTCAATTGTCAGCGTGGTCGCGAATTCGCCCGCCAGATCACCGTCGAGGCGCACGATCATGCTCTGGAAGCGCAGGTCGCGCAATGCATTGAACGCGATCCCGCCAAACAGCCCGAGGTTGGCCTTGCTGACCACCCCAATATAGCTCAGCGACCCGCCCGGCGCACGGCTGTCCAGGCGGCCGCCGACGATCCGCCCGCCGCTGTCGTCGAAAATCATCGGCAGCACGCCGTCGAACAATCCGCCCGCAGCGATTTCCTTGAAGCCGAAGCTTTCGACCAGCAAGTGCGCGTTAAGCCCGTCGACCGCGAAGGTCAGCCGCTTTGGCGTCGGCTTGCCGAAGTTGAGGATCGTTTCGCGCAGCAACAGTCGACCGCCCATGAACGGCCAGTCGCCATTTTCGATCTTGACCAATTGGCCGGCAAGCAACTGGACGTGGAGCGTGCCATTCTCGACCAGGATGCCGGGGTTGACGGTGGCCAGTGTCACGACCTGTCCCGGCGCGGTCTGCATTCCGAGCAGATCGGTAAAATGCATCGTGCCCTTGATACCGGTGACCGGCCCGAAGGCCGCAGCGAGGTCGGTCCCACCGGTCGAGAAATCGCCGGTGGAACTGACCTTGGTCCCACTCCACTCGATCCGACCCTGCCCGCGCACCGTCCCGTCGACCAAGGCGATGACCCCCTCGGTCAGTGGGGTGATCTGATCGGGCTGAAGAGTTTTCTGGGCAAAGCGGAGGCCGGGCACGTCAAGGATCGCATGCCCTTGCGCGCTCGCGAGGCGGTGGAGGATATCGACGTTAGTGACGAGTGCGCCACTCGCTGGATTATGAAGCGCGCCGGTCGTCGTAATGCGGTCGCCGGCGAGCACGAAATGCACCCCGCGCGCTGCAAGCGGATAGAATTTGGTCTTTTCCGACCGGTCAGAAACAGTCAGTGCGCCGTCGACTGTCAGCGCCTTTGCAAAGGTCCAGTGCCCCGCGGCTTCACTCATCAGCAGCGCAATATTGCCGATCGTCCCACGCCCGCCGTCGAACGTCCCGGCGATCCCGCGACCACCGAACCGCCCGCCGAGCTGTTCCGCCGCGAGCAACACCGGCGACGCCGGATTGCCGAGCCGCATCCCCAGTCCGGAAGCGTCGAATTGGTCGCTGCTCAGCAAGCGTGCACGATCGGCGACGATCTGCACCGGCGATGAGCCAAGCCGGCCCGAGAGCCGCAAACGCATAGTTCCCGCCGCGATCTTTAGCGCGCCACCGGGGGGCTGTAAGACGATCGCGCCACCGAGCGCGCATAAGGGTAGTTTCGCGGCGCTTAACTTCATCGCCCCGACCGTCAGCGACTGAAAGCCGGCGTCGAGACAGCCATGGCCGAACGACATTCCGCCCGGGCCGCCCAGCGCCCCCTCGATCGGCACGCGCAGGCCCGCCACTCGCCCGCCACTGAACGGCCCGTCGAGCAGGGCGGTCGTCCGAACATGCGTCGATCCATCGCGCGCCGTCGCGAATATGATTAGCGCCAGCGCCAGCCGCGAGCTACCCGCAGCGTAAGGCGCAAACCGCGCTTCACCCGACATCGGCCCGAACCCGCGCGGCTGGCGAAGGTCGATCTGCCCGATCGGCAGCCCACCGCCCTGGGTCGCAATCTGGCTGTCGATGCGGATTTTTCCGCTCGGCCAATAATAGGTCACGCCGTCGCGCCCGGCGACGCGGATCCGTGCCCCATTGGCGCCGCGCGCATCGGCGCTCTCGATCCGCACCGCCCCCCCGCCGGCATAGTTGACGACCCTCAGCGCTCCGTTCGCGGCAAATCCGCCAGCGGTGCGCGACACCGCCTGACCGATCGCGGTCGCAATCGGCCCGATCGGGGTCTTGGCAGCAGCGGCGAGCGGGCCGGTGAGCGACGCCATCATCGCTGGCGGAAGTGCCGCATGGCTCGTCGAATAATCGGCCGCGAGCGCGAGATTGCCCTTCGCCGCTTCAAACCGATAACGCCCTTTAATCCGCGTCCCGTCGGCCAAGATCTGGCCGAGCCGGGCCCGCTGGGCGCCGAGATCGACTGTTCCGATGGTGTTGGACGCGGTTCCCTTGAAGCCGATATTGGCGACGAGATTGGCCAGACCGTTGGCTCCAGCGATCAATGTCGGGGTCGCCAGCCGACCGTTGCCATCGAAACTTGCGAAACTTTCCGAAAAATCGCTGTCGAGATCGAGCCTCGGCGCGGCGATTGCCAAGTTGCTCTGCGGGCAGGCGAAGTACTGCGCGGTGAATGGCCCAGTGACATGCGGCCGCCGCTTGGTAATCTCGACCCGCATTGACGCGCGTACCGCGTCGAGCCCGCAACGGCCGAACGCCAGTTTCGGGCTGGCCAGTGCAAGCTCGCCCTTGAACCCGCCGGTCAGATTGCCCTTCCCAGCGACTGCGAACCCCAGCGGCCCATAGGGCGTCCGCAGCGCGATCGTTGAATCGGCTATGTCGACCGCGATGTCGGGAAATTTGAAAGGAGTTCTGGAACTGCTCGGCTTGGGCAGCAACTTGTCGAGCTGGCCCCAGCTCACCTTGTTGCCCACCAGCTGCCCGCGCAACCGCACGCCCCGCGCGACCACCCGGAAGATTTCAACCCTCCCAGTCAGTAGAATCCGCATCTCGACCTGGGCGACCTTTGCAGTTAGGTCTGGATGCGCCGGATTGCCGATAACGAGATTGCTGATGCGCTGTGTCCTCAACCCGACCCGGTCGAGGTGATAACTCGCCTGCACCCCGCGCCGTGCCATTTCGCGCGCCAGCACATTGTTGGCGATCGGCTTGCGCGCCAGCCACAGCGCGAACAGCGCAACCAGGAACAGTCCAAGGATGCCGGCGACGAACAAGGCCAGCGCGCGACCGACCCGGCGGCGCCGCACGATCGCCGTCTCGGGCCTTCCGCTCTCGCCGATATCATGCCGCACGTTCATTACTCACTAAACCCCGCCCCGCCCTCACCGTTCCGTGGACGACACGAGCCGGGGCTGGCAAGCGTCGAACGTACTAGGCCTTGTGGTGGGCAATGAAGACTCGGGCAATGGTGGCCACCGCGCGCGGCTTCGTCAGCGACTGTTCGGCGGCGGTCAAGGTGCGCTGCTCGATCATGAATTGGTCGAATATCTCCTGGCGCTGGCCGTACCGCGACGCGATACCAAGCCGCTGGCAAAGAAACTTATCGCCCAGTTTGGCGGTATCGGCCCCCTGCTCTCGGCCGACGCCGGAAACCTGCGCCGCGAGGGGCTGAGCGAAGGGATAATCGGCGCCCTCAAGATCGCCGAGGCAACCGCGCTGCGGCTGCTCGAGACGCGGATCGAGGGCCGTCCCCTGCTGTCGAGCTGGGAAGCGCTCGGCGATTATCTCCAGGCGGCAATGGGCCACGCCGCGATTGAGGAAGTGCGCGTCCTGTTTCTCAACGCCAAGAACATGCTGATCGCCAACGAATCGCTGTGGACCGGGTCGGTCGACGAAGCCTCGGTCCACGTCCGGGAGGTCATCGCCCGTGCCATCGCTCTTGGCGCCACCGCGCTGATCATCCTCCACAATCACCCGAGCGGTGACCCCGCCCCCAGCCGCCAGGACATCCTCCTCACCAAGGAACTGATCGACGCCGGCCGTCACATGAAGATCGCGATCCACGACCACGTCATCGTCGGCGCACAGGGACGGAGCAGCATGCGCGCGTTGGGACTTATCTAGCGGCGACCGGCGTCGCAACAGCGGTTTCGACCATACAGCGCCCTCACTCCTGCGCGGCTGCGAAGGAGTCCATTTTCCCTGTCCTACAGCACTCTCATTGTGCGATAATCTTACACGAGTTGTTTTGCGTCGCTCTTTCTCGCTTTCCGGAAACCCGCCCTCGGCGAAACATCGTCACGAGCGCGAACATGTGTGAACATTCGCGGGTCCCGGGCGAACGCGCGAAATCAAATTAGCCCTGATCTTTGACTGACCTCCCGGACTTCGCCCGAATTGAACCGCGTCCGCCCTCCTGCTAGGCGCGCCCGATGGTCCCCCGCTATTCCCGCCCCGCCATGACCGCGATCTGGTCATCCGAAAACCGCTACCGCATCTGGTTCGCGATCGAGGTGTTTGCGGCGGAAGCCATGGGCGAACTCGGCGCGATTCCGGCCGAGGACGCGCGCATCATCCGCGCCGCCTATGACGCCAATGTGCTAGGCGAAATCGACGTTCCCGCGATCGACGCGATCGAGGCGGTGACGAAACACGACGTGATCGCCTTCCTGACCTGGGCGGGGCAGCAGATGGGCCCTGAAGCGCGCTGGCTTCACCAGGGGATGACCAGTTCCGACGTGCTCGACACCAGCCTATCGGTCCAGCTGACCCAGGCGAGCGACATTCTGCTTGCCGACCTCGACGAGCTGCTCGCCGTACTCAAACGCCGCGCGGTCGAGCACAAGCTGACCCCGACCATCGGCCGAAGCCACGGCATCCATGCCGAGCCGGTCACCTTTGGCCTCAAGCTTGCCCAAGCTCATGCCGAGTTCGCCCGCAACCGCGAGCGGCTCGTCGCGGCGCGCAGGGACATTGCGACCTGCGCCATCTCGGGCGCAGTCGGCACCTTTGCCAACATCGACCCCGCGGTCGAAGCGCATGTCGCCAAGCAACTCGGCCTCGCGATCGAGCCTACCAGCACGCAGGTCATCCCGCGCGACCGCCACGCGATGTTCTTCGCGACATTGGGCGTCATCGCCTCGTCGGTCGAACGCCTCGCGGTCGAAATTCGTCACTTGCAACGCACCGAAGTGCTCGAGGCCGAGGAATATTTTGCGCCTGGTCAAAAAGGCTCATCGGCGATGCCGCACAAGCGCAACCCGGTGCTGACCGAAAATCTCACTGGCCTTGCCCGCGTTGTCCGCGCGGCCGTGGTGCCCGCGCTGGAGAATGTCGCACTGTGGCACGAGCGCGACATTTCGCACTCCTCGGTCGAGCGGTTCATCGGTCCCGACGCGACGATCACCCTCGACTTCGCCCTGTGCCGTCTCACCGGGGTAATCGACAAGCTGCTTGTCTACCCCGAGCGGATGCAGAAGAATCTCAACCGCATGGGCGGCCTGATCCACTCGCAACGCGTTCTCCTTGCGCTCACGCAAGCCGGGATGAGCCGCGAAGACAGCTATTCGCTGGTCCAGCGCAACGCGATGAAGGTGTGGCAATCCGACGGCCAGCTGTCACTGCTCCAGCTGCTCAAGGACGATCCCGAGGTCACCACTAAAATACCGCCCGCCGAGATCGAGCAGCTGTTCGACCTAGAATATCACTTCAAGCGCATCGACGTCATTTTCGATCGCGTGTTTGCAAAGGGCGGGGCTTGAGCAAAGCTCGGGCCGTCGAACCAGGAGCGATCCAGCCGATCGGCTTCCTTGTTGCGCTGTCGAGTGACTGGATGATAAGCCACGTCTCGGCCAATATCACCGCTTTCGTCGACAAGCCGATCGACGAGATTATCGGCCATCACGTCAATTCCTTGCTTTGTCCCGACGCAGTCCATTCGCTTCGAAACCGCCTCGCGCTGCTGCGCGGATCCGACGCGATCGAGCGATTGTTCCGCTGTGCGCTGTTCGGCAACCAGCACCTGTTTGACATCGCGCTGCACATGGGCGACGCCCGCGTCATCGTTGAAGCCGAGCCTTCGACCGAGCAGCCCCTTGGCGACTGCACCGGCACCGTGAGCGGAATGATCGGTCGGCTCGATCAGGCACGCGACATGGTCGGCTTCTTGAACGAGGGCGCGCGACAGGTCCGGGCACTGACCGGCTACGACCGTGTGACGATTACTCGCTCATCCACGGAGGGTCCTGACGAAGTCGTTGCCCAAAGCGCGCGGAGTGGATCTGCCAGCTTACGTGGCCGCGACTTCCTGCCAGGCGACATCTCCAGTCAAAAACGCAAACTCGGTGGGCGCAGTCGGTTGAGAGTCATCACCGACATCGAAGCGCAGCCGGTTTCCATAGTCCCTGCTTTCGATGAGCAAAGCATGCCGCTCGACTTGTCGCTGTCGGTTCTCCGCTCGCCCTCGCCGATTGACATCGAAGATCTTCGCAACACGGGCGTTCGTGCCTCGATGTCAATCGCGATCATCATCGATGGCGCGCTGTGGGGGCTGGTCGACTGCCACCACGCCAGCGCGCGTTGCCCGGGCTTCGAACGCCGCTCGATCGCCGAACTCTTTGCTCAGATGTTCGCGATGCGGCTCGAGGTTCGCGAGCTTAAGGAAATGCTGAACGCCGAACGCCGCGCGCGCGCGGGGTCCGACTAACCCTCAAAATATTCCTTGATTCGGCCGAAGAAACTTCGGCTCGCCGGGCATTCGTCGCCGGTCTCGGTGGCGCGAAATTGTTCGAGGATGGTGCGCTGTTCCTTCGACATACGCGTCGGTGTCTCGACCAAAATCCGCGTGACGAGATCGCCCCGTCCGCGACCGTTGAGTACGCTCATCCCCGCGCCGCGCTGTCGAAGCGTCTCGCCGGACTGCGTTCCCGCGGGAATCTTGATTTCTATCCGCGCGCCGTCGACACCCGGCACCTCGATCGTCCCGCCGAGCGCCGCCGCGGTGAAGCTGACGGGACATTCGGCGATCAGCGTCGTGCCTTCGCGGCTGAAATAGGCATGCCGCTTCATGTGCACGAACAGGTAAAGATCGCCCGGCGCCGCGCCGCGCATCCCCGCCTCGCCCTCACCGCCAACGCGAATCCGGGTGCCATCGTCGACGCCATAGGGGATATTAACCGAAATCTTGCGCTGCCTGAGCGCGCGCCCTTCGCCGCCGCACGCCGGACACGGGTCGGCGACGACCTGTCCCGACCCCTGGCACCCAGGGCAGCCCCGTTCGACGATGAAGAAGCCTTGTTGAGCGCGAACCTTCCCCGCGCCGCCGCATGTCGGGCAGGTCTGCGCTTTAACGTGGCTCTTCGACCCGTGCCCGGCGCATGGCTCGCACTTGGCCAACGCCTCGATCGTCAGCGTTTTCTCGATCCCGGCGAAGGCTTCCTCAAGGCTAAGTTCCAAGTCGTAGCGCAGGTCAGCGCCACGCGCGGCATTGGCCCGCTGCGCGCGCGGATCGTTTAATTCGCCAAAGATCGACGAGAAGATGTCGGAGAAGCCCTCGAAGCCTGCGCCGCCACCGCCGAACCCGCCACCGCCCGCCCCACCCTGCTGAAACGCGGCATGGCCAAAGCGATCATAGGCCGCGCGCTTCTGCGGATCCTTGAGGCAATCATACGCCTCGCTGATCGCCTTGAAGCGCGCTTCCTGGTTGGTGCAGCCGCCGTGGCGGTCGGGATGGCACTCCATCGCCAGGCGACGGTATGACGCCTTGATGGTCTTGTCGTCGGCGGCCCGTTCGACCTCCAACAGTGCATAGAAATCGGTTTCAACCATGACGGTCCCCACAGGCCGTCATCCCGGTGTAGCCCGGAATTCCAGTGGTTAAAGGCTTGCTCCAACCAACCGAAACTCCGGCACGCGCCGGGACGACATGCTCCGTCATCAGCCCTTGTGTTCGTCGTCGACTTCCGAAAATTCGGCGTCGACCACGTCATCTTCGGCAGGTTTCGCTTCGGCGGTCGGCTCTTCGCCCTTGGTCGAGGCATCCGGCCCGCCAGCCGCCTGAGCCTGCTCATAAATTGCCTGACCAAGCTTCATTGCCGCCTGTGATAGCGCGTCGGTCTTTGTCGTCATCGCCTCGGCGTCACCGCTCTCGACGGCTGCCTTCGCCTCGACGAGAGCCGTCTCGATCTCAGCCTTGATATCACCCGAGACCTTGTCGCCATGCTCCTTCAGCTGCGCCTCGGTCGAGTGAATTAGGCTCTCAGCCTGGTTCTTGGCCTCAGCTCCCGCGCGCCGCTTCTTGTCATCGTCGGCGAACTGCTCGGCTTCCTTGACCATCTTCTCGATATCTTCGTCCTTAAGACCGCCTGACGCCTGGATGCGGATCTGCTGTTCCTTGCCGGTGCCCTTGTCCTTGGCCGAAACGTTGACAATGCCGTTGGCGTCGATGTCGAACGTAACCTCGATCTGCGGCACGCCGCGCGGAGCGGGCGGGATGCCGACCAAGTCAAACTGGCCCAGCACCTTGTTGTCCGCCGCCATCTCGCGCTCGCCCTGGAATACCCGGATAGTGACCGCGTTCTGATTGTCGTCGGCGGTCGAGAAGGTCTGGCTCTTCTTTGTCGGAATGGTCGTGTTGCGGTCGATCATCCGCGTGAAGACCCCGCCCAGCGTCTCGATGCCTAGGCTTAGCGGCGTGACATCGAGCAGTAGCACGTCCTTGACGTCGCCCTGAAGCACTCCCGCCTGTATGGCGGCGCCCATCGCGACGACTTCATCGGGATTGACGCCCGTGTGCGGCTCCTTGTTGAAAAATTCCTTAACCACTTCACGAACGCGCGGCATGCGCGTCATGCCGCCAACCAGCACAACCTCGTCGATCGCCTTGGCATCGATCCCGGCGTCCTTGATCGCCTTGCGGCACGGCTCGAGCGTGCGACTAATGAGGTCGGCGACCAGCTTCTCGAGGTCGGCGCGGGTGATCGTCTCAACGAGGTGGAGCGGGGTCGTCTGTCCTCCCTCCATCCGCGCGGTGATAAACGGCTGATTGATCTCGGTCGTCTGCGCCGAAGACAGCTCGATCTTGGCCTTTTCGGCGGCTTCCTTGAGCCGTTGCAACGCGAGCCGATCCGTCTTGAGATCAATGCCTTCCTTAGCCTTGAACTTATCGGCCAGATATTCCACGATCTTGGCGTCGAAGTCCTCGCCACCCAGGAACGTGTCGCCATTGGTCGACTTCACTTCGAACACGCCGTCGCCGATCTCGAGGATCGACACGTCGAACGTGCCGCCGCCAAGGTCATAGACCGCGATCGTCTTGCCGTCGTTCTTGTCGAGGCCATAGGCGAGC
>JANXUU010000017.1 GCA_025356055.1 Sphingomonas sp. | reverse complement strand
ACCGGGACGGTGAGGATGATGAACAGCGTTAGCGCGGTAATTTTGATCGACACCAGCACGGCGTTGAAGCGTGCGCTTTCGGTCGTCCCGGCGATCAGCAGCAGCGTGACAAGGATCGAAATAACCACGGCAGGCAGGTTGATCAGCCCGCCCTGGCTTGGCCCGACCGCAAATTCCTTGGAGATGGTAATGTTCGGGACAAAGGGCAGGAAGTCATTGATATGGCCCATGAAACCGACGAAATATCCCGACCAGCCGACCGCCACGGCCGATGCGCCCACGGCATATTCCAGGATCAGCGCCCAGCCGACCATCCACGCCATCAACTCGCCCATCACGGCATAAGTATAAGTGTAGGCCGAGCCTGATACCGGGACCATCGAGGCCAGTTCGGAATAGCATAGTGCTGCAACCGCGCACACGAAGCCGGCGATGACGAAGCTGAGCAACATGCCCGGCCCGGCCTTTTGCGCGGCTTCGGACGTCAGCACGAAAATCCCGGTGCCGATCACCGCGCCGACCCCGAGCATGGTCAGCTGGAACGCGCCGAGCGATCGGTGCAGCCCCTTCTTCTCGGCGGTCGCGAGGATCGCGTCCAAAGATTTTACGCGGTCGAACAACATGGACTTCCCCTTGGGCTGCGCGCTCGGGCGCGGGCTTATTGGGCGCAGAGCCTAGCGTGTCGCGCGGTTCGCGCAATCCCTCCAGATCAGAAGGGCTTATCGCGCCAACCGGCCGCTATCGCGCCAGCATCGGCCCGAGCGGCGCCCCGCCGAACAAATGGACGTGCAGATGCGGCACTTCCTGCCCGCCGCGCTTGCCGCAATTGCTTAGCAGGCGATAGCCCTGCGCCGAGGCCCTCGTCATCCGCGCAACGTCGCCCACCGCGCGCACGAAATCGCCGATCTCGGCATCCGACGCCTTGGCCGAAAAATCGTCCCACGACACATAGGCGCCCTTGGGAATCACCAGCACATGGATCGGCGCCAACGGGTGGAGATCATGAAAGGCAAGGCTGTGCTCGCTTTCGTGGACTTTCTTGGCGGGCAATTCCCCCCGCAAAATCCGCGCAAATACGTTGCTGTCGTCGTAAGGCAGGCTGGCATCGATTGGCATCTTGTCTCTTCCGCTTGACCGGGGCGACCCCGGCGCTACCACGACACGATGGTCGACGACACGCCTGAAAGCCTCATTCCCTATGACGAGATCGTGCAGGAGGCGTTGCGCGAAGTCGTGGGCCGGGTCCTGCGCGAGGTCGAATCGACCGGCGTGCTGCCCGGCGGGCATCATTTCTACATCACTTTCCGCACCCGGCTGGCCGGCGTATCGATCCCCAGGCACCTCATGGAGCGCTTCCCCGAGGAGATGACGATCGTCATCCAGCACCGCTTCTGGGACCTCAAGGTCGAGGACGAGTTTTTCTCGGTCGGCCTGTCGTTCGGCGGCATTCCCTCGACGCTGGTCGTACCGTTCGCGGCGGTCACCGATTTCGTCGATCCGGCGGTCGACTTCAGCTTGAAGTTCCTCGCCAGCGGCGCCCCGCTCGAGCATGAGACCCACGATCTTCCCCAGAACGACATCCCCGTCACCCCCCAAGTCGACGATGGCAGCAACGTCGTCGCTGTCGACTTCACCCGCAAGAAATAGCCCGACCGAAAATAGCCCCCGCTGTTGCTGCGGGTCCAACCCCAGGACCGATCATGCGTAACCTGATTGCCGTCACTGCCTTCGCGCTCGCCTCCTGCCAGCAAGGCGCGCTGCCCCAGGGCAACGCCGCCGCCCCAGCCACCGCCAGCGCCGGCGACATCGCGCCGATCCTCGATGCCCCCGACGCGGTCGATCCGCACAGCTTCGCCATGCCGCTCGACGCGCGCGTCACCCATGTCGCACTCGACCTCGATGTCGACATGGCGGGCAAGCGCATCGCCGGCACCGCCGCGCTCGACGTCGATGCCAGGCCCGGGGTCGGAACCATCATCCTCGACGACAAGGGTCTCGACATCGCCTCGATCGATGACGGCCATGGCAAGGCGCTGCCGTGGCAGGTCGGCGCGGTCGACCCGAAATTGGGCGCCCCGCTGACCGTCCGGATCGGCGCCGCCCGCCACTTCGTCGTCCACTACAAATCGGCCCCCGACGCCGGCGCGCTGCAATGGCTGACCCCGGCCCAGACCGCCGGAAAGAAACTCCCCTTCCTGTTCAGCCAGGGTGAATCGATCGAGAATCGAAGCTGGATCCCGACCCAAGATTCGCCCGGCATCCGCCAGAGCTGGGACGCGAGGATCACCGTGCCGGCCGGCTTCACCGCGGTCATGAGTGGCCAGAAGGACGATCGCGCCGATTCCGCCGCCCTCCCCGCCGGCAAGGCGCGCTTCGCCTATCGCATGCAGCATCCGGTCCCCAGCTACGGCATCGCCATCGCCGTCGGCGACCTCGCTTTCCGATCGCTTGGTGCCCGCACCGGCGTCTGGGCCGAACCCGCCACGTTGCCCGCCGCCGCCACCGAGCTCGCCGACAGCGAGAAGATGGTCAGCGCCGCCGAGCAGCTTTACGGCCCCTATAAATGGGGTCGCTACGACGTCATCGTCCTGCCGCCCTCCTTCCCCTTCGGCGGAATGGAAAACCCCAACCTGACCTTCCTCACCCCGACCTTCATCGTTGGCGACAAGAGCCTCGTCAGCCTCGTCGCCCATGAGCTGGCACACAGCTGGTCGGGCAATCTGGCGACCAACGCGACATGGGGCGACATCTGGCTGAACGAGGGCATGACGACCTACGCCGAGCGCCGCATCGTGGAGCAGCTCTATGGCAGGAAGGTCGCATCGCAGCAGGTCGCGCTCGGTATCGACTCGCAGGACAAGGCGGTCACCGACGCCGGCGGCCCGACCTCGAAGGACACCCAGCTTCACCAGAATCTTGCGGGCCGTCACCCCGACGACGGGCTGACCGACATCGCCTACGAAAAAGGCGCCGCCTTCCTTCGAGTGATCGAAGCCGCCGTTGGCCGACCGGCGTTCGACGCTTATCTGAAGGGCTGGTTCGATCGCCACGCCTTCCGCCCCGTCACCTCGTCGATCTTCCTCGCCGACCTTCGCCAGCATCTGATCAAGGGCGACAAGGCGATCGAGACAAAACTGATGCTCGACGACTGGGTCTACAAACCCGGCATCCCCGCCAACGCCATCCCGGCCGATCCCGCCGCCTTCGCCGACCAGGACAAGGCGGTCGCCGCCTTCACCGCCGGGGGTGCGCCCGATGCCGCCGCGTGGGGCCATTGGACGACCGACGAGCGGCTTCAGTTCCTCACCCATATCCCGCGCACGCTCGCCCCCGGCC
>JANXUU010000105.1 GCA_025356055.1 Sphingomonas sp. | reverse complement strand
GCATGATCGCGCCGAACATGGCGACGATGCTCGCCTATCTCACGACCGACGCCGACATCGACGCCGCGACGATGCAGCCGATGCTCCGCCGCGCTGCTGATGCCACCTTCAACGTGCTGAGCGTCGATGGAGCGACATCGACCAACGATACGGTGTTGTTGTTTGCAAGTGGTCGGCGGTCGGTCCCCAGCGCGGAGGGGTTTGAGGACGCGTTGCACCGGGTTTGCGAGGAACTGATGTTGCAAATGGCGCGTGACGGCGAGGGAGTGACGCGCGTCGTGCAGATCCACTGCACCGGGGCAGCAAGCGATGACGAGGCGCGCCATGTCGCCAAATCGATCTCGCGCAATATGTTGATCAAGTGCAGCTGGGCCGGGTCGGATCCTTATTGGGGGCGGATATTAGGCGAGGCGGGAGCATGCGGCGCGCAGTTCGTCACCGAGACATCGTCTGTCGCCTATGGCGGGATCATCGTGTCGCGCGGCGGGGTCGAGATCGCCCACGATGCCGCAGCCGTTCATGCCCACATGGTCTTGCCCGAGATCGAGATCATCATTGACCTTGGCATCGGGACCGGGATCGGGCGCGCGGTCGGGGTCGACCTGGGCCCGGGCTACATCAAGGAAAATGTGCAAACCTCATGATCATGACCCCCAACGACACCGCGCAACTGCTGATCCAGGCGCTGCCCTACATCAGGCGCTATGTCGGCAAGACGATGGTGGTGAAGGTCGGCGGGTTGCCGATGACCGATCCCGAGCGGGCGCGGAGCCTGGCCAAGGATATCTTGCTGCTCCACTCGGTCGGGATCAGGCCGGTGCTGGTCCATGGCGGGGGCCCGCAGATCGACGCCCAGATGAAGCGCGCGGGGCTGGTGCCCGAGTTTCGCGAGGGACTGCGCGTGACCGACGCCGACACGCTCGACATCGTGCGGATGGTGCTGGTCGGCAAGATCAACCGCGAGCTGGTGGCGGCGATGAACGCGCTGGAGCCGGTCGCGGTCGGGGTAGCGGGCGAGGACGGGCGGCTGCTGGAGGCTGAACCGCTCGACCCGGCGCTGGGCTTCGTCGGCACGGTCACCAATGTCCGCGCGGGATTGCTCCATGCACTGCTGGATGATGGGCTAGTGCCGGTGGTATCGACGGTCGGCGCGGATACGTCGGGGCAGCCGTACAACGTCAACGCCGACGATGCCGCGCGGGCGATCGCGGTGGCGATGGGGGCAGAGAAGATCATTTATCTGACGGGCGCGCCGGGCTTGCTGGCCGATCCGAATGATCCCGACAGCCTGATCGATCAACTGACGGCGGGCGAGGCCCGCGCAAGAATTGCCGATGCGAGCGTAACGGGGGGAATGATCCCCAAGCTGACCAGCTGTGTCGAGGCGGTCGAGGGCGGGGTCGGAAGCGCGGTGATGCTGGACGGGCGGGCCGAGCATTCGCTGCTGATCGAGCTGTTCACCGACCAGGGAATCGGCACGATGGTGTGCGCGGACGACAAGCGTCCGCTGGCGGCGTGCCCCGAACCCCGATGAACGCCAGGGACCAGCGACGGGCAATGATTGCCGACTGGCTTCGCGCAGGCGGGGTCGGGGGGCAGGAGATGCTGGTCGAGCGGCTGGCCGAGGCGGGGGTGGCGGCGACCCAGGCGACGGTGTCGCGCGACCTGGAGGCGCTGGGCGCGGTCAGGGTGCGGTCGGGCTATGTGCGGGCCGAGGGGCTTCGCGCGAGCGGGCCGAGGCTGGCGGCGATGCTGGGCCAGTGGGTGACAAGCATAATCGCGGCGGGGCCGCTGGTGGTGCTGAGGACTCCGCCGGGGTCGGCCAATATCGTTGCCCATGCGATCGACCAGGCGGCGCTGGGGGAGATTGCCGGGACGATCGCAGGGGACGATACGGTGTTCGTGGCGCTGTCCGACGGGGTCGCGCCGGGTGATGCCGCAGCGATGTTTCGTGCGTTGAGAGCGCAAGGGTGATGGAGAGTGTCATGCGGCAGATGGTGATGATGACGGCGGTGCTGAGCACGTTGGCGCTGCTGGGCGCGTGCGGTCCATCGACGCCGCCGCCGCCCAAGCCCGAGATCAAGGTGCAGGGCGAGGCGCAGAAACAGCTCGCCAGCGCCAGCGAAATGAATCGGATGATCGGCCTGAAGCGGGCGATTCATGATTCGGGCCATTATTGCAAGCGGATCATTGGGTCGAACGCGCTGGCGCCATGGAAGAATTTGCAGGCATGGCAGGCCGATTGCGATGACGGCAAGAGCTGGACGGTGTTCGTGGCCGCCAATGGCGTGGCGCAGGTCAGCTCGTGCGATGACGCGAAGGAGCTGAAGTTGCCGCTGTGCAGGGCGCCAGCAAAGGACCCGAATCCGGGCAAGAAAATGGCGGGCGCGAAGCCCGCCGCTTGAGAGTGGTTACCGGGGTTTCCCCTCCACCTCTCAGCTTCGCTGAGCGGTCCCCCGCCCCTCGAAAATGAGGGGAGGATTAGATCAGTCGCATTTACGGGTTTCGCTATAGTCGCCGCTGGCGGACTTGGCCTTGACTGTGGTGCACTGGCCCTGGCGAACTTCCTCGCGCCAGCTGCCGTCGGCGGCGGTGACGCGGTTGCCCTTGGGCACGCGTTTGCCGTCGCGGATTTCATAGTTGAAGCCCTTGGGGGTCGAGGGGGCTTGCGCCTGCGCGATGACGGCATTGGCCGAGCCGGCCACGAACAGCGCCAAGGCTGCTCCCGTCGCCCACTTGATCATTCCGAACCTGCGCATCGCATTTCTCCTTGCTGCCCTTCTATATAGCAACGAGTGAATGCGGGATGAAGATGAGACGTGACGAATCCGCGACGGGATGATTGGCGCGCGCGATTACCAGGGCCAGAACGACCGACCGCCCGGTCCGCTGGTGAGCGGCCGGGCGATCGATTGATCGTTTGATGCAGGGCGCGAACGGACCGCGGATTAGACCCGGAGTTTAGCCCTGTCTGGCTTTGAAGCGCCGGTTCGTCTTGTTGATGACGTAGGTGCGGCCACGGCGGCGAATCACTCGGCAATCGCGATGGCGCGACTTGAGCGACTTCAGGGAATTGCGAATCTTCATGGCCGGAACGCCTGCTTACGTGTTTGAATGACGATGGATTCGGCCGAAACCGAAGCGGTCCCCTAGGCGGAGGGGGGGCGGGCGTCAAGGCGCAAGGCGG
>JANXUU010000103.1 GCA_025356055.1 Sphingomonas sp. | reverse complement strand
CCAGCCCGCTCAGAAATGGCTCAAAGACCGGCGCGGCCGGTCGCTCTCGTGGGAGGACATCGGTCACTATCAGAAGATAGTGAAAATCCTTTCCGAAACCGATCGCATAATGAAAGAGATCGAGTTGCCGCTTGATTAGGGACTGCGCGACGGGCGGCGGAGTCCGCTATTGGAGTGGGGAGCACACCGATGACTAAGCTTCGCTACGCGATCGAGGGCGCCTCTTGGTTACCCATTTCCCGCGCGGCTGTCCTGCTGGGCACGAATGCGCTCGGGGTTCGCAAACTCATGGCGGAGGGAGCACTGGAGTGGCGCCAAACGCGCGCGAACTCACGGACTTTCGTCGTCCGAGAAGAGCAAGTACTATCGTTGCGTAATCAGAAAATCAGCCTAGCCCGCTGAGCGAGCGAAGGGGCCAATCGAGGGGTCATATCTCTGGCGTCGGGTCTAAGGACATGACGCGGCCGCGGAGAATTTCCCAGAAATTTTCAAAAAATATGCCGATGACCGTGGAAGCCTCCCCGGCTACCGGCCCGGACAAACCCCCTCCGCCCCCCTCTCCTGGTCAAAAAGAATGCTTTTGCGCCACAGTAAGCCGTAAGCGGCGCCCCGGCGTCCCTCAAGTCGCTCCGAGTGGGGCTGGGGGTGGGGCCTAATTCACAGCCGTGAAAAAAAGACGTTGTTTCAGCCTTTTAGCGCAAAGGCTGGCGGAGAGGGTGGGATTCGAACCCACGGTACCCTTGCGGGTACGTCGCATTTCGAGTGCGGTGCTTTCGACCACTCAGCCACCTCTCCGCAGGGGTGATCGCATGGGCCGCCACAAAGTGCCGGTCGGTCGGTCGCGGCCTCTAGCAGCGCTTGTTTCGCTTGCCTAGAGTGACTTGATGAAAGCCCTCATTATCGGCGCCACGGGCGGCATCGGGGCAGCCCTTGCCGACGCCCTCGACGCAACCGGCACCGCCGTCACCCGCCTCTCCCGCCGAAGCGATCCGCCCGTCGACCTGACCGACGAGCCCAGCATTTCCGCCGCCGCAACGGCGCTCGCCGACCAATGCTTCGACCTCCTCATCCTCGCCACCGGCACGCTCCACACCGCCGCTGCCGGCCCCGAGAAAAGCTGGCGCCAGCTCGACGCCGCCACCCTCACCGACAGCTTTGCCGTCAACGCCATCGGCCCGATGCTCGTCGCGCGCCATTTCCTTGAGCTGATGGCCCCCACCGCCACGCTCGCCTTCCTCTCGGCCCGCGTCGGCAGCATCTCCGACAATCGGCTGGGCGGATGGTACGGCTATCGCGCGTCGAAGGCCGCGCTCAACCAGTTCGTCCGCACCCTATCGATCGAGCTCGCCCGCACCAGGCCGGACATGACCGCCGTCGCGCTCCATCCCGGCACCGTCGACACCGCGCTGTCGGCCCCCTTCCAGCGCAATGTTCCCTCGGGACAATTGTTCACCCCTGCGATCAGCGCCGCCCACCTCCTCGCCGTCATCGCCGCGCTCACCCCCGCCGACAGCGGCCGGCTGATCGACTGGGCGGGGGAACCGATCTCACCCTAACGCGCTTGCGTGGATGGACGGTGGGCCTACATAGGAAGCATGACCATGCAGCTGCCCATGCGCGAGGCCCGCTTCACCATCGGCGAAGTCGTGAAACATCGCCTGCTCGATTTCCGCGGGGTGATCTTCGACGTCGACCCCGAATTCGCCAACAGCGACGAATGGTATGAGGCGATCCCCGAACAGATGCGCCCGCGCAAGGATCAGCCTTTTTACCACCTGCTCGCCGAAAACGCCGAGTCGAGTTACGTCGCCTACGTCAGCCAGCAGAACCTCCTCCCCGACGAGGAAGGCATCGAAGTCGACCACCCCGCGATTGCCGGCCTGTTCGAAGGGTTTGACGGCGCGCGGTATCGGTTGCGGCCACAGCACCGCCATTAGGCGCCACGAACGTCCGGCAGACTTGGCCTTTCCCTTTGCCCAAATTGATCGCTGAACCGACGCTGGGATGGGCGGGGTGAAAGCCGCTTTAATCGAAATTTAATTCTACGATGTCACGAGACGACCAGTCGAAAGGTCTGAAATCGTGAAGTTCGTACCGATCTTGCCGGAAGCAACGACAAATACCGTCACGCTGGCCGAGTTGATCGGTGCGTTCAGTTACGCGCTGGACATTACCGAAGGGC
>JANXUU010000085.1 GCA_025356055.1 Sphingomonas sp. | reverse complement strand
CGACGGCCGCATTCTTCACTTGACCGCAAGACACCCGATCAGGCCTACTTCAACCAACCGCTTCTCGCAGCGGCATGAAACCGGCAGACGCTCCACTTAATAATCGCGCGAGCCTGTTCAAACAAACCGAGCCACCTCTCTCTGAGCCTTGTTTCCACACTTGATGTTGGGTGCTTCACCCAATTTATTTGCCCTTGTTGAGGGCCTCACCCACGGGATTTGACCCATGACTGCTGTCGTGATCTTGGCAGGCGGCGAAGGCCAGCGAATTGGTGGCGGTAAGCCGCACCGGTTGCTGGCGGGGAAGAGTCTGCTCGACCGGGCGATTGGCCAGGCACGTGGCTGGTCGAACCTCATTGCAATTTCGTCCAGGCCGCAAACACCTGCATATTCTTACAAAGATATTCCGCTGCTCGACGACAAATCCGATCGAGGCCCGATATCCGGAATCGGCTCTGCCCTGACATTCGCGCGAGAGCACGGCGTTGATCGTGTCTTGACCATCCCGTGCGACACGCCCTTCCTCCCCGCTGAGCTTTGCGATCGCCTGAACGAGGCCCTGACCCCACGGACCGGGGTCGCGTTGGCGGCGAGCGGTGGGCGTACGCATCCCACGTGCGGCCTGTGGCGTGTCACGAATTTGAAAGATCTCTCGACTTACCTGGCTTCAGGCCGCGCGTCGCTGCGCGGATTCGCCGAGGTAATCTGCGCCATTGAAGTCGAATGGTCGAACGAACCCGCAGACCCTTTCTTTAACATCAACACGGCTAACGATCTTGCCGCGGCCGAGGTTATGCTCAAAATTCGATGAAACCGGACGGGAGTGTGCATTAACTCCTGAACCAGAATGATTGGCGAACGGGATACTGCGGGCTAGGGGCGCGTGATGCTTCGCCTCACCGAATTGACGCTGCCGCTGCACCATCCGCCGGAGGCGCTGCCTGCAACGATCTGCAAGAGGTTGCGGATTACCCCGCGCGAGCTTGTCCGCCACGTCGTCGCGCGGCGGGCGCACGATGCGCGCGACAACACCAATATCCAGCTGGTCTATTCGGTCGACGTGAACGTGAAGGACGAGGGCGCGGTGCTCGCGCGCTTTCGCAAGGATCGTAACGTCCAGCCGACGCCGAACACCAGCTACAAGTTCGTCGCGCAGGCGCCGGCGGGGGTGCGGCGACCAGTGGTCGTCGGCGCGGGACCGTGCGGCCTGTTTGCCGGGCTGATCCTGGCGCAGATGGGCTTTCGACCGATCATTCTCGACCGCGGCAAGGTGGTTCGCGAGCGGACGAAGGATACATGGGGACTGTGGCGGCGCGGCGTGCTCGACCCCGAATCCAACGCTCAGTTCGGCGAGGGCGGCGCCGGCACCTTTTCCGACGGCAAGCTCTACAGCCGGATCAAGGATGGGCGCCATCTTGATCGCAAGGTGCTGACCGAGTTCGTCCGCGCCGGTGCACCCCCCGAAATCCTGACCGAGGCGCATCCGCATATTGGCACGTTCCGTCTGGTGACCATGGTCGAAAGCCTGCGTAAGACTATCGAGGGGCTGGGCGGCGAATATCGCTTCGGCCGCCGCGTCGACGGACTCGATATCTCGACTGATTCCAACGGGGCGAGACACGTCCGCGGACTTCACCTCCACACCGGCGAGTATCTCGAAGCCGATCAGGTCGTGCTGGCGATCGGGCATAGCGCACGCGACACGTTCGAGATGCTCCACGCGGCTGGCGTGCATGTCGAACCAAAGCCCTTCTCGATCGGCGTCCGGATGGAGCATCCGCAATCGTGGGTCGACAAGTCGCGGTTTGGCGTGGACGCGGGCAACCCGATTCTGGGTGCGGCCGAATATCATTTGTCGCACCACTGCCGGAACGGTCGCACGGTCTACAGCTTCTGCATGTGTCCCGGCGGGACCGTCGTCGCGGCAACCTCCGAGGAGGGACGCGTGGCCACCAATGGCATGAGCCAATATTCGCGCGAGGAGCGCAACGCCAATTCGGGGTTTGTCGTCGGAATCGACCCGGCACGCGACTATTTTGGCGATCCACTTGCCGGAATAGCGTTCCAGCGACACTGGGAATCGCTCGCCTTTGTCGCTGGCGGTTCGAGCTATCATGCCCCCGCGCAGCGCGTTGGTGACTTCCTGGCGGGCCGCCCATCGACGACCCTTGGCAGCGTGGTTCCCTCCTACCGCCCGGGGGTAAAGCCGACCGACCTTGCGCGCTGCCTGCCCGATTATGCAGTCGAGGCGATGCGCGAGGCGATCCCGGTTTTCGGGCGCCAAATTGCCGGCTACGACCATCCCGACGTCGTCATGACTGGGGTCGAGACGCGCACCTCGTCTCCGGTGCGCTTCACGCGCGGCGACGACTTTCAAAGCCTGAACACCGGCGGGCTGTTCCCTGCGGGAGAAGGGGCGGGCTATGCTGGCGGCATCCTGTCGGCGGCGGTCGATGGCATCAAGGTCGCCGAGGCGGTCGCCCAAAGCGTCGCCGGGTGCGCGATAACGTGACGCTGATCCTGTTCAACAAGCCGTACAACGTATTGAGAGGTGGCTCGGCAAATCTGGACAGTGCGTTAAGTGGAGTTTCTGCCTGAAGGTGGCCAGGATGGCTGTCGAACAGGAGAGATGATGACGAAGCGAACGCGCCGGAACCACAGCCCGGCATTCAAGGCGAAGGTGGCA
>JANXUU010000084.1 GCA_025356055.1 Sphingomonas sp. | reverse complement strand
CGACGGCCGCATTCTTCACTTGACCGCAAGACACCCGATCAGGCCTACTTCAACCAACCGCTTCTCGCAGCGGCATGAAACCGGCAGACGCTCCACTTAATAATCGCGCGAGCCTGTTCAAACAAACCGAGCCACCTCTCTGGGCACCCGCCAAGACAATTACGGCGGGGCCGATCGCTCTAAACCTGCAGCGATGCATCAGTAGAGGCCTGTGGGTTTGCCAGTGATGCGCCATAATCCCCTGGGGATGCCCAGAAGTGAAGCACGACTGCGATCCTCGCGGCCAGTCCATCAGGCCATACAAAGCAAGGGATCCCAGCCTTGCCGGTGAATTGCCTTCAAATGGACCGCTTTCCGGAATCAACCAGCGCGCTGAAACTGTTCAACGCGTCCGAGAGGCCGGATGCGTCAAATCTCGACCAATAACGAGTATCTCGAAGGAACCAGGCACGACTGTCGGCCAACCCCCCGGTGTTGCCGGAGGCCCGAACTTGGCGGTCGGGAGATAGACCTTCCCCGTCTTGGTATCGACCATGCCCAGTCGGGCGCCTTTGGCGGTTTTAATTGTTTCTAGGATCCGGGCCGTCCGGCCCTTGACCGCGATCACCGCCAACGTGCCGCTGTCGCCGGATGGAATGAAGGCCAGCCTACGAACACCGTCGTAGAAAACTGCGTCCGATCCTTTGCCAATTGTTAGCCTTTGAATGACTTCGCCCGTGCTAGGGGAGACGAGGACCGCTACGCCATTGCCGCAGGCGGCAAGCAAAACATTATTGGGCGGTAAATAAGCGAGGCCTGTCGGTTCTTCGCAACCGGCCATTTTGAAACGACCGATCACTCTGCGGGCCTTCATGTCGATGGCGGCAATCTCACCCTTATCTTCGACGTTCACGAAGACCTTACCCTTGCCGTCGGCCACCGCGTACTCAAGCGTCCCTCCTACAGCGATCGTCCCCCTTGAGGCCCCGCTCTTGGGATCAACAAGGTCAACGTTGCCACTCCTATTACCGACAACTGCAACCAGTCCGCTGGTCGGTTCGAGGAGGGCCGCATCGGGACCGGCGCTCACGTGGGTCGTTACACGGGTCTTGCCGGTCGCTGCACTTATGATCGTGACGGTGGCGTCGCCACTATTCGTGACCAGTAGTTCAAGGCCACCATTGATCGGCACAATCTGATGAGATCGGTTGGTAGTGGCCAGAGCGAGTGTGGATTTACCGGTGTCAGCGTCGAGCGACATGATCGAAGCTCCACGACTGATGTATAGCTTGCGGGCAGCCTCATCGATCGAGGCGTAATCCCAGCCGCCGCTGCCGCCAGGCGCGAGCCGATCGATAACTTTCATGCCAGGCGCACCGGTTTCGGCGGAAGCGTTCATCGACGTCGTGAGCGCAGCAAGCGCCAATCCGGCAATCAGTCGAGCTTTGTATTTCATGTTCACGTTCCACTCGCGTCTGTTTTACGATGCACTATTCTCGGCTCGCCCGCGCTCAGCGCGGCTTGACGAATTTCAGCGTCATGCGATCGCTCTCGCCAATCGCAAGATAGCGAGCGCGGTCCTTTTCGCCTTCGGTGAGCGTCGGCGGGAGGGTCCAGACACCTTTCGGGTAGTCGGCCTTGTCCTTCGGGTTCGCGTTGACCCGCGATTCTGCAACGAGGCGGAACCCCGCCGCCGTCGCCAGTTTTAGAACCGTCGACCGCTTGAGATAGCCGCTCGACTGCTCGAGCGCGCTGTCGCGGCTTTCGGGCAGGTGGTGGTCGACGACACCTAGGGTGCCTCCGGGCTTCAACATCCTGAAGAACGCCGCGAATACGCGCGGTGCGGTGCCGGGTCCGTCGAAAATCAGGTTGTGTACGTTGCGAAAGGTCAGGACGACGTCGACCGAGCGCGGCGCGATAGTGCTCGTGCCCGTGGCCGTGTCGATAGATGCGGTGGTGGCACCCACGTAGCGAGGTCCGCCACCCTCAAGGAGCTTGGTCAGGGCAGCCTGCGCTTTCGGTGTGCTGCCGGCAAGCGCGATATAATGGCCCTTCGCGTGAAGCAGCGGCGCGAGGATCTCGGTGTACCAGCCGCTGCTCGGCAGAAATTCGACCACGGTCTGCCCGGCCGTAATGCCAAAGAAGCCTAGCGTGTCGACAGGATGGCGGTACCGGTCGCGAAGTCGGTTCGCGGCGGTGCGGTGCGGATCGGCGACCGCCGCGACGAGCGTACGGTCGGCAGCGGTCGTTCGCGCCGCAAGCGGTGCCGCACTGGTAAGCAGGAGTATAGCAGTGGCAAGAACCGTACGGCTCATTTCGGGTCTCCGGCGAAGAAAGATCAGAAGGTCCTCGCGGTTGCCACCGCGGCGGCTCTAATGGGTTCGAGCGACGAGACCATTCCAATCGCCGGCGGCTCGTCGGTCCAGGAGATTTATATCCTGGACCGAGCAACCACTAAGCGGGCTTCGGGGCCCTCGGCTTTCGTGCTGCCTTTTCAGCTGGTGCGGCCAGTGTTGCGCCTGGAGACGACTCTGCTGCCGTTCTCGCGGCGCGACCCTTTTGTCCAAGCCCAATCTTTTTCGCCATCGCGCGCCGAGCTTCCGAGTAATTTGGCGCGACAATCGGATAATCGGGTTTGAGCTTGTAGCGCTCGCGGTATTCCTTCGGTGACAGTCCGTGGGTGGATAAGTGACGGCGAAGGGTCTTGTAAGGCTTACCGTCGATCATCGAAATGATGTGATTGGGTGACGCCAGAGACTTTCGTGCCGTGACCGCAGGCATATACTGTTCGGAGCCCGCCGCTTCTGAGGCCGGCTGCCCCGCCCCGCTCGTCGAAGTGGAAAGCGCGCTCACGGCCATGTGCATAGTGCGAAGGAAAGCCGGAACTTCCTCCGCGGAGATGCGCGTATTGGGATTTCCGAGCCACGCGATCGTCAGCTCTGTCGCAAGGTCGACGAGGTTCTTTTCTGTTTCTTCTGTCATCTCAATCTCTTTCACACATTCACGTCGCGACGAACGTTGGTCCGGCTTCAATCACGTAGTTTGCCGAGATCCCAGAAGCGCTCGGTTAGGCCTTCTTGCAATGGGACATGAAGCTCTTCCTATCCTTGCCGTGGATGTTCTTGGCATCGGCCTGCTTCGAGCAATCGAGCGACTTTGCCGTGCGGGGGGCTTGTCCCTTTTGGGGCGCATTCATCGGCGTCACCGCATGTGTGGTAACTTTCGTCGTGGTTGTGGTCTTGCTGTGAGCCACGGCCTTCATGCGATCCAGGAGTGAGGGCTTGGCCGGGGCACTAGAGTGAACTTGAGCCATCACCGGGCTAGAAACCAGCGCGGCCGTCACGACGAAAATGGCCAATCTTGCGTTCATCTTCAGTCTCCTAGATCCGAACGCAGTTCTAAACGACTGCGTCGGCGTTGCCCATGATGAAACTCATGGGCGAAGTACGTCGCTTGCGATGCTTTGATGGAGCGAAAACGTCAAGTCATTGCTCTGCGGAGCGAAGGCAGCGTTGGTTTGTTGACCGACCCAAGGGAGCCTGAATTGCGTACCCTCGGCGTGCCTTAGGGAAAAAGGGGACACTGACGTGTTCGAGCGTAAACGGGAAATAGCTGTAGCTGGATCGAAATTGTACCGTCTGCTATAATATGCCAGACCTCAGAAGTTTCCATTTAAACTGGATCTATAGCAGCGACCAGGTGAGTAAAAGTTTCGACAGTCACCGAGCCCAGCCGAGTGCCGCCGGCTTGAGCGTGGCAAGGAAGCTAGCGGCACTAACACGGTAGGCGTCGCGCACCTCGGGCTTCATCCGGTCCCAATTGGCGTACATCTGGACCATTCGTCGGTTGCGCCGAAAGCGCCGCTCATGCCGCGCCAGGAAATCCCAATATAGCGCGTTGAAGGGACACGCATCAGGACCAGTCTTTTGCTTCACGTCGTATCGGCAATTTCCGCAATGGTCGGACATGCGGTTGATGTAGGCACCGCCACCCGCGTAGGGCTTAGTTGCCAGGCGACCGCCATCGGCATGCTGGCTCATTCCGATAACATTGGGCAGCTCGACCCACTCATAGGCATCGACGTAAACCACCAAAAACCAGTCGGCGACGTCCTGCGGTCGAACGCCCGCAAGCATCGCGAAATTGCCCAGCACCATCAGCCGCTGGATATGGTGGGCGTAGCCGTGGTCACGGGTATTGCGGATCGCTTCTGCTATGCAACGCATGTCGGTGTCGCCGGTCCAGTAGAATTCTGGCAGCGGCCGTGTCGCCTCCAGTATGTTGGCGTCGGCCACCTCGGGCATCTCAAGCCAATAATATCCGCGCACATATTCGCGCCAGCCGATGATCTGGCGAATGAACCCTTCGGCGGCGTTGAGCGGGACGTCGCCCCTCGCATAGGCCTTGGCCGCAGCATGCGCCACCTCGAGCGGAGTCAGCAGGCCGATGTTGAGTGCCGGGCTGAGCCAGCTATGATAGAGCCAATCCTGCCCGGTCACCATCGCATCCTGATAGGTTCCGAAGTCGGGCAAGGCGGTATGCACGAAATGGTCTAGCGCTTGCCGCGCCTGCGCCGCGGTCACCGGTAACGCGAATTTCTCAAGTCGCCCGAAATGTCCGCCAAAGCGCGTCGCGACCATCGATAGAACGTCGCTCGTGATTTCGTCGGGCGCAAACGACATCGGTTCGGGATAATTGATCCCGCGCTGGGGGCTTGCGCGATTGTCCTTGTCCAAATTCCATTGCCCGCCCTCAGGTTTGCCCTCGGCGGTCATCAGGAGGCCGGTTTTGCGCCGCATGTCGCGGTAGAAAAACTCCATCTTTAGGTCGCGGCGGGCCTGCGCCCAGGTCTGATAGTCGAGGATCGAGCAGATGAAGCGATCGTCGGGCTGGATGTCGACCGGCACGCCGCACTCCTTCGCCCACCTGTCGATCGCGGTCTTCACCCGCCATTCGCCCGGCTCTACTATTCGGATGGCCGTCGAGCGATGCCGTTCAACCGCGCGTTTCACTTCGCCGGTGAAGCTGCCGCTGTTCGACGGATCATCCATCCGGATATAATCGACCGTCCAGCCGGCGGCGCTCAATTCTTCGGCAAAATGACGCATCGCCGACAGGACGAGGGCAATCTTGCGCTGGTGATGACGAACATAGGTCGTCTCCTCTGCCACCTCCATCATCAACACGATCACCTCCGCGGGATCGGCGTCGCGAAGCG
>JANXUU010000083.1 GCA_025356055.1 Sphingomonas sp. | reverse complement strand
CGACGGCCGCATTCTTCACTTGACCGCAAGACACCCGATCAGGCCTACTTCAACCAACCGCTTCTCGCAGCGGCATGAAACCGGCAGACGCTCCACTTAATAATCGCGCGAGCCTGTTCAAACAAACCGAGCCACCTCTTTATAGCCGATAGCGGCGCAACGGATTTTATGTCCGAGCCGTGGTGACGTCGCGGGGGTCGCAAGTCCAATCCTTGCCACGCCCACCATCTTTTCTGCGGAAAAAAGCGACTTTGGCAGACGAGTGGCTTTGCGCCGCGCATGACAATGCCAGCGGGCATCGACCAACAAACTTGTCCAATGGACTGAATCAAGGATTTTACCCTCGCGGACTCTGACCGGCTTGAGTGAGCGGTAAGCCTGAACATTGTTCGGGACCTCATCCACGCCAATCAGCCATACGTTACTGTCGCTCGAAGTCAGCCTGGCATACATGAAACGACTGACTACAGCTGGATTACCGGGTGGTCTTGGCGGCGCAAGGTCTGCTGCAGGCGTGCCGACTGCTGCGAATAAGCTTCGGTGCGAGGAAAAGCTTCGACGGGCGGGCCGGACGCTGCTCGTTCTTCGCCGTACCGCAGGGGGACAGCTGGCGGCCGCTTCGCTAAACGTAGGTTTTGGCTAAAAACTCTCCGGGGTAGGCAATTGGAAGCTGCCGACCTGGAACTATGGAAGGGTCAAATGTTCGCGCGCGGGAAAAATTGGTTTTTAACATCGGTCTCGGATGCTCCGAACGGTCGTATAGGTCAAAACTCGGGTAACTGCCTGAGACGCTTAGCTACCCAGGGTGGCCGAAACCGGGCCATCGCCGTCGTGAGCTCGAGCACGAATTGCTGAATTCGATCCACTAGCGTTGCGACCGGAGCTGTTGCGCGACCGGCGACGACTCCTCAATGGACGGGAGAAAGCGCGGGCTGACGAGCGCATGGCTAGCCTGCTCAAAGGCGAAACCGAGCGACAGAATGCGCGCGTCGCTCCATTTTGAGCCCATGAAGCTAAGGCCGACCGGCAACCCCCTCACTGTCCCCATCGGAACGGTCAGGTGAGGATATCCTGCGACTGCGGCAAGATTGCCCGCACCGCCCCCACTAAACTGGTCGCCGTTGACGGCGTCGATCTTCCACGCCGGGCCCACGGTCGGGCCGACTAGTGCATCGAGCTTGCTGGCGGCGAGCAGCTTATCAATGCCGTTAACGCCCGCGGCGGCGAGACTGGCCGCACGCGCCTTTTTATAAGCGGGGTCGGAGAGCCCTTTGGTTTTTTGGGCCTCGATGAAGGTTTCCTGCCCGAACAGCATCAACTCCTGCGCGGCGTGGGCCTCGTTGAATGCGATAAGCTGCGCCAGTGTGCGGCTGGTCACTGCGGGCGGAGTCGCAGCGAGATAGGCGTTGAGCCCGAACTTTAATTCGGCGTTGAACACCTTGCCTTCATTCTCTCCGATCGCCTTGTCGTCAAACTTCTTGATCTCGACCAACGTCGCGCCCTGCGCCTTGAGCACCGCCAGCGCTGCTTCGAAAGCGGGATCAAGCTGTGGGGCCGAGGCGAAGCGCATCACCCCCAGCCGCGCGCCGCGCAGCGAGTGCCTGCTCAAGGCGGCGGCGAAATTTACGCGGTGGGAGTCGGCCTGGCGCGTGGCGGGGTCAGCGGGGTCGCTTCCGGCAATGACGCTGAGCAGCTCGGCGGCCTGATGGACGGTTCGAGTGATCGGGCCTGGCGTGTCTTGGCTGGCACTGATCGGCACTATGTGCGTGCGGCTGACGAGGCCGACCGTCGGCTTGAACCCGACTACGCCGTTGAGCGAAGCGGGGCAGGTGATCGACCCGTCGGTCTCGGTGCCGATCGCGTAGTCGACTTCGCCGGCCGCGACCGCCGCGCCCGATCCGCTCGACGATCCGCACGGGTTGCGGTCGAGCGCGTGGGGATTGCGGGTCTGTCCGCCGATAGCGCTCCAGCCAGAAATCGAATGGGTCGAGCGGATGTTGGCCCATTCTGATAAATTGGTCTTGCCAAGAATGACTGCGCCGGCTTGGCGAAGGCGGGCAACCAAAGGAGCGTCGCGGTTGGTGACGTTCGCTGCTAACGCGAGGCTGCCGGCGGTTGTAGGGAGGGGCCCGGCAGCCTCAATATTATCCTTAATCAGCACCGGCACTCCGACGAGCGGACCGCGCAGCCCACTGGCATCGATGCGGTGCGCCTGCTCGATCGCGGTCGGGTCAAGGGCGATGACAGCGTTGATGAAAGGATCGATCCGCTTGACGCGCGCGATGGCGGCACGCGTCGCCTGCTCGGCGGGGCTTGCAGCGAAAGCAGGCGGTGCCGGCGCGAGCACAGCAAACGACACAACGAAAACGGGAGCGAGCGAGGTAAGAAACGGAGGGATCGGCGGTACTCCTGAGGCGGTTCCGTCGGCTCGAACGGGAAGAGCCTCTTCAAATTCGTACGGATCGCGACCGGGGACCGGACCCCTTCACGCCTTCCGATTTCAAATTGGCGGCGTCAACAACTTAGCGCGCACGGAATAGCCGTGGATCAACCTGGACTGGGCTTTGATCGAAGTTCGAAAATCACAAGGCGCCGTAACGAGCGAAATTATGTTGCTTAAAAGCGACGGATCACAAAAAATTATCGTGTGGGCTAGTTTTATTTGAAAACCGAAGACAAGACTGAGCGCATAGGTTTGACAATCAATTTTCTAGGGGATCCTAATGCACCTGTCCAAGGCCGCGCTGCTCGGCGCCTCGTCGTTCGTTGCGATCCTGTTCAATGCCAGCGTTGCTTCGGCGCAAGCATCGGTCCCGGCCGAAGCGTCGCCTAAAACCAACTCTACGGTTCCGCAGGAAGCCGACCTCAATGGTCAGGTGACCACTGGCCAGAACAAGGAGGATAATGGGGCGATCGTGGTCACTGGTTCGCGCATCGCGCACACCCGCGGTGACACGATTTCGCCGGTCTCGGTGATTACCTCCAAGGACCTCGACACACGTGGTTTTTCGACACTCGCCGATGCCCTCAACGAACAGCCTCAGTTCGGAATTCCCGGGTCCTCGCCGGTCGGTGACGCGCAATCGGGGTTCGGGCCGGGCCAGAATTTCATCAACTTCCTCGGGCTCGGCTCGCAGCGCACGCTGGTGCTAGTCGACGGTCAGCGGTTCGTGTCGTCGAACACCTCATCGATCTTCGGTCCGACCGGCTCCGGCGGCGGCCAGGTTGACCTCAACATCATTCCGACGAAGCTGATCGACCATGTCGAGACGGTGGCCGCGATTGGCGCCCCTATCTACGGATCGGATGCGATTGCCGGAACGGTAAACGTCATCCTCAAGAAGGATTACCACGGGTTCGATATCGATGCGCAATCGGGCATTAGCAAGTTTGGCGACGCGCCGAAGTATCGCGTTCGCGCGCTAGCGGGCATGAACTTCGCTGGTGGCCGTGGGAACATCACCTTGGCGGGTGAATATGACACCGAAAAGGGGCTTCGCTTCACGGATCGAAACATTACGACGAGCGATGATCGGTTCAGTCGTCCGGCCACGCCCGGTCAATTCCGCCGAGTGCCTTACACCGATTTTCGCGTTCCTTCGATTGATACGAACGGCATCCCGCTAGTAGGCGGGGGGATATTCGGGCTAGATTTCCCGCTCAGCGGGCAGCAGGCTAATCTGATTTTCGGCGATCCGACGCTGAACTTCGGGGTCGGTAGCGGCGCGAACCAACTCAAGTTCGATTCGAGTGGAAACCTCATCCCGATCAATTTCGGTACGACCATCGGTCCAAACTCGGGATTCAATATTTTCACCAGTGGTGGCAACGGTCTCAGTCTGCCCCAAGTCGAGAATTTGCTAACCGACCTCAAGCGCTACAGCGCCAATCTGATTGCCCGCTACGCGTTTTCCGACCGGGTACGGGTCTTTGGCGAGGGCTGGTACAGCGTAAGTGAAGGCCGCAATCTGACCGATCAGCCGGCGTACAACTCTGGATTGTTCGACAGTCCAGGGACACGCGACGGAAACCTCATCCTCAGCGTCAACAACCCGTTCCTTAGTTCCACGGCGCGTGCGGCGATCATCAACTCGATCAATAATAACCCGCTAAGTGACCTCAATCTGGGTGTTACCGACAACCAGGATTATTTCTACTTCGGCCGTGCCAACTATGATCTTCAAAGTGGTGTTTCGACGGGCAAGACCAAGGTCTATCGCTTCGTCGGTGGGATCGAAGCTGACCTGCGGGTCCTCCCGGTCGGCGATTGGAAGGCTCAGGCGACGGTCAACTATGGCCGCTCGCTGACGACCAGCGTCATTCCATCGCTGAACCAGCAAAACTTTCTCAATGCAGTAAATGCGGTGCGCGACGTCAACGGCAATATCGTCTGCGCGCCGGGTGCCGTAAACTCGGGCGCGGCCACTATCAGTTCGGTGTGCGCGCCGCTCAACCTGTTCGGCACCGCGGGCGTGACCCAGGCGGCCAAGGATTACGTCACGTCGATTGCGCGGCCCAAGTCGCTAAACAAACAGAAGGATTTCGTAGCGTCGATCGCCGGGCCGTTATCCCGCCTTCCAGGCGGCAACTTGGCGTTCGCGGCAGGTTATGAGCATCGCGAGGAATCGTCGAGTTTCGACCCGGGCAGCTTCTACTTCGGAGTTCCCGGCCCGTCGCCGCGCGCGACCTATGGCCGCTCGGTGCCGATCGACCCGGTATTCGGTAAGTTCAAGACCAACGAATTTTTTGGCGAAATCGACGGCGATCTGATCGGACCAGCGAACGACATCCCCTTGATCAGCTCGCTGTCGTTCCAGACCGCTGGTCGGTATGTGAAGAACAGCATCGCGGGTAATGATTTCACGTGGACCGCGGGCGCTCGTTATGCCCCGATCCGTGACTTGTCGTTCCGCGTTGCCCTAACCCGCGCGATCCGCTCGCCATCGGTGACCGAAGCGTTCAACCCCTCATCGTCGTCGTTCATCTTTGCCGATGATCCATGCGACGTGTCCAATGTAAATACCGGACCGGCGCCCACAACTCGTGCGGCCAATTGCGCCACGGCGGGTGTTGCCCAGCCCTTTTCGGCTCTGTCAAATCAGCGTTCATTCGGCGGGGTTACAGTTGGCAATTCGAACCTTAAGAACGAGGTGGCGAACAGTCTGACCGTTGGCACCGTCCTTCACCCGCGGATCATCCCCGGGCTGACGCTAACGGTCGACTATGTGAACATTCGCCTCAAGCAGGCCATCAGCGCTTTCTCGCCCAACCAAGTTTTGAGTGCATGTTACGATTCGGCCAGTTTTGCCACGAATCCATTTTGTGCTCTCGTAACACGCGATGCGGCGCACCAACTGTCACTCGTTACAACTAGCTATTTTAACTCTGCCCTGCTGCAATACCGTGGTATCCTCGGCGGGCTTGATTACCGCGCGCCAACGCCGTTCCTTGGGGCGGGTAGCCGACTTGATTTCTCGGCCAGCGTCCAACATCTTCTGACGCTCAACAACTCGGCCTCGGCGGGCGATGCGCCAACGAAGAATGCCGGCTCGATCGGCTTTTCGAAGAATCGCGGCGTCGCATCCGTGGTTTACACTAACGGCGGGTTCAGCACTCAATTGCAGGGCAATTATATCGGCCCGGCGAACCTTGTGCCGAACCAGATTGACAATCAATATTCGGTTCCGCGCGTGAAGGGAATCGTGTTCACCAATTTCTCGATCGCACAGTCGGTTGGCAAGCGGTTCACGCTGCGCGGTGACATTGACAATCTGTTCGGCGTGAAGCCGCCTTATCCGTCGCTGCTTGTGGGAGCCTATCCAACCTACTTCCCTGGAATTCTCGGCCGCTACTTCCGGGTCGGCGCTGAGGTCCATTTCTAGGCTCGCAAGTGGCAATCCTGCGGTTGGAGGGCGTTCGGAAGGGCGAGAGGTGCCGGTTTGGCGGCGATCCGAAATATTCCGTTTACGCCTCCCAATTGTCTATTCGTCGTAATCGTGCGCAAAATTGTATCGACTAAGATTAGGGTCGTAAATCGATTGACAGGATCTCAGAGCAATGATTGGCCGACACTTTCTACTTGCTGCGGTAGCGACGATAGCGCTCAGCGCACCCCTGCTCGCCAAGGCAAAGCCTGTGTATGGCGACTGGGGCTACAACCCCACGGCGATGGATCGAACGACCAAGCCGGGTGACGACTTCTGGGCGTTTGTAAGCGGAACCTGGGACCGCATGACGCCGATCGCACCCGACCGAGCCTCGGCGGGCCCGTTCGTAACGCTCTCGGATCAATCGGAAAAAGATGTCCGTGCGATCGTGGACAGCATGGCCACCGCACCGCAGCGGACCGCGCTTGGTCAGCAGATTGGCGACTATTATGGCAGCTACATGGACACGGCGACGCTCGACCGGCTCGGCACGATCCCGCTAAAACCCTATCTCGCCAAAATTGCGGCAGTGAAATCCCACGCGCAGCTCGTCGAGCTGTTTTTGAAGCCCGGTTTCGCCAGCCCGGTCGATCTGGGGATCAACCCCGATTTCAAGGAGCCAACCAAGTATAGCGCGGTGGCTAGCCAAGCCACCCTGGGTCTGCCAGGGCGTGAATATTATCTCGGCACCGACGCCAAGATGATCGGCTTCCGCGCGGCCTATCGAGCCTATATTCAGTCCGTCCAGCGGCTCGCCGGCCTGCCTGGTGGCGCGGCCTCTGCCGACCGTATTGTTGCGCTTGAGACGTCGCTCTCGCAGTCGCAATGGGCGCCCGAAGGCCGGCGCAATATTGACAAGATCTATAATCCGATGGGCCTTTTAAAGCTGGCTATCTTGGCGCCCCAGTTCAACTGGCCTTCCACTCTTTCCGGCCATGGCCTTGGTCAAGCGCAAGCCGTGATCGTTATGGAGCCGAGCGCTGTCTCTGGCGCGGGCAAATTGCTCGCCTCGGTGCCGCTTGCGACATGGAAGGAGTGGATGGCCTTCCGCTTCGTCTCCGATAATGCCAGCTTTCTCGCGAAGCCCCTCGATGACGCACACTTCGCCTTTTATTCTAAAGAGCTGAACGGGGTGGAGGTTCAGCGCGAGCGGTGGAAGCGCGGCGTCGGTGCAGTTAACGGGGCAATGGGTGAAGCGGTCGGTGAGATCTATGTCAGGGACCATTACCCGGCCGAATCCGAGCGGCAGATGACGGAACTCATCGGCAATCTTCGAGAGGCCTACCAAGAACGCATTTCGCAAAACAATTGGATGGACGATACGACCCGCAAGGAAGCATTGGCAAAGCTGGCGGCGTTCGAGCCGCGCATTGGCCATCCGGTGAAATACGTCGACTATTCATCGCTACGGATAGTCAAGGGGGATGCGCTCGGGAACTCACTTCGGGCGCAGGACTTCCAGTGGAAACTTCAGTTAGCGCGCTTCCCAAAGCCAGTCGACCGGACGTTGTGGGAAATGACGCCCCAAACGATCAACGCCTACTATGACCCGTTCAATAACCAGATCACCTTTCCCGCAGCGATTCTGCAGCCGCCCTTCTTTGACCCGGCAGCGGACGCAGCGGCCAACTATGGCGCAATCGGCGCCGTTATCGGCCATGAAATGGGTCATGGCTTTGATGACGAAGGCCGCAAGTTCGACGCCAAGGGTTCGCTGCGAGACTGGTGGAGCGCGGCCGCGGTGAAGGCCTATTCGGCGCGTACCGATCGGTTGGTCAGGCAATATAATATGTTCAGCCCGTATCCGGGGGTCGCCATCAACGGCAAGCTGACGCTCGGCGAGAACTTAGGCGACCTCAGTGGGGTCGAGGCAGCCTATGCGGCATATCAAAGGTATCAAGCAAAGCATGGTGCAGCGCTTGCGATCGATGGACTCACCGGCGATCAGCGATTCTTTATCGCCTATGCCCAAGCGTGGCAGGAGAAGGACCGCGAGGATGCCGAGCGGCAGCAAATCCTGACCGATCCACACTCTCCGGGCAAATATCGAGTCAATGGCATCGTCCGGAACGTTGACGCTTGGTACAAGGCGTTCAACGTCCAGCCTGGCGATAAGCTGTACCTGGCGCCCGACCAGCGTGTGCATATCTGGTAGTACGGGATTGGCCATTTCCACGACGCCCAAGTGTGTTTATTTACTGCTTATTGACCAATGACCCGGCGGAACGATTTCAGGCCAATCTTATCTGAGTAGCAATCAGAAGATTTCCAATATTGTTCGCCCGAATGTCTGTGATCGCTGTCTACCAAAAGCGGTCGATCGCTTCGCCCTCTCGTTCTCGCCTCGTATGTGCGAACGACCGCCACGCGTGCCTGCGTTGGGCTCGGTAAACGTGGTCATCGACGCATGGCGTCGCTAAAGTAAGCAGACATGTGACCGTCGTTACAATGTCGACGGCACAAGAGCTGTTCGCTCCGAAAGAAAGTGTTTCAATCTATAATTATATCTGGTGACGGATCCAGTGCAGAGCGAACCGCTCTCCGGCTCATTTTCCCTGTTATCAGGGAAAATACAGGGAAAAGATCATTTTTCAGGCCTGATACCGAGCGGTTCATGGCCCAACATCCGCAGATTCCCGCCGTTTTAAGTTCAGAATTCCCTATAAGCATAACAGGGAATTATCAGGCACCTATCAGGGAAATCAAATCCACCGAACAGGGATCGTTGGGATAACGAACAGAGAATGCAGGGGTCAGTCTGCACGACAGCTGCTGACCGCCCGATCGCTCAGCCGTCAACCAGCTTCGCATGCAGCAGAAGCATGGCAAAGCCATTGGCTTGACCGAGGCATTGCTCGGTGAGCTGCTCGGTGCGAGCCGCTCCACGGTCATCAAACCACGTGCCGGGGTCACAATCGTCGATGTCGGACAGCTCACCAGGCTTGAGCATGGGACCCTTGGCGATCGAGTCCGATGGTGCCATGTCGCCGATCCGTTTTTCGATCCATGGCATATCCGGGTGGCGATAAACCCGCGCCAGCCGACCCTGCTGAAGGACCAGCACCGCAATCGGGACGTGCTGTATTTCGACATAGGTCCGGGCCATCGCTTCCTTGCTGACGCCAAACTCACGCGCGAGGCGCAAAACCTCGGCAAGATCGGGCTTGAGGTAAACTATGCTCCTGCGCACCGTTCGAGGCGGCATGAGCAGCGCCGCAGCAAAACGGTTGGCCTCGGCCTCGATCCGCCGTCGCCGGTCCTTCTCGCGGGTATCGACCATTTGCAGGTCGGTTAGCGAGCATTCGAAGGGTTCGCCGGGCCGTGGCATGTGCGTCGGGATGAGGAAGTGCCCCAGCTCGTGCCCGATCGAGAAACGGCGCCGCTGAAGCGAACGCCCTTTAGCAACAACGATTGATCCGAATGCCTTATCTGGATGCATCAGCAAGGCGGCTTCGTAGCCATTCGTCGCCACCTCGGTGATGGCCTCAATGTCGAGCTTGCGGCAAAGGTCTTCGAGTCCGAACTGTGGCGGTAGCCCGGGCTCAAGTTCGTGGATCCGTGCGGCAATGTCCGCAGGCGAACCGAGCCCGTCGAGCTCAAGCCTGCTTAAACTCAACGTTCATCCGCCTTGCGCTTCTTCATCTGCTCCATAAGCATGCGGATCGTATCGCGGTCGCGCTCCTCGAGCTGCTTTAGGTCCCGGAACATGGCGACCATCTCGGCAGGTTCGTCGTCTGCCTCGGGGCTCTCGCCGACCAGATCAGCAACGCGCACCCTGAACAGCTCGGATACTCGGCGACCGATACTGCAATCATTCACTCCACTACGGTCGTCCGACGTCTTCCCAAATTGTAAGCCGTGCTGATCGGGACTCGACAGAAAACACGCAAAGATGGAGCCCACCCGCCGCTGTTCTCCGCGATGTTGTGTGGTTACGACCTTGCAGAGGTCTGCAGATCGGCAAGGCTGGCTGCCAGCTCGTCGTTCCTGAATGGTTTCGCAAGCCGCGCCAGATCCGGGGCGACACCGTCGGAGTCGGCATAGCCGGAGACGAGCAGAACGTGGATGCCTGGCACTTCCAACTGCACGATGCGCGCGAGATCCGTGCCGTTCATCCCGGGCATCAAATGATCGGTAACGAGAAGTTCGGGCCTCAGTCCACCTCGAACCAAGCGCAGCGCCTCTTCGGCCGATGGCGCTTCGACCACTCCATAGCCCAGCTCGCTGAGCATATCCGCCGTACTCATGCGCACGAGTTTCTTCGTCATCGACCAGTAATGCGGTGCCCGCGCCGGGAGAGGCAAGCGCGCGTTCCAAGACCGCGTTGACCGCCTTGGTCGGCACCGGACTTACGGGCAGCCACATCTCGATGTTAGTGTCTAAGCCTTGCCGGCTCTGGATGGTCATTCCGCCGCCGAGTTGCGACACCAGCCCATGCGCGGACGAAACATGCGATCAGCAGAGACAGAGCAGCGCCGGATCGCCCCCCTGAGCCATGATGTTGACTGAGATCGCGCGTTCGTTGGCGAAGCGGTGGAGCGCGTGGGGTCCGCCAGCTTTGGGGCCGGTTCCGGACAGGCCGACGCCGCCGAACGGCTGGACCCCCACCACTGCGCCGGTGATCGAGCGGTTGACGTAGATGTTACCTGCCGGAACGAGTGCCTGCACCTCGCGGGCAAAGCGTTCGATGCGGCTGTGGATACCCAGAGTCAGGCCATAGCCGCGTGCAGCGAGGCGAGCGGCAAAGTCTGGCAGGTTTTTCGGATCGTACCGGCAGATGTGCAGGATCGGTCCAAACACTTCGCATTCGAGAAAGTCGGGTGTTGGCACTTCTGCAATCACGGGGCCGAAGAAATGGCCATCCTCGCCACTACCAGGGTGGCGGGCGATGATCTTCGCCTCCTTGCCAAGCCGTGTGACATGCGCTTCCAGCCCAGCCAGCGCCTCGGCATCGATCACCGGGCCGACATCGGTAGATGGAAGCGCAGGATTACCGACGACCAGTGCCGCAAGCGCACCGGACAGGCATTCGATGATGCCGTCCGCGCTGTCATGCGGCAGGAACAGCATGCGCAAGGCCGAACAGCGCTGCCCCGCCGAGCCGAACGCCGAATTGATGGCATCGTCGACCACTTGCTCCCGGAGCGCGGTGGTATCGACGAACATCGCGTTCAGGCCGCCGGTTTCGGCAATGAACGGAATGATCGGGCGGCGCTGCTCCTGCGCGGCCATCGCCAGGCTGCGGTTGATTGCCCAAGCCGTCTCGGTGCCGCCGGTAAAAGCGAAGCCATCGATGCCGGGATGCGCCACGAGCGCCGTTCCGATGCTGGCACCGTCGCCGGGCAGCAGCGCGAGCAAGTCTGGGTCGAGGCCGCTCGCATGGAAGAGCTTCACCGCTTCGGCTGCGATGAGCGGTGTCTGCTCGGCTGGCTTGGCCAAGACGGCATTGCCTGCCGCCAGTGCCGCAGCAATTTGCCCGGTGAAGATAGCCAGCGGGAAATTCCACGGCGAGATGCAGGCGAAGACGCCGCGCCCGAAGAGTTGCCATTGGTTGGTCTCGCCGACCGGCCCGGTGAGCGTCTGCGGTGGCCCGAATTCGCGTTCGGCTGCCTGCGCGTAGTAGCGACAAAAATCGACCGCCTCGCGTACTTCAGCGACAGCATCGTTGAAAGTCTTACCCGCTTCGAGTGCCAGCAAGGCCATCAGCCTGTCCATCTGGGCCTCCAGCGCATCGCCCATAGCACGCAGCACTCCGGCGCGCGCTACTCCGCCGCGCTTGTCCCACGCGGGCTGGGCGAGACGCGCGCGCCTGACCGCTTCGTCAATATCCGCGATGCTGGCATCGCTGACCGTACCAATGACCCGGCTGCAATCCGATGGACTGAAAACGTCGCGTCCTTCCGTGCTGTCGATCTTGCCGCCGACAATGGCTCCGGCAGATGGCTGTATTTGCGCGGCAATGGCGGCGGCGTGGGCGGCACGGGTGCTTGCCTGGCTGACATCGCGGCCCAGCGGATTAGCGCGGCCTGCTCCGTAAATATCGCGGGGCAAGGCGATCCGCGGATGCTTGCCGGGCTGCGCCTCGACGAGCGCGACCGGATCGCGGACGACATCGATGGCCGGCACAGTTTCATCGAGCAGGGCATGGACGAACGAGCTATTCGCACCATTTTCCAGAAGGCGGCGAACGAGATAGGGCAGCAGATCCTCATGCCCGCCGACGGGCGCATAGACGCGCACGATCTGCGGCCCATATTCGCCGGCAGCCGCCTGATAGAGCGCTTCCCCCATACCGTGCAGCCGCTGATGTTCGATGACGACGCCTGCCTGCTCGGCCATGTGGCGCACGGCGGCGAGCGTGTGGGCGTTGTGGCTGGCAAATTGCGGGTACAGGTGCGGCGCGGCATCGATCAACGCCTTGGCGCAAACAAGATATGACAAATCGGTCGCGGCCTTGGTGGTGAACACCGGATAGTCGGGTGTGCCCGTCACCTGCGCCCGCTTGATCTCGCTGTCCCAATAGGCGCCTTTCACAAGGCGGATCATGATCCGCCGTCCGGAGCGCTGCGCCAAATCGCGCAAAGCCTCGATCACTCGCGGCGCGCGCTTCTGATAGGCCTGAACCACGACGCCCAGTCCCTGCCACGCGCCGAGTTCCTCCTCGTGCGCCAGCCGTTCGACAAGCTTCAGCGAGAGCACGAGCCGGTCGGCCTCTTCTCCATCAATCGCGAAGTTGAGATCATGCCTGGCGGCGATGAGCGCCAGCGCCTTGACGCGCGGATAAAGCTCCGCCCACACTCGCGCTTCCTGCACGGCTTCATAGCGCGGGCACAAAGCGGAAAGCTTGACCGAAACGCCGTGGCCCTGTTCCGGCCCTGCTCCGCCAGAGGCATTGCCTACAGCTTCAATGGCATCGCCGTATATCTGCACGTAGCGTGCCGCGTCTTCCGCCGTTCGTGCGCCTTCGCCGAGCATGTCGAAGGAGCAAAGCATCTTCTCGCGCTTGGCTCGCTTCAGCGCGTCGCCGATCGAGCGGCCCAGGACAAATTGTTCACCCATGATCCGCACTGCCGCGGCCACAGCCTGCCGGATCACCGGCTCACTCGCCCGTGTCGTCAGGCGCTTTAGATAGCTCCCCACATCGCGCTTCGCCTCGTCTTCAACATCGACCAATTTGCCCGTGAGCATCAGTCCCCAGGTAGAAGCGTTGACGAACAGGCTATCGGCTTTGCCGAGATGACTCGCCCAATCGGCCATTGAAATTTTCTCTGCGATCAACCGGTCGCGCGTTTCTGCATCGGGGGTGCGAAGCAGCGCTTCAGCCAGGCACATCAGCGCCAGCCCTTCGCGCGTCCCAAGCGAGAACTCCTTCAGGAAGCTCTCGACTACACCCTGCTTCTGGGCCGATGCTCGCGCGCCTTCGACCAGAGTGGCGGCCTTCGCGACTACGCTCTGACGCGCATCAGGGCTCAGCGGGACCGATGCGAGCAGGCTTGCAACCATGGCCGCTTCATCGGCAGATTTCACGCCATCGAGTGCATCCAGTGTAACATGCATTTCCATCATCCCAGCTCCAGCCTTTATCCGGCGAAGCTACAGGAAGATCGGTCGAATGTGTTTCGTTTATTAGGAACAAATCCGATATTTCGTCGATAAAATATCGAAAAAGTTTTATATTATTCGGATTTATGTTAAAATTGACGAATAAAAAATCTCAGCAATCGGTTTGGATTTTTCGGCGAACCGAAGTCAGTGCGGCGCCGCCTAACGCGATCATGATCGCACCGATTGCGCATGCCTGCTTGAGAGACAATTGCTCTCCTAGGACCAGGAGACCTGAAAGGGCAGCGACAGCGGGCGCAGCACTCAGCATGATAGCGAAGGTGGACGTCGGCAGCAGTCGCATTGCCTTGATCTCAAGAAGATAGGGAAGCGCACTCGAAAGCAATGCGATTGCGAAGCCCGACAGAAGCAGGCCCGGCGTAAAAATAGTCGTCCCAGCGTCTGCCAACCCGACGGGTAGGGCAATTCCGGTTGCAATGAGCATTCCCCATGCAACAGCATCGGCACATAGCGATTCCGAGATACGTTGTCCGAACAAGATGTACGCGGCCCAGCAAACGGCAGCGCCAAGCGCAAATGCTATCCCAACCAGGTCTAGGAGAGCTTCGGTCCAGATTGGCAGCAACGTCAGCAATCCGACAACCGCAAGAGCAAGCCAAGCATAGTCAAGTCCTCGCCTCGCGCCGATAAGGGCCACTGAAATGGGGCCGATAATCTCAATGCCCTCAGCGATGCCGATCGGAATGCGCTCAAAAGCCATATAGATGCAGAGATTCATGATGCCGAGGGAGGCGCCATATCGAAGCAACGAGCCCAGCTGGCTGCTCTCGGGCAATTTCAGATGCTTCCAACGCATTGCGAGGAGGATTCCGGCCGCCAACGATACGCGCAGAGCGGTCATGCCCGCAGCACCCAAAACGGGGAACAAGTGCTTTGCAAACGCCGCACCGGCATTCTGCGTAATCAGAGAACTTGCGACAGCAAGCACGCCAAGTCCGATCTGATAATTCTGAGTGCGCATGGGCGACAGCCTCGGCGCAGCCGGGACAAGTCTAGCACTGTCGCGCCTCGAATGTCTTTCGATTGTATGATTGATTGGCAGAATAGATTGTTGTAATCTGACCATATGAGTGAAGATTATTCGATAGATGCGACGGACCGCCGCCTTATCGGTGTGCTTCAGGACGATGGTCGGATCACCAATCAGGATTTGGCGCGTCAATGCGGCCTGTCGCCAGCGGCCTGCCACGAACGCCTTAGACGGCTCCGGGAGCGGGGCGTAATCCGGTCGACGGTTGCGCTCATTGAGCCAAAGGCACTGGACTGTGACCTATTGATCTTCGTTGAGGTGCTGCTTGACCGGACAACGGATGACGTTTTCCGGGCATTTGCAGATCATGTCCGGTCGATTCCAGAGATTCTCGAATGTCATATGGTAGCCGGCGGCTTCGACTATCTAATCAAGGCTCGGGTGTCGGACATGGCGGCATATCGAATGTTCCTTGGCAACATTCTGGCTTCGGTTCCCGGTGTGCGCGAGACCAGAACCTATGCGGTTCTTGAGCAAGTGAAGGAGACCACGAGACTGCCTGTAGGCACTGCCCGTGCAAGTAAGTGATGGAAAGATTTTGCGATGGTTGAGATGAACAAGAGCGAATTGCCGCGTCAGTGGATCCTACGGTCAAAGCTGGAGATGCCGCGGAACAATGTGCGCTTAATCAGCCGTCCTCGGTTGCTGAAAAAAATGGAACACTGGCTGGATATTGATCTGGCTGTTGTCGTGGGGCCAGCCGGCTATGCGAAATCAACTACCATTGCCGAATGGTGCCGGTTGAAGCAGAGCACTGGCGCCATGGTTGCATGGCTATCGCTTGATGAAGCCGATCGGGAGCCCGCACAGTTTCTGTCCTACCTGATTGCTTCGCTTTCGAGTGCAGGAGTCGTGTCGCACGGGCTTGAAACCGGCGCGGAAGAGGGATTTTTCGCAGGGGGTATATCGTCGGCTCTCTCTGCGTTGCTGGAAGCCGTTGGCGAGGTCGGCGCGCCGGTCATACTTGTTTTGGACGACTACCACCGGCTAAATTCGCCGAAAGTCGACGAGCTGCTCCGCAACCTGCTTGAATCAGCGCCTCCCAATTTAACTGTTGCCGTGGCCACTCGCACTCCTCTGCCATTTGACATTGGCGTCCTGCTTGCTGCTGGTCGCGCCGATGAGCTTGCAAGTGAGGCGCTGACGTTTACGAAGGGCGAACTGACGTCTGTGTTTCCGCGCCATGTTAGCGACGAGGCAATTTCACTTCTTCATGATCGGACGGAAGGTTGGCCCGTCGCGGTGCAACTCGCGAAGCTGCTTGTAGCAGATGCGCCAACGCAATCGCATTTCGAGAATTTTCATGGCCATACCGGGCACATTGCCACCTATTTGGCAGAGCAGATTGTCAACGGACTGTCGGAGAAGTTGCAGGACTTCTTGTGCTACACGGCCCCCCTTGAGCGCTTCAACGGTTCGCTGGCCGACGCCGTAATCGGACGCCGCGCATTTGACGATATGATTGCGCAGCTTGAACCGTTGAACGCACTGGTTGTGAGGGCTGAAGGCAAAGAAACCTCATATCGATACCACCACCTCTTCGCAGAGTTTCTGCAAACCGAATTACGTCGCCGTCACGGAGAGGAGGCAGTAGCTGGCGTCCACCGGCGGGCATCGGATTGGTTCGAGGCCAATGGATATATGGCCGAAGCTGTTCGGCATGCGCGCGAAGCTGCCGATCTTGATAGATGCGCATCGCTCGTCGAAAAGGCAGGCGGATGGGAGCTTATCCTGTTTGGTGGGATAGGTTACCTCCGCGGCCTACTTCAGCAAATTCCCGACGATGTGGCACACGAGTATCCCCGGATTCTTCTGGCGAAAGCCTATTTGGGAGTGAAAGATGGGTTGTTGGCCGAGTCTCGTGCGCTTGTTGATGTGGCGCGTAACACCAAGGATGCTCGGGTTGATCCCTCTCTGAGGCGAGACATACTCAATGTCGATACGCTAATTGTTGTCTATCAGGACACGCCTGTCTCACTGACGGAACTGGTGCAACTGGAATGCGAACTGAACGACGTTCCTATGGAAGATCCGCTCACACGATCGATCTTGTCCTGCCAACTTATTGTCGGGGAACTTGCAATCGGAAATTTCGCCGCAGCCGATCATCGCGCGCAGATGACGATGCGGACGATGCGAGAAGCACGAACGGTCCTCGGCTTGAATTATTGCTATTTGCACGCTGGGCTAGCTGCAATGTACCAGGGACGTCTGAAGGCAGCTGAAGCGCATTTCGGCGTCGCAAGGCGGATGGCTGAGGAGAACTTCGCCTTCGATCCAGGCCTTAGAGCCTTGTCACGACTGCTCACAGGCTGCCTTCAGCACTGGTTAGGTGAGTCGGCCGACTATGGAGCAGATCAGGCTAGAGCCGATCTTGATCAAGTTGAGCACTACGATGGCTGGCTGGACATTTATTCCGCCGCTCTGACTGTAGAGGCGTACCAGCTCGGCGATGCCGATGGGGCGATCGTCCGCGGCGAACGCATAGCGGAGCGCCGAGGCCTGCCTCGCCTAGGAAGAATCGTTGATTCGGTGCGCGTGGGAATGCTGCCACACGCCGGGCGTGGATCGACGGCGATGAAGCTCAAACAGCAGCTGCCTGCTGACATTTGGGTCAAACAGCCATTTTGGTGGCTGCCATTCCTTGAGAGCCGAATCGCACTCGGGCACTATTATGCTGGGATAGATCGGTCTCAAGCAATTGAGGCGCTGACTGAAGGATTGGAATGCGCCCGCAAGTTTGGCGCTCATGTGCATGTTGTCAGGCTGCTGGTATCGAGAGCGCTCTTGCTGGATATCTCCGGCAATCGAGCAAAGGCGGTGGATGATCTGATCGAGGCGCTGACAATGGCCGCGGCTGAGCGGATAGTTGGACCTTTCCTCGGCCAAAGAGGGCTTATCTCGCTGCTCAAGACCGTGAACCGACAAGCGCAGGATTCCTATATCGACATTCTGGTGGTCGATTTCGCCAACTCGATTGTCGCGAGGCTCTCAAAGCAGGGTGGTGAAAGCGAAGGCGGCATCACCGCCGGACTGAGTGCCCGTGAACGTGAGGTTCTTGAAGAACTGGCCAACGGCCGTTCCAACAAGGAAATCGCACGGTTGCTCGACATGACCGAGCACACGGTGAAATTTCATCTCAAGAACGTGTTCAGCAAGCTGGGCGCTGAACGACGGACGGATGCAGTGGCACGCGCCAAGCAATTGAACCTCATTTGACCTACTCTAACGGGTAGGTTTTTGCAGGTTTGCGCGTCTAACCTCCCCAAATGCCGGTCAATGCTACGCTTTGGCGAGATTGTTGACAGACTTCTTCCGGCCGATGGAATTCGAGGCAAAATCGATTCAAGCCGGCTAAAAACCACCTGATAGATCGGGGGACCGGCCAAAACTTACGGGGGGCACGTATGGGGTTTTCGTTCAAGGCAGGTCTCAAGTTAGGCACTGCGATAGGGTGCTTGATGGTGTCCGGCCAAGCATGGGCGCAGGAAGCGGCTGCGACGGACAAGAGCGGGGGCGTCGAAGAAATCGTCGTGACTGCGCGTGGTCGTAACGAAAAGCTGCAGGATGCTCCGGTTGCAGTGACAGCCTTCTCGTCACAGTCGATTGAAGACAAAAAGATACAAGGCGCGTCGGATTTTCTCTCTTCGACACCCAATATCTCGATCAACCAGTCGCAGAGCGCAGGTGTTTCATTCATTACCGTTCGCGGCGTATCGCAAGTGCGTAACGGGGAAAGCCCTGTCGCGGTCATGATTGATGGAGTACAGCAGGTCACCTCGAGGCAGCTCACCCAAGATCTATTCGATCTCGACCGCATCGAGGTGCTTCGCGGCCCCCAAGGCGCACTCTATGGCCGCAATGCCATTGGCGGGGCGATCGTTATCACGACGAAGAAGCCAAGCAAGACCTTGGAAGGTTCGGCGTCAATTGGGGTCGGTCGCGGCGATGATTACCATGGACGCTTCTCGTTGTCCGGCCCGATCGCCGGCGACGCCTTGCGCTTCCGCGTTTCGGGGAGCTACCGCAACCTTGGAGGATACTACACCAACCTGCATCTGAACAAGAAGGTCGATGGCGTCAATGATCTTAACCTTCGCGGCCAACTCTATGCGGAACTGAGTCCGGCTTTTACTGCAGACCTCAAAGTGCAGTACGGCCGGACATCGGGCGGTGCAGACAATTTCCAATTTCAGCCCGCGAAATTTGATCCAGCCAAATCTTGCTTCCTTGATCCCGTGAACCCATTCGGCGGTCCGGCCCCCAACGCGAATCTTGTGGTCCGATCATTCTGCGCAACGAACCTTGGTTACAACAGGCGTGACACCTTCCAGACATCTCTGAAGCTGCAGTACAATGCTGGATTTGCGACATTTACCAATGTCCTCGCATATGACCGCGTCAAGGAATACATCCAGGGAGATCAATTTCCGTACACCGCGAGTGTCGACGTTTTCGGAATTTTCGATGGTACGCAGACTCAGTTCGAAGATGTAAAGGCAATCTCGGACGAATTCAGGATTGCTTCGCCGGACAATCAGCCATTTCGCTGGATGGTTGGCACATATTATCTGGACACCAAGCGTTTCATCTCGACAACAACCGGGGACGACAACAACCTGGGAATCGTGCCGATCTATCGCACGCCTGCTTTCACGAGCACGATCAATCCGACGCTCTCGTTCCTTGCCGACAACAACCACAACAAGGCTTGGGCGCTGTTTGGTAACGTTGCCTATGATGTCACTGATCGTCTCGAACTTTCGTTTGCAGGTCGTTACGATAAGGATCAACGACAGCAATTTATTCTGCCAAATCAGACTGGATCACTGCCGACGGGATGTTCGGCTACTACAACTAACCTTTGCATCAATCGCAACAGCTATCACCTTTTCCAGCCGAAGTTCACGGCAAAATACAAGGTTGCCGACAACTTCAATCTGTTCGGCTCTTGGGGCGTCGGCTTTCGATCAGGTCAGTTCAATCAAAGCGGCGTTGCGGCGGCGGCTCAAGCTGTCGGTGTCAACGGGGTTTCTGATGTCGTAAAACAGGAAGAGGCACGCACATTCGAACTTGGGTTCAAAAGTGGGCTTCTCGACAACCGCCTGCACTTCAACGGCACGTTCTATTCGACCATTGACAAGAACCCCCTGTATTTCGTCTTTATCGGATCGATCGGCGCACAGGTGCTGGTAAATATCGACAAGGTCCAATCGACCGGCTTCGAACTTGAGGCACAGGCTAGATTGGCACCTGGCCTCGATGCTTTTGCCAACTATGGCTACACCCACAGCCGCATAAAGGCCTATGCAGTCAACCCGTCGCTGATTGGAAATGAGACGCCTTATGTGCCGACCAGCACCTGGGCGGCCGGCCTGCAGTACAAGGGGAATCTGAGCGATAGCCTTGCTGTGTTCGGCCTTGTCGATGTCGAACATCACGGCAAACAATTCTGGGACCCGGAAAATACCACGGCACGCAATGGCTATGAAGTCGCCAAAGTGCGCTTCGGTTTCCAGCACCCAGACGGGAAGTGGTCGTTGATCGGCACGGTCAACAACCTGTTTGACAAGAAGTACAACGCGGAATGGGTGCTGGGCGGATTTGCCCAGCCAGGCATGCCGCGCACATGGTCGATCGACTTCAACGTCAAGTTCTAAAACAGCGAACGGGCCGCCTGTAAAGGCGGCCCCTAATGGCAGAAAATGCACTTGCTGCTCATTGATGGCGGCGAGGAGGGAGCAGGCATGTCTGAAACAACGAAGGTTCTCTGGGTCAATCCCATCGGCAACCCTGGCTATGACGATCCTATGGGTCAGGTGATGGCTGGCATCAAATCCCCAGGCACACAGGTTGATGTCGTTTCGTTGAGCACGCCTTATTTGCCGGAACACCTCGAATACCGTGCGTATTCCGCATTAATCATTGGCGATATGGTCAAGCTGGCGCGCTGGGCAGACGAGGAAGGTTACCATTCGATGGTAATCGGATGCTTCTACGATCCAGCGTTGGAAGATGCGCGGGAAGTCTCCGGCTCGACCGTCGTGGTCGCGCCCTGCCAGGCAGCTGTGCAGATTGCGGCTAATATCGCAAATCGCTTTTCGGTGATTATCGGTCAGGAGAAGTGGGCGGTTCAGATGCGTGAGCGTGTCGCCGCATATGGCTACACCGAGCGCTTGGCATCAATGCGCTCGATCGCCATCGGTGTGCCCGAGCTCCAGAAGGATATCTGCTTCACGACCGAAAAGATCATGGAAGCTGGACGGCGCGCAAAAGAAGAGGACAAGGCGGAAGCGCTTATTCTCGGCTGCACCTGCTCCTTCGGCATGCACGAAGAGGTGCAGCGCGAATTGGGGATCCCCGTGATCGACCCGATTATCGCGGCATTCAAGATGGCCGAATTCCTGGGAGGCCTCCAGCGGACGCTCGACCTCAAACCAAGCCGTCTGTGGAGCTGTGCACCTCCACCTGAGGCGGAATTGAGCAGCTTCGGCATCTTTGCGCAGGGTGCGCCGATCGGAAACAAAGTAACTTATTGAGGAGGTTTGGCCGTGGAAATCATTCCGCTGAAATGGGACGATGTGAACGTCCAGATAGAAAACCTCGGTGAACAGTTCACCCAAGGGAAGACATCGACAACCTACGGAATGGCGAGCTTCCCGGCCGGGATAAGGCACCCGCAAGAAGGCTATTCATCACATGAAGGCATCGAGGTATCGTTCATTCTCGATGGCGAGTTCGATGTAGAGACGCCGGAAGGTGTCGTAAGTGTCAGCAAGGACAGTCTGGTGGTCATACCGGCAGGCGAACCACACGCAACTTTGGCAAGGGTTCCTGGCCGCGTTGCCTATTTCCTCATCAACGAAATTCAGGAGTAAGGCCGTGCGGGCTTCAAGCGATGTCGGAGGTACGTTTACGGACCTCGTCTATTATTCTGTCGATCCTTCGACCGGCGAATGCGGCGAAGTGATGACGGCGAAATCCGATACCACACCGCCCAACTTCGAACAGGGCGTGCTCGATGCCTTGACCAAATCCAATGTTCCGATTTCAAATCTGACATTCTTCGCTCATGGCTCAACGGTCGTCATCAACGCGCTGACTGAGCGGAAGGGTGTAAAGACCGCGCTGATTACGACAAAGGGCTTCCGCGATGTGATCGAAATTGCGCGCGGCAACCGCCCTGATCTCTTCAACTTCAATTTCCGCAAGCCCAAGCCATTCGTCGAGCGCTATCTGAGAGCCGAACTCGACGAGCGTGTGACCTACCGCGGCGTGATCAAGCGTGAAGTCGACTTGGCCCCGCTGGCCAGCATCATTCAGCAGTTCCGCGATGATGGTGTGGAAGCGATCGCGGTCGCTTTCCTCCACGCCTATGTCGAACCGGCCAACGAGATCGAGGTGGTGCAGGGAATTCGTCGGCTGTGGCCTGAAGTGTCTGTCCTTGCTTCGCATGAGGTAAGCCGGGAATGGCGGGAATACGAACGGACAAACACGACCGTCCTATCGGCTTACGTCCACCCGATCACTGAGCGGTACATAAACCGCCTGGAGGCGAAGCTCAAAGAAGGCGGCTACTCGAATCCGCTCTACATGATGCAATCAAACGGCGGCATCGCAACCGCTGACGCCGCCAAGGCAAATCCAATCGCCATGGTAGAATCTGGCCCGGCGAGCGGAATTTTTGCCGCAGCCTATATGGGGCGCAAGATTGGTGAGCCAAACCTGATCGTTCTCGACATCGGCGGCACGACAGCAAAATGCACGCTCGTTGAGGATGGCGAAGTCAAGGTTACAACCGAATATCACATCGAACGGGACAGCAAGACGCCAGGATACCCGATCCAGACTGCCGTTTCCGAGATCGTGGAAATTGGCAACGGGGGCGGCTCGATCGCATGGGTCGATGAAGGCGGGAAACTCCATGTCGGCCCCAAGTCGGCCGGCGCCCGTCCCGGCCCCGCTGCCTACGGCTATGGCGGAACCAACGTGACGACGACTGATGCCAATCTTGTGCTAGGCCGGATTGATCCCGCCAGTTTCGTCGGTGGCGAGCGTGATCCCGATTGGAAAGCGGTCGAAGCGGCATTCACCCCTCTTCAAGACAAGCTTGGGCTTTCCAAGGAAGAAGTCGCCCGCGGAATAGTCCGCATCGCGAATGCCAATATGACCGGTGCGCTGCGATTGGTGTCGACGAATAAGGGCTACGATCCGCGCGATTTCGCCTTGATGGCTTTCGGCGGTGGTGGCGCGATGCACGCGGTTGCCTTGGCTGAGGAACTTCGTGTCCCGCATGTGATCGTACCCGTCAACTCGTCTGTCTTTTCCGCCTGGGGGATGCTGTTGACGGACCTGCGCCGTGATTACCTTCAGACGCGGCTGACCAGTCTGGTCGAAGGTGAATCTGCAAACATGTCGGCGACTTTCGGCGCGATGGAAGCGTCAGCTCGCAAGGATTACGGCCGGGATGATGTCGGTTTCGAGCGCTTCCTCGACATGCGTTACATCGGTCAGGAGCACACTGTCAAAATCCAAGTCCTTGCGAATTCGAACGGCGATATCGATGTCGGAGCGACGGCGACCGCGTTTCATGCCGCGCACGAGAAGCGGTTTACCTATCGTCTTGATAACGCCCTCGAGGTTGTCAATTTCCACCTGGTCGCAACCGTTGCGGTGGCAAAGCCGGAACTGGCGGAAAAGAAGTCCACGGGTCGAGACCTAAGCGCGGCAGAAATGGGTATTCGCAAGGTCGATTTCGACCAGCACGGTGTCCACGACGCACAAATCTACAACGGTTTGCTGCTTGAGCCTGGCATGGAGTTTCACGGTCCTGCGATCATTCAGGAGTCATCCGTGACTTGCGTTATCCCTCCGCCACACAGGGTCAGCATCGACAAGTTTGGCAACTATCACATCCATTTGAACGGCTGAAGGAGGGCGCGATGAAGCACGACATCTTCACGATCGAGATTATCAAGGACGCCATCGTGGCCCTTGGCGACGAAATGTTCAACGCGATGATCAGGACCAGCATGAGTCCGATCATTTACGAGACCACTGACTTCGCGGTCGGGGCGACGGACGCCACCGGCAACCTGCTCGCTCAGGGCAACGGCGTTACCGCATTCCTTGCGACGCTCGACACCGCGATCGTATCGCTTCTCGAACATTACCCCGATCCGCAAACCATCCGTCAGGGTGACGTCTTCATTTCAAACACGCCCTACGAGGGCGGCGGCACCCACCTGTCCGATGTTGTAATCATGGTGCCGGTCTTTGCCGATGATGAACTTATCGCTTGGACCGTGAACAAGGCCCACTGGACCGAAGTGGGCGGCGCACAGCCCGGCAGCGTTTCGACTAATGCGACCGAGATCTATCAGGAGGGCCTGCGCTTTACCTTCCTCAAGCTCTATGACCGCGGCGAAATCAATCAACCGCTGGTGCAATTGATCCGCGACAATGTCCGCCTTCCGGACTCAACGATCGGCGACATGCACGCTGGCGTTGCGGCCGCTCGGGTCGGCGCGCGCCGCATCACGGAAATGGTCGAGCGCTATGGCAAAGCCGATCTTCTGGAGGCGATGCACGACCTGCTCGACTACGGCGAGAGGATGACCCGCGCCGAGCTCGTAAAGCTACCAAAGGGTGTGTTTGAGGCCGAAGATGTCGTGGAAGAAGACGGGCTCGGCAACGGTCCGTTCAAGGTGAAGGTCAAGGTCACCATTTCCGATGATGAACTGGTGGTCGATTACACCGGCACATCGCCGCAGGCGATCGGGCCGATCAACTGTTCCTATACCGGCCTCGTAACCGGTGCGCGCTGCCTGTTCAAATCGGTAACCAATCCGGGTATCCCGGCCAATGGTGGGGCGTTCCGGCCCTTGAAGATCATCTGTCCGCCGGGCACATTGCTCAGCGCGCAGATGCCTGCCCCGGTTTCGATTTACTATGAAGCCCTGATCGCCGCGATTGACGTGTTCTGGAAGGCACTGGCCCCGGCTTTACCCCATATGCTTCCAGCGGGCCATCAACGAACGGTTGGGGCGACATTCGTTTCCGGCATTCGTCCGGAAAATGGCGAATTCTATGTCATGGGTGAACCGCTAGTGGGCGGCTGGGGCGCATCCAGCAACCTTGATGGCGACAATGGTCAGTTCTGCTGTGCCAACGGCGAGACCTACAACATCCCATGCGAGCTGTTCGAAAGCCGCTACGCCATCGAAGTCGATCAATATGCCTTCCACAACGAGGATGGCGGCGCTGGCGAGTTTCGCGGCGGTAAGGGGGTTGTTCTGGATTACCGCATTACCGCCGATGAGGCCTTTTTGACCTATGCCGCAACGCGCAGCTCGGTGCGTCCTTGGGCGATGGCTGGTGGGCAGGAGGGTTCAACTAACTATGCTGAAATTCATCGGCATGATGGCAGCGTTGATCGGCACACAATGTGTACAACTGTACCAGCCATGCGCGATGAGGTGATCCGGATTTATACCGCTACCGGCGGTGGTTTCGGGAATCCGCACAAGCGAGCTCCGGCGGCTCTTCTGCAGGATGTGCGCAATGGATTCGTCACGCCGGAGCAAGCAGAAAAACACTACGGTTTGACGGCTGTCGAGTGAGAGAGTTGGGTCGCTTTGAGGCTCTGCGATTTCATCGATTGGGCGAGCCGGTCGATGTGTTGCAAGTCGATTGTCTGGACGCAGCCCCGCTCGCAGACGGGGATGTTCGTATAGAGGTGGCGGCCTTTGCGCTGAACCGGGCTGACTGGCTTTACACAAAAGGGTGGCACTATTCTGTGCCCGAGTTGCCATCACGCATTGGCTCTGAATGCGCGGGAACGATTGTAGCGGTTGGCGCCGACATCGATGACAGTTTGATCGGTAAAAGGGTCTGCACCGTACCGTTCGACACGTGCAAGTACGGAGTCCAAGGTGCCATTGCAGATATCCCGGTAGAATTCATTGTCCCGTGGCCGACAGAGTTATCGGCCGAAGAAGCCGCAGCAACGTGGATGCAATACCTGACGGCCTATTTCGCGTTGATCGGTATCGCTGGAATTGAAGCTGGCGATTTTTTGTTCGTGCCTGCTGCCAGCAGCAGTGCTGGGCTGGCTGCCATTCAGCTGGCGAAGATGCGCGGTGCCACGGTTATCGCAGGAACCCGTTCTCCGTCGAAGGTCGATCCGCTCCGCGCGGCAGGCGCAGATCATATAGTGCTGACGGCTGAAACTGCTGGCTTGGCAAAAACCCTGCGAAATTTGTCAGGTGAGGCCGGTGTTCGGGTGGTTTTCGACCCGATCGGCGGCGACTTCATGCAGCATTACGACGGTGCCTTGGGCCGAAATGCGCAGATTATCCTCTTTGGCCTTTTGTCAGGTGAACAGACGCGGCTGAACCTGGTTCCGCTCGTTCGAGCGAATGCTGTCATCCATCCATATTCCATGTTCAATCATGTGATGGACGCGACCGCCCTGACCCGCGCGATTGCTTTCGTCGAGGGTGCGGTCAAGCAAGGGCTGCGGCCCGTGATCGATCAGGTGTTCGGATGGTCTGAGGCACTGGAATCCTACCGGCGCCTCGATAGCCAAGCGCAAATCGGAAAAATCATCGTCAGCATGGAGCATGGCAAATGAGCGGAGACTATCCACGCGAGCCAGTGCCCGAAGAAGCTGCGAACCGCCCCGCTCGATCAATCGCAATGATTGTCGCAAATGCGGTCATGGGCGTTCCCGTCATGATCTTGGGCATCTCCATCGGCGCCGACTATGGCCGAAACCGAGGTTGGCTGGTGATCGTGCTCGGTTGCGCGCTCACGGCTGCATTTGCTGCGTTGGTGGCACATGCGGGAGTCAGATCCCGCAGGTCGGCGGCGCTACTTTCACGGGAAGCGTTTGGCTCATCAGGGGCTCATTTTCTAAATCTTGCCATTGCTGTGGCCCTGCTGGGCTGGTTTGCCGTCGAGATGGGATTCATCGGGGCAATGGTGGGGGATGGATTAAAAAGTGTCGTAGGATTGAACGTTGGGCGTAGCCCGGGCATCATCGTTGCATCACTGCTGATTTGCGCCATCAGCGTGTTTGGGATTGCTTTCATTAGCCGTGCGCCGCTCCTATTTCTGCCCTTGCTTGCCGCTTTGCTGCTGACGGTGATTTTCCTCACATTTCAGTCGTCGGGCGTTTCATCGTTCCAGCCCTTTGCCGACAAATCAATCGGAAGCGGCGTTTCGTCGATTGTCGGCGCATATATCGTCGGCTGCCTGATCATGCCTGATTATAGCCGCTTTGTCCGGACTTCTCGCGCCGCAATTGGCGCGACGATCATCGCCCTAGGACCAGTATATGGTTTGGTATTGGGCACTTATGCGGTCGCAGGTTTGGTGACCCAAAGCAGCCAGCCAAGCGCCATCCTGCTGGCGCTGGGGTTGCCGGCGATCATTGGCCTGCTCCTGCCCATAGGGCTGATGCAGAATGGCATCATGTGCCTCTATTCGTCTTCATTGGCCACATCGACCTTCCTGAAGTCTACGTCGTTCAAGACGATCGCCATTGCGACCATGCTTGTCGGCATGGGCATGGCCCTCGCCGGTGCCGACAGCTTTTTTGTGAACTTTCTCGTGATCCTGGGGATCATATTTCCGCCCGCTGCTGCGCTGCTCATAGACGCCGGGCTTTTTCGCCAACTGCTGCCGGAGGCAAAGGCATGGCAGTGGTCGAGCCTGGCCGTCTGGTGCTTCGGAATCGCCTGTGGCTGTGCCTCGGAATGGCTTGGTGTCGGTATGATCGGCTTTTCGGCATTTGACGGTTTTCTGGGAGCCGCAGCTGGCGCGGCGGTATTGCATATGACGAGGAAGGCAAATGTCACTAACGCTACTGCGTAATGCACGCATCTTCGATGGGACAAATGACGGCCTGAGCGAGCCAAAGTCGATCCTCATCGAGAATGACAGAATTCTTCAGATTGATCCTTCGGAATCTATCGAGGCCGTCGATCAAAATGTCGATATCGAAGGCCGCACTGTCATGCCCGGGCTGATAGATGCGCATTTCCATGCCTATGCGTCGGATGTTGACTTCGTAAAACTGGAGAAACTGCCCCCAACCTACCTCGCGCAGCGAGGACGACACCTCATGGAGGATGCACTTCGGCGAGGGTTCACGACGGTCCGCGACGTTGGCGGGGGAGATTACGGCCTATGGCGAGCATTGGAGGAGGGGTGGATCCAAGGACCGAGGCTGTTCTATTGCGGACGGGCGTTCAGCCAGTCAGGCGGGCACGGTGACATTCGGCCTCCGCATGAAGATGAGTCATTGTGCGGTTGCGCAGGACGCGGAATTCTCGCCGAACGCGTTGACGGCGTTGATGCCATCCGGAAAGCTGCGCGAGAATCGTTGCGTAAGGGTGCTCATCACCTGAAAATCTTCGTTTCTGGTGGAATTGCATCGCCCAGCGATCCAATCTGGATGATGCAATTCTCCGAGGCCGAAATCGCTGCTGTTGTCGATGAAGCACGCCGACGCAGAGTCTACGTTGCAGCGCATGCTTACACCGCCGAAACAATCAGCCGAGCGGTTCGCCTCGGAGTCCGGACAATCGAGCACGGAAACTTGATTGACAGCGCTGCGGCAGAAGATGTCGCGAAAGCTGGCGCCTATGTTGTACCGACGCTTGCCACTTATGAGGCTTTTCGCCGGAGTGGAGTTGAGGACGGCGTCCCGCAACATCTTCTCGACAAGCTCGATGAGGTTGCCAGCAAGGGACTAGACGCAATCCGGCTCTGTCGCGCAGCTGGAGTCAAACTTGGCTTTGGAACAGACCTGCTGGGGCCAATGCACAAGCATCAAAGGGATGAGTTTCGGCTTCGCGGTCAGGCTGAAACACCATTTCAAGTCCTCAATTCGGCGACCGGAATTAACGCTGAGATACTTGGCATGGAAGGGCAGATCGGGTGCATCAAATCTGGCGCATTTGCTGATTTGTTGGTTATCGATGGCAATCCTCTCGAGGATTTGAGCCTTTTGCATGAGGATTCGACTGCGATCCATTCCATTTGGAAGTCGGGCAAGGTGGTTCCCCTTCAATGAGGGTTATCGGCAACGCAGAGCTAGGCTCAGGACCTGTTAAATTGCTTGCAGTGGGTGCGATTGGTTGATTCAATGGCGGTGCAAGGAGGCGCTGCCATGAGAGATCTGATC
>JANXUU010000151.1 GCA_025356055.1 Sphingomonas sp. | reverse complement strand
GAGGGCGGCATCATGGCCCTGACCGCCCTGCTCAAGCGGCAGCAGTTCAAGAGTCGCAGGGCCAAGCTTGTGCTCATCACGCTGGGGCTGTTCGGGGCGTCGCTGTTCTATGGCGACGGGATCATTACACCGGCGATCTCGGTGCTGTCCGCGGTCGAGGGGTTGACCACCGTCCAGCCGGGGTTCGAGCCATTCGTCGTCCCCACCGCCATTGCCATCCTGATCGGCCTGTTCCTCATCCAGTCGCGCGGCACGGCAAAGGTCGGGTTGTTCTTCGGGCCGATCATGCTGGTCTATTTTGTCACGATCGCGGTGCTCGGCGTGATGCATATCGTCGATCACCCGGCGGTAATCTACCAGGCGCTGAACCCGCTCAACGGCTTCTTCTTCTTCTCGGAAGCACCGGTCCGCGCGTTCGTCGCGCTGGGCTCGGTCGTCCTCGCGGTGACCGGCGCGGAGGCGCTCTACTCGGACATAGGCCACTTCGGCCGCAACCCGATTCGCGTGTCGTGGCTGTTCTTCGTCCTCCCCGCGCTGATTCTCAACTACATGGGGCAGGGAGCGATGCTTCTTTCGCTCCCTCCGGCTCAGGCGATTGCAACGGTCCAGAACCCGTTCTTCTTCCTTGCGCCAGACATGCTTCGCCTGCCGCTCGTCCTGCTCGCCACAGCGGCAACGATCATCGCCAGTCAGGCGGTCATCTCGGGGGCATTCTCGGTTACCCAGCAAGCAATCCAGCTCGGTTTCATCCCGCGCCTGCGCATTACCCACACCAGCGAGACCGCGGCCGGTCAGATCTACATCCCCGCGATCAACTGGGCGCTGATGGTGATGGTGCTGCTCTTGGTGATCAACTTCCGCACCTCGTCGAACCTTGCCGCTGCCTATGGTATTGCCGTCACCGGTGCGATGTTCATCGACACGCTGCTGATCGCGGTCGTGCTGTTTACTTTGTGGAAGTGGAACCGCCTGCTGGCGGGGTCGCTCGTCGCCCTTTTCCTGATCGTCGACGTCGCTTACTTCAGCGCGAACTTGCTTAAGGTCCCGGTCGGCGGCTGGTTCCCGCTGCTGGTCGGCTTCATTGCGTTCACCATGCTCACGACCTGGGCGCGCGGGCGCAAGCTGATGATGCTCAGGCTGGAGGAGGAATCGATCCCGATCCAGGTGTTCATCAAATCGACGAGCAAAAGCACTGCGCGAGTCCCCGGCACAGCGGTGTTCATGACCAGCGCGGCGGTCGGCGTGCCGCATGCGCTGCTTCACAACATCAAGCACAACAAGGTGCTCCACGAGCGCATCCTGCTGCTGACGGTGCGCATTGAAGACGTACCCTATGTGAAACATCCGAAGCGGCTCGCGACCGAAGACCTCGGCCACGGCTTTTACCGCCTTGTCCTACGCTATGGCTTCATGGAGGAGATCGACGTCCCCGCCGCCTTGTCGCAGATGGAAGGGTGCGGGCCGCGCTACAAGATGATGGACACCAGCTTCTTCCTCGCCCGCCAGACGCTGATCGCCTCAAAGCGACCGGGGATGGCGATCTGGCGTGAAAAGCTGTTCTCGTGGATGTTGCGCAATGCTGAAAGCGCAATGGAATTTTTCAAGCTGCCCGCCAATCGCGTCGTGGAACTCGGCAGCCAGATCGAGATTTAGCACCTCCCCTGGATGCCCGCCTCAAGCCTGCGCCCTTATTGACTAGGACCTCCCTTTGATGACCGATGTTGCGATTGCCGCGACGGCGCCCACGGGTGAGCCCGACGCCAAGACCGAAGCCCTCGCCCACAACCACGGCTCGCTTCCCGCGATGGCACTGGGTGCGGTCGGTGTCGTGTTCGGCGACATCGGCACCAGCCCGCTCTACGCGATGAAGGAAGTCTTCGTCGGCCATCACCCGCTGGCGGTCGACAAGCTTCACATCTTCGGCACCGTCTGCCTGATGTTCTGGTCGCTGGTCGTCATCGTCACAATCAAATATGTCGCGCTCATTCTTCGCGCCGACAATAAGGGCGAGGGCGGCACGCTCGCCCTCCTCGCGCTCATCCAGCGCTCGACAGGCAGTGCGCGCTGGGGAACCCCCCTGGTTATGCTCGGCATCGCTGCGACCGCGCTATTCTTTGGCGACGCGATGATTACCCCGGCCGTCTCCGTCCTGTCTGCTGTCGAAGGACTCGAGACCGTCAACGCCGGCTTCACCCCGTTCGTCATCCCCGTCTCGATCGTCATCCTCATCGGGCTGTTCCTCATCCAGTCGCGCGGCACCGACACCGTCGGCAGGCTGTTCGGCCCGGTGATGGTGTTCTACTTCTTCGTCATCGCGATCCTCGGCGGTATGCAGATCGCCCAGAACCCCGCGGTTATCGCCGGACTCAATCCGATCTGGGCGGTCCGCTTCATCGCGGCGAACCCGCCACTCGCTTTCCTGGCGCTTGGTTCGGTCGTGCTGTGCGTCACCGGCGCCGAGGCGCTCTATGCCGACATGGGCCATTTCGGCCGCCGCCCGATCACGCTCGCCTGGCTGTGGATGGTGTTTCCCGCCCTCATCCTCAACTATCTCGGACAGGCGGCGATGATGCTCCGCCTTCCCGCCACGGTCGAGAATCCCTTCTACTTCATGGCGAGCGACCAGCTTCGCCTGCCGCTGGTCATCCTCGCCACCGCCGCCACGATCATCGCCAGCCAGGCGGTCATCACTGGCGCCTATTCAGTCGTCCAGCAGGCTATCCAGCTCGGCCTCATGCCGCGTCTGCGCATCGCTCACACCTCGGAGCGCGCCGCGGGTCAAATCTATGTCCCGTTCATCAACTGGACGCTCATGATCCTCGTCATCCTGCTCGTTCTGGGCTTCCGCGAATCGAGCAATCTGGCCGCCGCCTATGGCATCGCAGTGACCGGCACGATGTTCATCACCGCATTCGATCTCGGCGTGCTGGCGCGCAAAGTATGGCGGTGGCCGATGGCACTGGTAATCGTCGTCATCGGCGGTTTCATGCTGATCGACGGCGTCTATTTCGCCTCGAACCTCACTAAATTCTTTGCTGGCGGTTGGTTTCCGCTGCTCATCGGCGCGATCGTCTTTACCCTGCTGACCACTTGGGCGCGCGGTCGCAAGCTGATGATCGAGCGGATGAACAGCGACGCAATTCCGCTCAAGATCTTCATCAAGTCGTCCAAGTCGGCCACCCGCGTCCCGAACACCGCCGTTTTCATGACCAGCGCGAGTGATGGCGTTCCTCCCGCGCTGCTCCACAATCTGAAGCACAATATGGTGCTCCACGAGCGCAACATCCTGGTCACCGTCAGCATCGCCGACGTGCCCTTCGTGAAAGAGGGCAAGCGCACCACGACCCAAGATTATGGCGACGGCTTTTTACGCGTCACGCTCCACTATGGCTTCATGGAGGAGCCGAACGTCCCCGCCGCCCTGAAGGAGGTCGACGGCTGCGCGACCGACAACCTTATGCGCACCAGCTTCTTCCTGTCGCGCCAGACCCTGCTCACCGCCGAGCGCCCCGGAATGGCGATCTGGCGCGAGAAATTGTTCGCCTGGATGCTGCGGAACGCCCAAAGCGCGATGGAATTCTTCAAACTCCCCGCCAACCGCGTCGTCGAACTCGGCAGCCAGGTCGAAATTTGACGCAAACCAGAGCACCGCACCATGGAATCCATCGCCACGTGGCTTGCCCCGATAGCCACCACCATCGCTGCGCTGATGACTGCGTCGAACCTCGGCACGCGGATCACTGGCTGGGGGGTCGTTGTCTTCACCATCGGCTCACTCGCCTGGTTGACGCTTGGCATCGCCACCGGCCAGTCGAACCTGCTGTGGCGGAACATCATCCTTACGGCGCTCAACCTATTCGGGATCTGGCGCTGGCTCGGCCGTCAGGCGAAACTTGAGGAGGGTGGTCACAAGGCTGCGCAAGCGAGCGCAGCAGTTCCCGGTGAAGCCCTCTTCCCAGTCTCGTTAACGACTAAGGCCAAGCTTGCCGGGGCAGGAGGCATCGAGCTTGGCGTCAGCGTCGACGCGATGGCCGGTTGCGACCACGGCCGGCTCGCCTACGTCGTCGTCTCGAGCGGCGGGGTCGGCGGGGTCGGCGAGACCGTCCACCGCGTCGACTGGCGTAACCTTAGTATCGACGATGGCCGGCTGACCAGTCACCTCGACCAAGCCGCCTTCGACCAGCTTGAGCAGCTCGAAAAAGACGACTGGACGTGACCGCGCCGCTAATCGTCACCGCCGATTTCGCTCCCGCTGATTTCGCCTTTCTCGACGCCGAGCGCCGCGCTCATTTCCCGCCCGAGCGTAATATCCTCGCCGCGCACTTGACCCTGTTCCACGCGCTCCCACCCTCAGTCGAGAGCGAAGCCCGCCGCCGCCTCGCCGCCGCCGCCGACCGCACCGCACCGCGCGCGATCCTTGCCCGCATCTACAGCCTCGGCTCGGGCGTCGCCTACGCAGTCCAGTCACGTGATCTCGACAACATTCGCGCGCAAATCGCCAACGCCTTCACCGGCTGTCTCACCGCGCAGGACGCGCACGGCTGGCGTCCCCATGTCACGATCCAGAACAAGGTGACGTCATCAGTGGCGCGCGAGCTTCTCATCGCCAAACAGCGCAATTTCGTCCCGCGTCCACTCGGCCTCGCGGGCCTTTCGCTCCACCGCTATCTTGGGGGCGCGTGGGAAACCGTCCAGAGCTGGCGCTTCCGTGGAGCTTAGGTGAGGTCGCCGATCCCGTCGCAGCTAAGCTCGAACGCCGCCATTCCGCTCTCCAGCACCGACGCCAGCATCGGCATGTCCATCAGTTCCGCTACCGCGCCCGCGCCAACGTCAGTCGCTTCCTCCATCGCCTCAGCCCAGTCCGAAGCGTCATAAGTCCCCTGCCCAATCCAACAGAACGCCAGCACCTCGGCCAACTGGTCTTCGGCCAGATCCTGGAACGCACTCTTCAACTCCTCCTCGACGCTGTCATTGACCGAGTCGTCGAGCACCGACAGCGCTTCGCCGTCCTCGCCGTCGATATTTTCTGCCGCCTCTCCACCGTCATAGTCGGTTGGGGTCTGAGCCTCATATTCCCGCCCGCGAAGGACGATGCGGCACAGCGTTTCGAGGGGGGTCAGCGGGTCCATAATATCGTCTCCAATTTTGCCTCCCAACGAGGGGTGCGCGGCCTCGGTTCCAGCCATCCGGCACAAAGACTATTAGACATCGCGTTGACCCGCGCAGCGTCGCTCCGTATAGGCTCGCCGCGTCCGCGGTCCTGCTGCGGCAGCCCTTGGGGCGGAGTAGCTCAGCTGGTTAGAGCAGCGGAATCATAATCCGCGTGTCGGGGGTTCAAGTCCCTCCTCCGCTACCATCCAAAACCGCGGTGTCTGCGGTTTTTTGTCTCTATGCCGCCATACCGCTTGGACTAGAGGTCCTATATAGGACTGGAAGTGATACGGCGGATGATACGGTCGGTGTGACAGTGACCGCGGATCGGAAGTTCGCGTGTCAGTGTTTCCATGGGCAAGTCATGGGCTCAGGAGCACTTCCACCGCTGGTCTGATAATCCGCGTGTTGGCGACAGGATTGTGCGTGTTGCCACACATTTACTGCTTAGATGCTGCAATGCACGTTGTGTTGTTAGGCACTCGCGAGTTGCTGAAAAACAGCTGTTGCGCCACATCTCCAGTGGGGAGTGACAGCAATGACTTTCGAAGAATATCGGCTCGGCGAGCGCCAGCGCTACATTGAGCTGGTCGCAGCGATACGCTCGATCCTCGCTGCCGCGGTCAAAGCAACCGACATGACACCATACGCCATCACCGGCCGGGCAAAAGGTTCGGACTCTCTCCAGCAGAAACTGGAGGGCCGCGGCATCGACCTGACGGGCGCTATCGATGAGCACATCAAGGATCTCGCTGCTTGCCGCGTCGTGTTCCTGACAAACACGCAAGTGCAAACCTTCCTGCAGTCAGGCATTTTGCACGACAATTTCGATGTAATCGATGTCAATGTGCATCACGCGGTTCCAGGGACGCCAAGCGAGACCCAGCTTTTCGACAGCACCAATTACTTCGTGCAGCTTAAACCGGATCGACTGGCGCTACCGGAATATCAGCTTTTCGAGGGGATGAAGGCCGAGATTCAGGTTCAGACACTTCTCAACCACGCCTGGGCTGAGATGGGGCACGACACCATCTACAAGGAACCGGAATTCAAACACGTCGGTAAGGGTGAGCTTGAGGCTCTTAAGACGCGCATGGACGCGGTCATGCGGGAGCACCTGCTGCCAGCTGGCCACGATTTCGATAAAATCGCCCGCGACTTCGCGATGCTAGTGCGGGCAGAGCGAGATTTTGCTCCAACGCTAGAGACGATTAGGAACTCGAAGGACAACAATGAGCTGACGGACGCGATCGGCACGCTCGACGACGTTGTCCTGCCGCGTGTTGCTGATCGTTGCCAACAGTTCATCGACATTCTGCCTTCGCTGATCGACGCTGTGGAACGGTCCAGGGGATCGCAGTCGGAGCCTGTCCACACGGTTTTCGGTGAGTATCCCGGTTCGAGCGGGGAGGATGTCGCTAGGAAGTTCTCAGTCGTTCTCATCGATCATGGCTATTGCGATCCCAAGCTCACGATCGACACGCTTGTCAGGCTGTTCACGGCGGCAAAGACCCACGAAGAACGCAGCGTCTGGCTCGGTCTTGCCTCTCGTTTCGCCGAGCACGATGTCGAAGTTTGGAACCGATATGGGCCTGCCGTTGATCGGATTATCATCGACGCGATCGCAAGGCATCAGGATACGCTGCCTGATTATGCGAAGGTGAAAAGTCTCCGCAGTCAAGGACACGCGCCGACTGAGATATCCAGCCTGCTCGGAATTGGCAGAACCAGCGTTTATGGCGCATTGACCGCATGATTTCTGCAT
>JANXUU010000156.1 GCA_025356055.1 Sphingomonas sp. | reverse complement strand
GGCTTATATGCTTTCAATGCCATCGCGTCAGATCCCGCTCGTGATGTCGATCGACTGGCCCTCGGCCAGCGTCACGATCGCCTTCTTGGCGTCCGAACGCGTGTAGGCCTGGCCCTTCCACTTCTTGGTCTTGCCCTTGGTGACCATCGTGTTGACGTTGGTCACACTGACATTGAACAGCGCTTCAACGGCAGCCTTTATCTCGGGCTTGGTCGCCGAACCGGCAACCTTGAACACGACCGCGCTAAACTCCGACAGCATCGTCGATTTCTCGGTGATGTGCGGCGCCAGGACGACGTCGTAATGGCGATTGTCGATCGCCGAATTTTGCGGCTTCTTAGCCATTGAACCGGGCCTCCAGTTTCTCGAGGCCGGCGCGCGTCAGGACCAGCGTCTCGTGACGCATGATGTCATAGACGTTGGCTCCGGCGGCCGGGAGCAAATTGACGTGGCCGAGATTGCCCGACGCGCGGGCAAAGCCGACGTTGAGCGCCTCGCCGTCGATGAACAGCGCGGTCTTGCCGAAACCGAGCTTGCCGAGCTGCTCGAAGAGCGTCCTGGTCTTGCCCTCGGCGATGTCGAGGTTGTCGAGCACGACGAGGTTGCCCCCGGCGGCCTTCGACGACAACGCCATTTTCAGGCCCAGCACGCGGACCTTTTTGTTGAGGCCGAGCGTGAACATGCGGACACGCGGACCGTGGGCCTTGCCGCCGCCGATGAAGATTGGAGCGCGGCGATCGCCATGACGAGCGGTACCGCCGCCCTTCTGCTTGCCGAACTTCTTGCCGGTGCGGTTGACGTCCGACCGCTCGCGAGCGCCGCGGGCAAGCCCACGACGATTGGCGAGCTGCCACGTCACGACGCGGTGGAGAATGTCGGCGCGCGGCTCGACACCGAAGATAGCGTCGTCGAGGGTGACGTCACCAGCCTTCGCGTCGCCGGCGAGGGTCTGAACCTTGACCTTCATGGCTTAGCCTTCCTTGCTCTCGTCCGAAGCGGGCGTATCGCCAGCTGCGTCCGAGGTCTGATTGTCAAGCTCGCCGCCAGCTTCCTGCTCGGCGGCAATCGCGGCCACTTCGGCATCGCTGGGCAGCGCCGGAATTTCGTGAACCGCAGCGTCCTCGACGAAAGCGGCCGGTGCCATCTCGGTCTCGATTTCCTTGGCGTGCTCGACGAGCCCAGCAGGGTAAGGCGCCGCTTCGGGACGCGCGATCTTGATCGAGTCATGAACTTCGAGCCAGCCGCCCTTCGATCCGGGCACCGAGCCCTTGACGAACAGGAGGCCGCGCGCGGCATCGGTGCGGACGATTTCGAGGTTCTGCTGGGTGCGGTTCTTGGCGCCCATGTGACCGGCCATCTTCTTGTTCTTGAAAACCTTGCCCGGATCCTGGCGCTGGCCCGTCGAACCGAGTGAACGATGCGAGACCGAGACGCCGTGGGTGGCGCGAAGTCCGCCGAAGCCCCAGCGCTTCATTCCGCCCTGGAAGCCCTTGCCCTGGGTCACGCCCTGGATGTCGACCATCTGGCCGGCGACGAAGTGATCGGCCGACAACGTCACGCCGAGGTCAAGCAGCGCGTCTTCCGACACGCGAAACTCGGCGACCTTGGCCTTGGGCTCGACTTCGGCCTTGCCGAAGTGACCGCGCTGAGGCTTGGCGACGTTCTTGGCCTTGGCCGAACCCGCGCCGAGCTGGACGGCGGTGTAGCCATCACGATCCATCTCGCGACGGCCGACAACCTGGACCTGGTCCAGGTGAAGGACAGTGACCGGCACGTGCCGACCGTCCGCCTGGAACAGGCGGGTCATCCCCATTTTCTTCGCGATCACGCCAGTGCGCATGACCATACTCCTCAGAGGCCCACGGAGTGATCCGCGGGCGTGGTTTCGACCCCATGAAACGAAACGAGCCCCGCCTGGGCCATTCCCGCCCGAAGGCAGGAGACGGGGGACGCGTGACCGGGTGCCTGAAACAGGCGCCCGCGGTATCCCTTAGTAAGTGCGCGACGGGATTCGCTGAGTGCGATTCGACCGCTGCGCGTCGGCCATTAGGCCAGCTTGATCTCCACGTCCACCCCTGCCGCAAGGTCGAGCTTCATCAAAGCGTCGACGGTCTGCGGGGTCGGCTGGACGATGTCGAGCAGGCGCTTGTAGGTGCGCACCTCGAACTGCTCGCGCGACTTCTTGTCGACGTGGGGCGAGCGGTTGACGGTGAACTTCTCGATGCGCGTCGGCAGCGGAATGGGACCGCGGATCGATGCTCCGGTGCGCCGAGCGGTGTCGGCGATTTCCCCAGTGGCCTGATCGAGCACGCGGTGATCGAAGGCTTTAAGCCGAATCCGGATATTCTGCGTTTCCATGTCCACTACCGATGCGAAAGAGCCAGACCGTCACCGCACAGCGGATCGGGACATTCCAAACAAGCAAATGCGGCAACGGGCCAGCCGGCCAGTGCCGCAATCACTCAAACAAAAACGAGCCGCGCGAATCCCTGTGAGGTCCGCGCGGCACGCCCAATACTACTTCGTGATCGAACCGACAACCCCGGCGCCGACCGTACGACCGCCTTCGCGGATCGCGAAGCGCAGGCCCTGCTCCATGGCGATCGGCGCGATGAGCTTGACGCCCAGCGTGACATTATCGCCCGGCATGACCATTTCGGTGCCTTCCGGAAGAACCACTTCGCCCGTCACGTCGGTCGTGCGGAAGTAGAACTGCGGACGATAGTTGGCGAAGAACGGCGTGTGACGACCACCCTCGTCCTTCGAAAGGACATAGACTTCGGCCGAGAAGTCGGTGTGCGGCTTGATCGAGCCCGGCTTGCACAGGACCTGCCCGCGCTCGACTTCCTCACGCCCGACACCACGAATCAGCGCGCCGATGTTATCGCCAGCCTGACCCTGATCGAGCAGCTTGCGGAACATTTCGACGCCGGTAACGACGGTCTTCTTGGTATCCTTGATGCCGACGATCTCGACTTCCTCGCCAACCTTGACGATGCCGGTCTCGACGCGCCCGGTGACAACCGTGCCGCGACCCGAGATCGAGAACACGTCCTCGATCGGCATCAGAAAGGGCTTGTCGAGCGGACGCTCGGGCTGCGGGATCCAGCTGTCGACAGCCTCCATCAGCTTGAGCACGGCGTCGTGGCCGATCTCGGGAGTCTTGTCTTCCAGAGCGGCGACCGCCGAACCCGGGATGATCGGAATATTGTCGCCGTCGAAATCATACTTCGACAGCAATTCGCGAATCTCGAGCTCGACCAGTTCGAGCAGCTCGGGGTCGTCGACCAGATCGACCTTGTTCATGAACACGACCATCGTCGGCACACCGACCTGCTTGGCGAGCAGGATGTGCTCCTTGGTCTGTGGCATCGGGCCATCGTTGGCCGACACGACCAGGATCGCGCCGTCCATCTGCGCGGCACCGGTGATCATGTTCTTCACATAATCGGCGTGGCCCGGGCAATCGACGTGCGCATAGTGGCGCGCCGCAGTCTCATACTCGACGTGGGCAGTCGAGATAGTGATGCCGCGCTCGCGCTCTTCCGGCGCCTTGTCGATATTGGCGTACGACGTGTAGGTCGCCCCGCCGGTCTCGGCCAGGACCTTGGTGATCGCCGCGGTCAGCGACGTCTTGCCATGGTCGACGTGACCGATGGTGCCGATGTTGCAGTGCGGCTTGTTCCGCTCGAATTTCGCCTTACCCATGATAACCTCTTCACCGTTTGAAAATCGGGCGGCCGCCCAGTGCGAGCGCGCCCATAGCCTCTAATTTTAGGTTATGCCAGCTTCGCCTTGACCTCGTCCGCGACGTTCGCCGGGACTTCGTCATAATGGCTGAACTGCATCGAATATTGCGCCCGACCCTGCGTGAACGACCGCAACTGATTGACATACCCGAACATGTTCGCGAGCGGCACGATGGCCTCGACCGCCTGCGCATTCCCGCGCGTATCGGTGCCCTGGATCTGGCCCCGACGACTGTTGAGATCCCCGATCACGTCCCCGAGATAATCCTCTGGCGTAACCACTTCGACCTTCATGATTGGCTCGAGCAGCTTGATCCCCGCCTTCTGCGCTGCTTCGCGCATTGCCCCTCGGGCGCAGATTTCGAACGCCAGTGCCGACGAGTCGACATCGTGATACTTGCCGTCCGTCAGTTCGACCGCGAAGTCGATGATCGGGAAGCCGATCAGCGATCCGGTCTCGGCAGTCTCGCGCATGCCCTTCTCGAC
>JANXUU010000143.1 GCA_025356055.1 Sphingomonas sp. | reverse complement strand
CCGCCACCCCCGATGTAAAATAACCTGCTTAAAGGTTGATCGTCACACCGGCGTACAGATACCGGCCAAGTGCATCGTAAAGGCCCGGGTAAGTATTCCCGTTGCAGCTACCGGTCGGGCACAAGCTCGCTCCGAAGGCACCACTGCCCGAGGTAATGAGCGGGGGCTGCCGGTCAAGTAGGTTGTTTACCCCAATCCGCAAATTGTAGTGGTTGCCAACGGTGAATGTAGTCGCGAGATCGAAATAGTTCTGCGCTTTGATTTGCGAGCTAAAATTGTAATAGTTGCCACTCAGCGTCGAGCTCGGGTTTTTATACTCGGCGTTTGCCTTGCCAACATAGCGCCATTGTAGAGACAGGCCAACGCCGACCGGAGTATCCAGGGTCACGCGGGCCTTGTGACGCCACTTCGGCGCTGGAGTGCCGCACGTGGGACCAAAGTAGCCAGCGCAGTCGTAAACGGCAGTGAGACCATTGTCGACCTTGAAACGGCTCAGCTTAGTGCCGATCAGGCTTGCCGAAGCGTTGCCCAAACCGCCCAGCCGATGGGAGTAGGAGCCGTTGACCTCGATACCACGGGTCTGCACGCTACCGACGTTGAACGGAAGATCGGTGACGAAACCGTTGGCGGACAGCCACAGCGATCCGGCCGGGTCTCGGTGGATAAGCGCACAAGCGACGGGGTTAACATCATTGGTGCACGAAGTCAGGATCGCGTCGGCGCCGAAGCCCTGAACTGCCTTTTTAACCTTGATGTCGAAATAATCGACGGTGACTGCAAATCGCGGAACGAAACTTGGCTGAAGAACGACACCTAGCGTCTTGGTTGTCGCCACTTCGGGTTTCAGGTTGGGATTACCACCAATAAAGCCGTTATATTGTCCGGCCGGGTTAGCGGTAACCGTCTGGCCGACCCGAAGGCCTTGGGCGAGACAGCCCCGGTCCGCCGCAGTGATCGCGAAGCCCGAGCAGGGATCCGTTGACCCATCCAGAGCGACAATTTGCGGCCCGAACAATTCCTGAATGTTCGGGACGCGGACCGCGCGATTGTAGCCACCGCGGAATCGGACGTCGCGAATTGGAGCAAATTCGACACCGATTTTGTAAGTGCTGGTGTTGAACTTGCCGCCGTTCGAGACCTTGTAGGCCGAATAGCGGTAGCCGGCGTCGACGCTAAGATCGTAGATAAAATTGTCGTGAATTAGCGGCAAGCGGATTTCGCCGAACAACTCCTTGACATTATAGCTTCCCGAAACGGGCAGTGTCGCCGCACCCTGGCCGGTGAGATCCCCGGTCTGGAACGAATTGTCGGTCTGGAGATTGAGGCCTTCCTTGCGATATTCCGCACCGACGTTGACGCTTACGCCCTCAGTGGCGAGAGGGCTCTTTATTCCGTAATTGCCAAGAAGGCCCGTGAAGGAAGCACTGGCAACTTGCTCGGACGTGAGGCCCTTTTGAAAGCCCGTGGCGCTAAGGTAAGCGATAGAAGCGGCCGACGGGGTCCCGCCGAACACGTCATAGGGCTGGCAGTTCGGATCACTTCCGGTCAGAACCGAGCGGCAGACAATCTGGCCATTGGCCGGGTTGCGAACGGCATCCAGTGCATTGCGCAAACGCGAGACGGAAAGCTCGTTCGAATAGACCTGATTATAGTTAGTCCGGCCATACTGATAATAACCGTCGTATGACCATGCCTTGTCCAGGTCGCCGCGCATCCCGACGAGGCCACGGAAGCTGGTGTGCTGGAAGTCGGCCTGACGGGGACCGCCTTCGACGTTGCGACGAAGCAACTGGAAGTAGGCCTGATTATAGCTTGTTCCCGTCGTCGGATCGAAAAAATTGAGCGCTGGCGGTGCCGTCGTCGTTCCGTTGATCGAATTGTAAAGACCCGGCGTGAGCGGGAACGTACCGAGGTTGCCAACAATCAAATTATTGGCTTGGCAGATCTGGTCTTTCTGGGACGCTGAAAGAAGCGGGTTATCGCAGTTGATCGTGTTCGTGTTGCCAAAGTCGCCTGAGGGAGCGATCTGTGCAACCGTGCGGTCGTCCATGAACATGAATTCAAGGTATGGCTTGGCAGCCGGGCTGAGTTCGTAGTTGGCAAAGACGCCCGCAGTGTAACGCTCGTCTGGCCGCTGATAATAGTTCAGTGGAGCAAAGTTGTAACGGTTCAGTGTGCCTTGGGTCAGCGTTCCCGGCCCCAGTGCGCCGACTGTGGACGATGATCCCGCTGAAGTGTGATAGAACGCGGTGCCTGTCGCGGACGTGGCTGAACCGCCGCACTGCAACGGAGCGGCGGGATTAAGCTGGTTCTTGCCGTTGACCTTTATCTTGGCGCCAGTGTTCTGAATGGTACAAGCGCTGTAGTCACGATTGGACTGAAGCACCGGACGAACCTTGCGATAACCGAAATAGGCGACTGCGTGCCCGCGGTTGTCACTGAATCCCGAGCCGATCGAAATGGTGCCATCGAACGAACCGCCATCGACCGTCTGATGCTTGGGATAGCCGTAGCCCGAGAATTTCGCGGCTCGGGCGTCGAGCAGCGGCGGCGTGATCTTGTTGCGGTTATTATGCTGATAGATGCCGACGTTGCCGTCGAACCGGACCCCAGTAAAATTGGTGTCCATGATGAAATTGACGACACCCGCGACGGCGTCGGCGCCGTAAGTCGCCGATGCGCCGCCGGTCAGCACGTCAACCCGCTTGATCAGCGACGACGGAACGAAATTCAAATCGGCCGCCGAACTGGTGGGATCGCCCGGCATCAGGCGTCGGCCGTTGATCAGAACCAGCGTGCGGTTGGAACCAAGACCACGAAGGTTGACCGTCGCGGTGCCCGTCGAGCCGTTCGAGACAGTCGAGGACTGGGCCGCGAACACCTGTGGCAACGAATTCAGCAGATCCTCGACGCGCGTGACGCCCTGAAGCTTGATGTCCTGGCTGGTGACGACCGTGACAGGGGCGACCGAGTTCAGATTCGGCGACGGGATGCGCGTGCCGGTGACGACGATGTCCTTGGCTTCCTCAACCGGGGCACCGGTGGCGCTCACCGACGGAGTCGGCTGCGCTTCGGGGGGGCCGCTCGGATTGGCGACGGTCGTCGGGGGGCCGTCGGGCTGCGGAGCCGTCTGGGCCAGGGCGGGCGTCGCGAGCATGCCGGCGCCGACGAGCAGCGTCGTGGCGAGCAGGCGCTGACGAAGATCTGCAGTCATAGGTCTATCCCCTAAAAAGCGGTTGTGTTGGACCGCGAAGTTTTGGCGTAAAGCAACCCAAAGGCTACTGAACAGAAGGACGTGATAGGAGAAAGCTTCAACTACTTGCAATCATACAGCAACGCGGATTGACGGTTGCCTCAGCTCTGTTTCAAATTTGCAACAGTCATGCTCTTGCCGGTTACGCGCCTCGCGGTCAGAGTGAGCGCCTCAGCAAAGGATGCCCGGCATGCCCAAAATTCCGATTATGATTGCCGCACTGATCGCGGCATCGTCTCTGTCTGCTAAGCCGCTTTTGTTGAAAAACAAGCCGCCGACGGGAGTCGCACGCCTGCTGGCATGCAAGGAACTGGCGGACGGCGTGGGGCGGCTCGCCTGCTACGACCGTGAATCCACGGCAGTCGGTGATGCCATTAGTCGACGCGAACTTGTGATGGTCGATCGCGAGGCGGTGAAAATCGCGCGGCGCTCGCTGTTTGGCTTCTCCATCCCCAGTCTTGGCGGTCTCCTCGGCAATGATCGCGACGAGCTGAAGCAACTCGAGGGGCAGGTTGCCTTCTCCTCACAACGCGGCGACGGCACCTATGTGATCGGCTTACAAGACGGCACGCAGTGGAGCCAGACTGACGACCGGACGCTGGCGCTCGAACCGCGCAAGGGCGACAAGGTTGTCGTGAACCGCGCCGCTCTGGGCAGCTACATGCTCAATGTCGGAAGGATGCCGGGAATTCGCGTCAAACGCGTGAACTAACGCCCGATCGCCCCCGCGCGGCGTTCTCCTTCGAGGCTTGCTGCGGCGTCGGCGTATGGCTCCTGACGGGCGACACTCCAGTAGCGCAACTGGTCGAGCGGGATGCGCATGCCGGTGATGGCGCAGCGGACATGGTCACCGTGGGCGAGCAGACGAAACGTGCCCGCCAAATAGTGGATGCGCGCCTCGCGGCCGCCCTGATTCATCAACATGGGGGCATAATGAGCATGGTCGTTAATCCTCGGCGTCGAACAGGCCGCCCTGAATGGGAACATAGGGTTGGGGACGCTTGCGCTCAAGCTTGGCGGGGGGCGGTCCGGCGATGCCGTCGACAATCGCGGCGAGCTGGCCGTCGGCAAAATGGAGGGTAAGCGCGGCGGCTACTCGAGCCGCTGCGGCGGTAATGAGCGTTCGGCCATCGCTTGCGGTGACACGTGCGAAACCGCGCGACAAGGGACGGTCGGGATGGACCAGTTCGGCCATTTTCCACAGCGCGGCGAGGCCCTCGCTGGCGCGGTCAATCTTGTCGGTGACGAGCGCGGGGCGGAGGCGCGGTGCCACGCCGGCAAGATCGGCGCGGGCGTGGCCGGCGCGCGCGGCGAGCGCTCGGGGGAGGCGGTCGCCAATTTCGTCGAGGCGCTGGCGCGGGGCGGCGAGAAGGGCGGGGGGGTCGGGCAGGCGGCAGACGGTCAGCGCAAGACGCTCGCGAGCGCGGTCGGCTCCCCTCGCCAAGCAGCGGCGGCTGCGGGCGGACAGCTCCTCGAGGGTGGTGAGGAGTTCGGCGCGGACCGGCACGGCGAGCTCCGCGGCCGCGGTCGGAGTGGGCGCACGGCGGTCGCTGGCATGATCGATCAGCGTGGTGTCAGTCTCGTGGCCGACAGCCGATATGAGCGGGATCGGTGATTCGGCGGCGGCGCGGACGACTTCCTCCTCGTTGAAGGCCCACAGATCCTCGATCGACCCTCCGCCGCGCGCGACGATCAGCAGGTCGGGGCGGTCGGCGCCGGTGATCACGCCGAATCCACGAATCGCGGCGGCGATCTTGGTTGCCGCACCCTCGCCTTGGACCGGGACCGGCCAGACGATCACGCGCGTCGGACAGCGGTCGGCGAGGCGGTGCAAGATGTCGCGGATCACTGCGCCGGTTGGCGACGTGACCACGCCGATGATGCGCGGCAGGAACGGCAGTGCGCGCTTCCTTGCATGATCGAACAATCCCTCGGCGGCGAGCGCACGGCGGCGCTTGTCGAGCAACGCCATCAGCGCGCCTTCGCCCGCCAACTCCATCCGCTCGATGACGAGCTGATATTTGGAGCGCCCGGGATAGGTCGTCAGCTTTCCACTGGCGATGACCTCGGCGCCATCTTCGGGGCGGAAGGCAAGGTTCGCGGCGGACCCGCGCCACAGCACCGCATCCATGCAGGCGTTCTCGTCTTTGAGCGACAAATAGCAATGGCCCGAGACGTGACGCTTCCAGCCCGATATCTCCCCGCGCACGCGGACATGGCCGAACGCGCCCTCGACCGTCCGCTTGAGCGCGCCAGACAGTTCGGAGACACTGAACGGCGCCGCGTTGTCGCCCGGCTTTTGCTGCGCTAACAAGTTCGGCGTGACGTCTTCCAAAGCAATGACCATCCTGCTGCTGGGTTCGGGCGGGCGCGAGGATGCGCTGGCCTGGCGGCTGGCGCAATCGCCAAGCTGCGCGAGATTGATCGCCGCGCCCGGCAACCCCGGCATAGCGCGCTGGGCGCAGTGTGTCGCGCTCGATCCGTGCGATGTGGCGGCGGTGGTCGCGCTGGCCAGGGCCGAGGGAGCCGGGCTGGTCGTGGTCGGACCCGAGGCGCCGTTGGTAGCCGGTGTGGGCGATGCGCTTCGGGCGGCGGGGATTGCCGTCTTCGGGCCCAATGCCGACGCGGCTCGGCTCGAGGGGTCTAAGGGCTTCACGAAGGATCTGTGCGCCGCAAATGGAATTCCGACCGCCAGCTATGTCCGAATCGAGACTGTCAGCGAGGCGCTGGCCGCGCTCGACCGCTTCTCGATTCCGGTGGTAATCAAGGCTGACGGCCTAGCCGCAGGCAAGGGCGTGACAGTGGCCATGAGCCGGGACGAAGCAGTCGAGGCGATCAGTCAAGCTGGCGACGGGCCGATGGTCCTCGAGGAGTTTATGGAGGGCGAGGAGGCAAGCCTGTTCGCACTGGTCGACGGGCCCAACGCGGTCGCCTTTGCCTCGGCGCAGGATCACAAGCGCGTCGGCGAGGGGGACACCGGGCCGAACACCGGGGGGATGGGGGCTTACTCGCCTGCGCCGGTGCTGACCGCCGAGCTCGAGCAGCGGGCGATGGAGGAGATCGTGCTGCCGACGGCGCGCGCCATGGCGGCGGCGGGCACGCCTTTTTCGGGGGTCTTGTTTGCTGGACTGATGCTGACTCGCACTGGTCCCAGCCTGATCGAATATAATGTCCGCTTCGGCGATCCAGAGTGCGAGGCGATCATGCCGCGGGTCGAGGGTGATTTCGCGGCGTTGCTGTATGGCGTGGCAACGGGCTCGCTGGCCTCGCCGCACCTGTCGGACGAGGCAACGATGACGGTTGTCGTGGCGGCAAAAGGGTATCCCGGAACTCCGGTCGCGGGCGGAGCGATCCGCGGGATCGAGCTTGCCGAGCAAATCAAGGACGTGACGGTGTTTCATGCAGGGACGAGGCAAAGCGAGGCGAGTCTTGTCGCGAGTGGCGGACGGGTGCTGGCGGTGACCGCGATCGGCCGTTCGCTCGGCGAGGCGCGCGCGCGGGTCTACGCCGGAGTGGCGGCCATCGATTTCGCAGACGGCTTCCACCGCCGCGACATCGGTTGGCGCGAGTTGGAGCGGGCGGAATGAATCGGTTGCTGCTAGGATTTGGCGGGGTAGCGCTGGCAATGTCCGCAACCGCGTTGTGGCACGGGCTGGTCGCAGGGGATCAGTTGGTCAATACGATCGAGCGCAACGCGCGGTTGCAGCTCGATTATGACGAAATGACGCAAGTGCAGGCGCATGTGCAGCGCGGGCCGCTGAGCCGCGAATTGCTGCTGTCTGGACCGGCGGACGATTTCCAGAGGCGCGAGATCGTACTGCGCATGGAGCAGCTTCCGGGCGTCGGCCGGGCGCGGTGGGAGGAAGGATCGCTGCCGATGGAGCAGCGGCGATGACCCCGCTGATCGTCGAGGTCGAGTCGATTACCCTTGCCGCGTTCGCGCTGGGGATGTTGTTTGGCTATCTGGTCGAAGTGAAACGCCGCAACCGGCGCTGGTAATTGGAGAGGATGAGGATGGCGGAGTTGCTTGGCGTTTATTGGCCGGCGATCGTGTTGGCGCTGGTGCTGGGGGCGATTGTCGGCTTCCTGTTGTTCCGCCCGCGCCAGCGGGTGCGGCTGAGCAACGAGGCGCAGCGGCGACCGCACATGACTGGCGAGCTGGCGAAAAAGCGCGATCCGATCGAGGCGATGCGGCCGGTACCGACGCCGGTGCAGGCGGCTCGAAGCGAGGGGCGGGGCGAGGGGCGCGGGCTGGCCGGTGAGGTGGCAGCGGCGGTCGGCGACGTCTCTGGGGAAATTCTCGGCATCAATGTCCATGGCGAGCTGGCCGGCGCGGCGGACAATCTGCAGCGGTTGAAGGGGGTCGGCCCCAAGTTCGCCAACCTGCTCCACAGCCAGGGAATTTTCCGCTTCGATCAAATCGCGCGGCTGACCCCCAACGAAGTCGATCGGGTCGACGCCTCAATGGGGGCGTTCCGCGGACGCTTCATGAGAGACCGGATCGTCGAACAGGCCGATTATCTCGCGCGCGGCGACGAGGATGGGTACGAGCGGGCATTCGGGAAATTGTAGGATTTCTGTCGACGAGCAGGCTTGCAACCTACTGACGAAAACTAAGGCTAGGCCTCAACCTCGCTCTTGCGCCTGGGCGCCGTCGCGATGAGCTTGTCGATCTTGCGGCCGTCCATGTCGACGACTTCGAACTTCCACCCGTGGTAGGCGAAGGTCTCGCCGGTTTCGGGGAGGTGTTTCAGCACCGACAGCGCAAAGCCCGCGATGGTGGAATAGTCTCGCTCGTCGGGGATGTTCATGCCGAGGCGATCGGACAGCAGATCGGCATTTGCCGCGCCCGACAGTAGCAAGCTGCCGTCCTCGCGCTCGACCAGCGGCGGATCGTCGTCGGCGTCGGCGTCGCTTGCGAATACCCCGCTCAGCGCAGCGAGGATCGAGCCTGGCGTAACAATGCCGTCGAGGTGACCATATTCGTCGTGGACGAGCGCAAGCGGCACTTCGGCTTGGCGCAGGACAGCGAGCGCGTCCATTGCGTCCATCAGGTCTGGAATGACTTGCGGGACGCGGGAGAGCGCGCGCAAGTCAAGCGGGCGGCCGTCGAGTTGGGCGAGAAGCAGATCGCGGGCCGAGACGACGCCGATGATTTCCTCGACCGAGCCCTCGGCGATCGGCAGGCGGCTGTGCGGCGTTTCGGCCAATGTCGCGCGGATTTGCTCGGCGTCGGCATCGGCGTCGAGCCAGTCGATCTCGGTTCGAGGAGTCATCACTTCGCGCACCGGGCGGTCGGCGAGGCGGACTACGCCCGAGATCATCGCCCGCTCGCTTTCCTCGAGCACGCCCGAGCTGTGCGCTTCGGCAACAACCAGGTGTAGCTCCTCGGCGGTAACATGATTCTCGCTCTCGCGGGTCATGCCCATCAACGCGAAGATGGCGGCGCTGCTGCGGTCGAGCAGCCACACGAACGGCGCGGTCGCGACCGCCAGCCAGCGCATCGGGATTGCCATGGCGACGGCGATCGGCTCGGGATTGCGAAGCGCGAGTTGCTTGGGAACGATTTCACCGATCACCAAGCTAACGAAGGTCGTCAGGATGATGACCAGGCCAAAGCCGATCTGCTGCGCGACGTCGTGGCCGATGCCGAGCAGCTCGAGCCGCTGGGCGACGGGATCACCAAGCCGCGACCCCGAAAAGGCGCCGTTAAGCACGCCGATGAGGGTGATCCCGCTTTGTGCGGTGGAGAGGAAGCGGCCGGGATCGGCGGCGAGGTCGAGCGCGCATTGGGCGCCCTTGCTGCCAGCCTTCGCTAGGCCCTTCAGGCGCGCCTCGCGGGCCGAGACGATCGCGAGTTCGCCCATCGAAAGCAGCCCGTTGAGGCCGACCAGCGCGAGGATAAGGATCAGGCTGAACCAGGGGAAGGGGATGGGGGCGCTCATGGGCTTCGGATTATCCTAACCGCCAATCGCGCCCCGCCACAAGGGCGGTGAGGTGTGGGTCAGGCGCGGCGGGCCGCGAAAAACTCGCGCAGTTGGATCGCCGCAGCCTGTTCGCCAATCCCGCCGAGCACTTCGGGGCGGTGGTGGCAGGTCGGCTGGGTATATAGCTGCGGACCGCTGACGACCGCGCCACCCTTGCGATCCTCGGCGGCAAAGACGAGCTTTTCGATGCGCGCGAGGCCAATCGCAGCGGCGCACATCGCGCATGGTTCGAGCGTCACCCACAAGGAGCACCCGTCGAGCCGCGCCTGGCCGAGGCGAGTGGCGGCGTGGCGGATGGCGACAATCTCCGCATGTGCAGTTGGGTCGAGCGTGCCGCGCATTGCGTTGCGCGCCTCGCCGACGATCTCCTCGCCGTGAGTGATGACCGCGCCAACTGGGACTTCACCGGCCGCCGCGGCCTCGGCAGCCAGAGCGAGTGCGCGCGCCATCGGGGCAGGGAGCGGGAAGCCGGTCACCGGCGCGGACCTAGCCTATCAAGCGGCCAGCGTCACTTGCTCGAGCTATTTGCGACGACATTCGCCTGGACGGCTTTCTGGGCATCCGTTCCGGGCCGATTGACAGAGATCGATGGGAGCGGAAGCGCGACCTTGGGCAGGGTCACTTCGCGCCGCTGTGTGCCGACCGCGACCGAGCCGGTCTCGACTTCGAACGACGGCGCCTGGCCACCTCTGGTAGTGACCTTGCCATTGGCGACGGCGACGCTCGGCGCCTGCGCGCTCTGGGTCTGGTTGAGGTGGAGAAATCCCGATGCGAACGCGAGGATCGCCGCGACGACGACGACGATGAGGATCAGCAGGACAGCTCGCATGGGGTAGGCTCCGATTCATGTTCTAAGGGTCGACAACGCGACAGTAGCGGGGTTGTTGCGCGGGGGCCATTTGGGTCACCAATGGTTGACGCCCGGCGAGACGCGGGGTAACGGGACCGCTCTCCGGGCGCTTCGCGTCCGCCAACCAGGAAGTCATTATGTCGCGCGTTTGCGAGCTGACCGGCAAGGGCCGGCAGGTGGGTAACAATGTTTCCCACGCCAATAACAAGACCAAGCGGACCTTTCTGCCCAACTTGCAGAACGTCACGCTGCTTAGCGATGCGCTTGCGAAAAGCGTGAAGCTCAAGGTGTCGACCCACGGGCTGCGCTCGGTCGAGCATGTCGGCGGGCTGGACAACTGGCTGACCAAGACGCGCGCCGAGAAGCTTTCGCCTCGAGCTCAGAAGCTCAAGCGCGAGCTCAAGAAGAAGGCTGGCGCAGCCGCCTAAATCGAGTGGGTGTTGCATGCCCGCGCTTCCGATTGGGAGCGCGGGCCGGCTGCGTTTAGTCCGCACCGCGCCAAGGTCCCGCCGGCGCGTCGAGCGCAAACAAGTCGGTCGTCATCGGCTTCTGGAAATTATCGTCGGTGACGAGCCACAGTCGGGTGCCCCCGTCGGGCAGCGCCTGCGCGGTCATTCCCTCGAGATTTTCGAACGGGCCGAAGCGCAGCGCGACTCGGCGCTCGACACGCCAGCCGCTCGGCGTTTCGACCAAGGCGCCAAGCGCAACTTGGAAGCCGGTCAGCCCATAATCACGCAGCAGGGCGATGGTCTCGCCGTCGGGAAGGCGCACCGCGTCGGAAATCTTGCTGCCAACCCCACTTAGCGGGCGGATGATGGCGCGGTTGCCGTCGATCGTGACGACTTCATGCGCCAGTTCCGGGATGAGCCTAAGCTCGTTGCCGGGTCCTGCGACGAGCGATTCGACCCCCAGATTGTGCGGCCAGCGCTTCACACCGAAATCGATCCGACGAAGCGGGCGGCGAAGTTCGCGGTCGTAGAGCCACAACTGGTTGTTGTTTTCGAACCCGACCCACCAGCCGCGACCGAGGCCGTCGCGAGCGAGCGATTCACTGTCGCGATCGACTTTGAACGAGGGTGAGCCGGGGCCGTCCGGAAGCTCGCTGATCGCGACCGTGGCGGGTCCCGCTCCCGGCGGTGAGAAGCGATACAGCACGGCGCTGTCGCTGAGCGCGAGGAGCTGCCCGCGATCGATCGCCAGCGCCGACAAGCCGCCAAAGCGCGGGTCGGGGGCGGTGAGGTGCCATGCGCCGGCGATGCGCATCGGACGGGCGGCGGCGAGGTCGATGGCTATCGGCTCGGCGAGGAGTGCGACGGTCCGCGCAGCCATCGGGAAACGGTTGGGTAGCGCATCCCAGCTGGCGTGAAGCAGCAAGACCAGAATTGCGATCAACACCGGGCCAGCAAGCTTCGAAAAGCTGAACCATGGCTGCATGAGGCGTTCAGCTTCGTTCAACTGCGAATCGAGCATAAATCTTTCCATCGACGCGATTTTCCCCCTCTTTTGCGTCGCCAGAAGCCAGCGTATCGGCGAGTTCCCTCGTGTTGCGTAACGAGGGGGGACCGGTCTGGAAACAGGCCGGTCCCGACTTCGCCTTAGCGAAGTTCGAAGAGTCCGGCGAGCTGTTCGACCAGCGCACCCCCCAATTGCTCCGCATCCATGATCGTAACTGCTCGCTTGTAATAGCGGGTGACGTCATGGCCGATGCCAATCGCGGCAAGTTCGACGCTTGATCGGCTTTCGATCCACCCGATGACCGTGCGCAGATGCGCATCGAGGTAGGAGCCGCCGTTGGCCGAGGCGGTCGAATCGTCGACCGGGGCGCCGTCTGAAATCACCATCAGGATGCGCCGCTCCTCGCGCCGCCCGACCAGGCGGTTGTGCGCCCACAACAATGCCTCACCGTCGATATTCTCCTTGAGCAGCCCCTCGCGCATCATCAGCCCGAGGTTGCCGCGGGCGTGGCGATAGGGTTCGTCAGCGCGCTTGTAGAGGATGTGGCGAAGATCGTTGAGGCGGCCCGGCGTGGGGGGGCGGCCTTCGGCGAGCCAGGCTTCGCGACTTTGTCCGCCCTTCCACGCGCGGGTCGTGAACCCGAGGATTTCGGTCGCAACGCCGCAGCGTTCGAGCGTGCGCGCGAGGATATCGGCGCTCATTGCGGCGATTGAGATCGGTCGCCCGCGCATCGATCCGCTATTGTCGATCAGCAGGCTGACGACGGTGTCGCGAAATTCGGTCTCGCGCTCGATCTTGTAGCTGAGCGCGTGACCGGGCTGGACGATGACGCGGGCAAGACGCGCGGCGTCGAGCATGCCCTCTTCCTGGTCGAAGTCCCAACTACGCGCCTGCTGCGCCATGAGGCGGCGCTGAAGGCGGTTGGCGAGGCGAGTGACGACGCCCTGGAACGCCGCCATCTGCAAGTCGAGCGTAGCGCGCAACCGCGCCAGCTCGTCGGAATCGCACAGGTCGGCAGCGGTGACCTGTTCGTCGAACCGCTCGGTGTAGGCGTGATAGTCGGTCGCCGGCGCATCGTCCCAGTTGCGCCGGCCGGGACGCGGTTGGGCCTGCTCGTCTCCCTCGTCGCCCGAGGTTGATTCATTGCCGTCGTCCTCGAGGTCGGGGGCGCCGTCTTCGTCTCCGTCGCTATCGTCGGATTCGCCGCGCATTTCGACCTCGCCGCCCGCCTCGCCGCCCTCGTCGCCAGCGTCGTCGGGCTCATCCGCACCGTCCTCCTCGCCCTGTTCGTCATCGCCATCCTCGTCCGGGGTCTCGTCCGATGGCTCCTCGGGCTCGGCGAGGTCGAGATCCTCGAGCAGATGTCGGGCCAGCGTCGCGAAGGCGGCCTGGTCGTCGATCGTCAAAGCCAGCGCGTCGAGCTCGGCCGCTCCCTTGTCCTCGATCCACGGCGCAACGAGCTTGAGCCCTGCCCGCGCCGCCTCGGGGGGCAATGCGCCGGTCAGGCGCTGGCGGGCGAGAAGGCCGATCGCGGTGGCGAGCGGGACTTCCTCGGCAGTTCGGGCGCGGGTAATCGCATCGCCCCGCACCCGCGCCTCGGCGAGGTCGGCGAGATTGCCGCGCACGCCCGCCATGGCGCGCGCCCCGAGCGCTTCAACCCGCGCGCCTTCAAGTGCATCGAACACCGCGCGCGCTTCGTTCTGGTGGGGCGAGCGAGCGAGATGAAGCGCGGCATCGGAATGTCGCAGCCGAAGCGCCATCGCATCGGCCGCCCCCCGCGCCTCCGCGACCAGGCGTGGTTCAAGCGATGGCCCCGGCGACGGCACCCGCGCCACCTTGCCGATCGGGCCCGGCGAACCGTCCTGTCCGAATGCGACCTCCGCCTCAGCGTCCTGCGCGATGGCACGAGCGGCCCCGGCCAGCACGCGGCGAAATCGGTCAAGGGGGTCGGCGGCGGTCACGCCTTGCCAACGACGCTTTCGGGCAGGTCCTTGCCGAACACGCGCTGGTAATATTCGGCAATCAGCGGGCGTTCGCTTTCGTCGCACTTGTTGAGAAAGCTCAAACGGAAGGCGAAGCCGACGTCGCCGAAGATCATCGCGTTCTGCGCCCAGCTGATCACCGTGCGCGGGCTCATCACGGTCGAGATGTCGCCCGCCATGAAGCCGTTGCGAGTGAGGCCCGCGACCTTGACCATGCGCTCGACCTCGGCCTTGCCACCGGGCGTGTCATACTCCCCAGATTTCGCGAGTACGATCTGCGCCTCGGTTGCGGCAGGGAGGTAGTTCAGCGTCGCGACAATGTTCCAGCGGTCCATCTGGCCCTGGTTGATCGCCTGCGTGCCATGATAGAGGCCGGTGGTGTCGCCGAGTCCAATGGTGTTGGTGGTCGCGAACAGGCGGAACCAGGGATTGGGGCGGATAACGCGGTTCTGGTCGAGCAGGGTCAGCTTGCCTTCGACCTCCAGCACGCGCTGGATGACGAACATCACGTCGGGCCGGCCGGCGTCATATTCATCGAACACCAGCGCGACGGGGTGCTGGAGCGCCCACGGCAGCAGGCCCTCGCGGAACTCGGTGACCTGCTGTCCGTCGCGAAGCACGATCGCGTCGCGCCCGATCAAGTCGATGCGGCTGATGTGCGCGTCCAGGTTGATCCGGATCGTCGGCCAGTTGAAGTGCGCGGCGACCTGTTCGATGTGAGTCGACTTGCCGGTGCCGTGATAGCCCTGGATCATCACCCGGCGGTTGCGCGCAAATCCGGCGCAGATGGCGAGCGTGGTGTCGGGGTCGAACACATAAGCGGGGTCGAGGTCGGGGACGCGCTCGTCGGCTTCCGAGAAGGCGGGCACCTCCATGTCGCTGTCGATGCCGAATGCCTCGCGCACCTTCACCATTCGGTCGGGGGTAGCGAGGATGGTGTCCGAGCGGCTGTCGGCGGCGATGTTGGGGAGGTCGGTCATGGGGACGGTCTTTAGGGCGTTGAAGGCGCGCTCTCAACCATCGGCGGCGACTTTTGGCGGGAGGATGAACAAGGTCATGATTTTTCAGGAAGGGCGCAGTCGCCGGTGACGCCGAGAAAGTCGAGCGGCTGACCTCCATAGACCGCGGTGGCGAGGGTCGCGGGGTGGGAGGCAACAGATTGAAGCCGCCCCGGTCGAGCGTACCTCCGGCAATCTTGATCTGCGCCTTCTTTATTCGCGCCACCTAGTCGTCGGGGAATGCGCGCGGTTGACGAAGCCCGACCAACACGCGCCTGCTTGCCGATGGGCGCCCCGGACCGCGACTAGAAGCTGTAGCCGAGACCTAGCGCCGCGAGCCACTGGCCGGCCGTGCCGCGCTGGGCAACGAGCGGCGAGCGCTTGAAGTCGCCCTGGAGGCGCGAATAGCTGAGCGTGGCGCCAATCGACAGCCCGTGGAGCAGATTGCCGTTGAGCGACTGGACCGCGAGCAGATTTAGCTTCCAGTCCTTGAGCCCCCCCTTCGGCGCGAAGGTGGGCAGGCCGCTCAGCGATGTTTCGGTCGGAGTCACGCCGAAATAGTATTGGGCGTAGCGGCTCGACACGAACTCGAGCCCGGTGGAGAGGCCGACGAAGGTCGAGCGCGACAGTGGAGTCGAGAAATCGACCGACGGACTGACGATCGTCGAGCGGTGGGCGCGGGCGATGTCATGGGTCACCGCCACCTTGGCGCCGAGCGAATCATAGGGGTTGGTGAGGCCGTGGAGCGAGGCACCGACAAATCCGCCCAGCTCGATTGCCGTCTTGCGCTTCGGCAGTAGCGCCACGTCCGGGTCCTTGATCTTGCCGGTGCGGTTGAACCCAAGCGCAACGATCGGCCCGGCGTCGATCGAGAGCTTGCTCCGCCCACGGGAGATCAAATTTACGTCGAGCTCGGTGCCGCGAGTCGAAAAGCTGATGCCGTGAACTCGGCCCACTGCGACCGCGGCGGGGACCAGGCGATAATCGTTCGAGCCGACATAGTCGGGCAGGAGGGCGCCGCCGAACCCGATCATCAGTTGGTCCGACTGGTCGTTGGGGTCGGGCAGCGTGCTCGTCGGGACTGGCGCCGGAGCGGGATCGGTGTTTTGTCCGAAAGCTGGCGTAGTAACTGCCGCCAACGCGGCTAACGAAAGGGTACGGAACATCGCGACGTCCTTGAAATACTTTTCGCATTCGTGACGCGTGGCGCGCGGCGTTGTTCCGTTAGCGCAACGGGACGATCAGTCGCCCTGGCCTGGCTCGGTGCTGAAATATTTGTCGAACTTGCCTTCTTCGCCCTTATGCTCGTCGGCGTCGGCGGGGCTTTCGCGCTTGCGCGTAATGTTGGGCCACTCCGCCGAATAGCTCGCGTTGAGTTCGAGCCATTTCTCCTGCCCGCTCTCGGTATCGGGCAGGATCGCCTCGGCCGGGCACTCGGGCTCGCATACGCCGCAGTCGATGCATTCGTTGGGGTTGATGACGAGCATATTGTCGCCTTCGTAGAAGCAGTCGACCGGGCACACCTCGACGCAGTCCATATATTTGCAGCGGATGCAGGCGTCGGTGACGACGTAGGTCATGGGGTGCAGGCTCCTGTGGTCGGTCAGTCGCTAAGAGGGCTGCGCTCCGGCGTCAATCTCCTCATATGCGCAGCGTGCCGCAGCCGCGGGACCGCGGCGGTCGGGCAGCGCCAGCACGCGTAATACCCGCACCTGATCGTGCAGGGGAAGCGCGATGATGCTCCCTATCCGGATGGGCTCGCTCGGCTTGGCGACGCGCCTGCCGTCGATGCGGGTCATGCCTTGCCCGATGATCGCCTGGGCAAGCGTCCGGCTTTTCACCAGTCGGATGCAGTGGAGGTAGCGATCGATCCGCACCTAGCGCTTCGGGGCCTTAAGCCCGGCGAGCGCGGCGAAGGCGTTGCCGGGGCGCGGCGGGGCGATGGGCGTGCGGTCTGGCCGGCGACCGCGCCAGCGCCAGTTGGGGCCCGCCTGGCCAGAAACAGGAACGAAGCCGACTTCGGCCATCAGCTTGCGAAGGCCGTCGGCGTCGAGCCCGAGCGAGGTGATCAGCGCGGGGTCGATCGGCTCGGGCTTCCCCGCTGCCCGCGCGGAATGCGCATGGGACGCGATGCGGTCGGCGAGGTCGATGCGTAGCCAGGTCGCGCCGAAGCGGCGGTAGGCGAGCGTTGCGCCTCGCGGGTCGGCGCTGCCGTCGAGGGTGGCGGCGCCGGGCGCGGCAAGGCGGGGCATCGGCTGGGCGGTTCTGACCGCGACCAGGGCGGCTCGCCAGTGCTGCGCGCCGGGCTTGAGCAGCGTCGGCACGAACACGTCGAGCGCGCCAAGACGTATCTTCAGCCGATGGAGCGAATGGCGGTCGGTCTTGTCGAGCGCGCCAATCGCGGCGGTGAGGGATTTGCGCGGCATGACTCCGCCGGCGTCGGCGAGCATCGCGGCGACGGCACGGACTCCGGGGGTCGCGGCCTTGTCGGAGGCGGTCTGCGCGAGCGCCTTGAGCGGGGCGAGCTGGGCGGCGATGGCGCGTTCGAGCCATGCCTCGAGGCGCGAGCGGAGCGCGGCGCGGCGCGGCGCAGAAAGTCGGTCGAGCGGGCGGACGGTGCGGACGGCAGGCTCGAGCAAGGTGCGACCGGGGGCAAGGCGGGCGAGGAGGTGTCCATCGTGCGCAATACCAATTGCACCGCCGCTCTCGGCGGTCAGCGCGAAGGCCGAGTCCTCAGCATCGCATAGCAATTTTGCGCGGCGATCGAGCTCGTCGCCGAGGCGGCGTTCGGCAGCGGCGAGGAGCAGGCGCTTGTCGGCCAGCCGCGCGGTCGGGTCGACGGTGAAGTTGAACCCCGCCAGATGGCCGATCGGCTCGGACCCGACGCTGACCTCGCCATCGGCGGCGACTGTCACGGGCAGTGCGTCAGCCCCCCGCGCGCCGATATCGCGGACCAGCACGGCGGTGCGGCGATCGACGAAGCGCTGGGTCAGCGCGGCGTGGAGCGCATCGCTTAGCCGCGCCTCGACTGATTTGGTGCGTTCGGCCCATTTTGCCGGGTCCTTCAACCAGTCGGCGCGCTGGGCGATATAGGCCCAGCTGCGGACCCCGGCGAGGCGGTCGGCAATCGCTTCGATATCGCCCGCGACATTGTCGAGCCGGGTCACTTCGGCGGCGAACCATTCGTGTGGAATGTGCCCCCCCTCGCCGACATAGGAATAGATGCGGCGAACCATGCGCCCGTGGTGCATTGCCCCGACCTTGCGGAAATCGGGCAGCCCGCACGCCGCCCACAATGCGCGTGCCTGGCGTCCCTTGCGAACGACGATGGCGGGGTCCTCGGCGATCGATTTCAGCACGGTGAGGTCGAGCGCGACCGGCGCCGAGCGGAGCAGCGGATCGCCGCTCGGGGTCTCGAGGCTGGCGATCAGCGAGCGGACGTCGGTGAAGTCGAGCTCGGGATTGCGCCAGTAGAGCGCGTCGAGGGCGCGGAAGCGATGCTCCTCGATCGCCTCGATTTCGACCTCGCTGAACGCCGCGCCGGCCTCTCCGCCGAGGCCAAGCGTGCCAAAGCTGCCGTCCTTCTGGTGGCGTCCTGCGCGCCCGGCGATCTGTGCCATTTCGGCGATCGTGAGGCGCCGGTCGCGCCGCCCGTCGAACTTTTCGAGACCGGCGAAGGCGACGTGGGTGACGTCCATGTTGAGGCCCATGCCGATCGCGTCGGTGGCGACAAGATAATCGACCTCGCCTCGCTGGAACATCGCCACCTGGGCGTTGCGGGTGGCGGGGGACAGCGAGCCCATGACGACCGCCGCCCCACCCTTGAACCGGCGAAGCATCTCGGCGAGGCCGTAGACCTGCTCGGCCGAGAAGGCGACGATCGCCGAGCGCGGGGGCAGGCGGGTGAGCTTGGTCGATCCGGCATAACGCAGCGTCGAGAAGCGCGGGCGGGTGATGATTTCCGCGCGAGGGAGGAGCTTGCGGACGAGTGGCTTGAGGCTTTCCGAGCCGAGGATCAGCGTCTCCTCGCGGCCTCTCGCGCGGAGCATGCGGTCGGTAAAGACATGGCCGCGCTCGGGGTCGATGCCAAGTTGCGCCTCGTCGATCGCGGCGAAGGCGAAGTCCTGCCCGCCTTCCGCCGAGCCGACGGGCATCGATTCGGCAGTGCATAGCCAGTAGCGCGCGGCGGTGGGAACAATGCGTTCCTCGCCAGTCAGCAGCGCGACCGAATTGGCTCCCTTGAGCGCGACGACGCGGTCGTAAACCTCGCGTGCGAGCAACCGCAGCGGGAAGCCGATCACTCCGCTCGAATGCGCGCACATCCGCTCGATGGCGAGGTGGGTCTTGCCCGTGTTGGTGGGCCCGAGGATAGCCCTTACAATCCCGTCGTCACGCACGGTCATGCCATCGAATGTGGCACGTGCGCGCGGCATTGCAAGCAGGATCGGCGCCGTCGGTCGCGCTTTAAAGTGACATTAACCATATGCGCGCAGGACGGGGCCTCACTTACGGGAGCGGTCGGTGCTGGCACGAAGCGATTGGGGGGATCATGGGCCACGCCCGGTGTTCGCTCGCCATTTGCCCGCCGCCGCGGCGTCGGCGTTCGGATCGCGCAGGCGGCGGTTTCGCAAGATCGAGCTGGCGATCGACCTGTCCGAGGACGTTTTCTCGCTGCGATGGTGGCGTGGGTTCGGGACGCTGACCGCACTGACGGTGGCGACAGCGTTGCTCGCGCCGCCGTTCGAGCCGTTGCCGGGGGGTCATCCCGCGCCGGTCGGCGAGGCCGAGGAGGCCCAGTTCGTCGCCGCCGGGGTCGGCCCGTTAGTCGAGGGTAGCAATGCCGGCATGGCGATGGCGCCAACCAGCGCGGTCGAGACGCTGGCAAGTGCACCCGAGCGCCCTCGCGTCGAACTGTTCGCGCGGGTCGGACCGGGGGAAAATATCGGGCGGATGCTGGTGCGGATCGGCGCGCGCTATGGCGATGCCGGGCAGGTCCAGGCGCTGCTTGCGGGGACGCCGGTCGCGGCCGGGACGAGCGTGTCGATCACGCTCGGGCACAAGGATGGCGGGGTGCGAAGCGTCGAGCGCGTGGCACTTCGGGCCGGACTCGATGCCGAGGTTGCGGTGGTCGCGTCCCCGGCCGGGCTCAAGTTGGAACGGCAGGCGATCGCGGTCGATGAGAGTCCGTTGCGGATCAGGGGCCGGGTTGGCGACGGGCTTTACTGGTCGCTTCGTGCGGCCGGGGTCGCGCCTGATGCGGCACGGGATTACCTCAAGGCGCTCTCCGGACAGCTAGACCTCGGCAGCGACATTGCCCCCAATGATCGGTTCGATCTTGTCATCGCCCACCGCCGCGCCGCGACCGGAGAGAGCGAGGCGGGGGCACTGCTTTACGCAGGGCTCGACCGGGCGAGCGGCTCGAACATCCAGCTTGTCAAATGGACCGTCGGCGGGAGCAGCCAGTGGTACGACGGCGCGGGCACCGGCCGCTCGGTCAGCGGGATGATCTGGCCCGTATCGGCGCCGATCACCTCGGGCTTCGGCGAGCGCTGGCACCCCATCTTGCACTTCATGCGGATGCACAAGGGGATCGATTTTGGCGCGCATTTCGGCACCCCGATCGTCGCCGCTGCCGACGGATCGGTCGAGCGCGCGGGATGGTCGGGGGGCTATGGCGAACAGGTCCGCCTCGCCCATGCCGGGGGGATCGAGACCAGCTACAGCCACATGAGCCGCATGGTCGTCGCGCCGGGGTCGGCGGTACGGCAGGGCCAGTTGATCGGCTATTCGGGCAGCAGCGGCCTTTCGACCGGCCCGCACCTTCATTATGAGGTGATGCGCGGCGGGCAGGCGATCAATCCGATGTCGGTGCGCTTCATCAGCCATTCGGCGATCGACGGCCCGAGCCTCGCGGCGTTCAAGGCGCGGGTGGCGGCGCTGCTCGGCGTCGGGCGGGGGTGAACGACTCCTAGGCGCAGATAATCAATTCAAATTGCCGCAGATGCCCGCTACGAAGCGAAAGCGATCGACCGCCAAGGACATTTATGGCCGAGCAGAAACGTGCAGATCGCCAGTGCCCGGTTTACCGATGGGGCCGACCTTGCGCGTCCTGACCTTCCTTCACAGCTTCGAGCCGGGCGGAGTCGAGCGGGTGGCGCTTCGGCTCGTGCGCAGATGGCGGGAAGTTGGGGTCGAAGCTCCGCTATTTATCGGCCGCGACCAGGGCCTGCTGCGGGATGAGCTCGCCGCCGGGCTCGATTTTGCGGTTGCTCATCCCGGTAGCTGGAGTGAGCGGCTCGAGACCTTGTGGATGATCTTCAAGCTACCGGCGGAAATTCGCCGCGTGAGGCCCGACCTGCTGTTTTGCGCCGGCAACACCTATTCGGTGGTCGCCGTGCTGATGAAGATGATGCTGGGTAGGAGCTGCCCGCCGATTATCGCCAAGATCAGCAACGACCTGATCCTGCCCGGTCTCTCGCCGTGGGCGCGGTTCTGGTACGCCCGCTGGGCGTGGCTCCAGGCGCGCCTGATCGATGGCTGGGTCGTAATGCATCCGTCGATGCGCGGCGACGTCGAAGCGGCGATCGGTCAGGTCGAATTGACCGTCATTCCCGATCCGGCGCTGACCACGGCGCAGCTATCGCTGCTTCGGCGCTGGCGGCCGCGCAACGACGGCATAGCGGGGCGGCGGTTCGTGGCCATGGGACGGCTGGTCCGCCAGAAGAATTATCCGTTGATGCTCGACGCGTTCGCTGCGGCGGCGGCTTCGGAAGATTGCCTGACGATCTTTGGTGATGGACCCGAACGGGCGGCGCTCACCGCCCGGGCAGCTGCGTTGGGACTTGCCGGGCAAATCCACTTCGCCGGACATGTCTCGCAGTCGGCCGAAGCGCTGCTCGATCATGACATCCTGCTATTGTCGTCCGTTTACGAAGGTATTCCCGCCGCGTTGGTCGAAGGGATAGCGTGCGGGATGCCGATCGTCGCGACCGATTGTGGTGACGGGGTGCGGGGGCTGCTCAAGGATTGGGCATCAGCCCGGCTGGTCGAGGGACAGACGGTTGCTGCGTTCGCCGCGGCGATCCGCGGTGCGCGCCAATTTACCGCCGAGCGGCCCGAGCAAGATTTCGATGCGGCGAGCTTCACGATCGAGGTGGGCGCCGACGCCTATCTGGAGGCGTTCGCCAAGGTCGCTAGCGTTGTCCCCGGCCGCACTCGCCTGACGCTCGTGCGGCGCAGCGCTAACCGACCCGCCCAGCTTCAATCAATAAGTCTCGCAGGAGGCCTTTCCGACGGCGACCGGGAAGTGGCGTGATTGCGTGGACGGCGGGCGGACTGACCGTACCGGGTCGCGCCCCGCTCCTTAACCGGCTCACCATCCCGGCGTTGCTATTGCTCGTGGCCGTCGCCGCTCGCGGGCAGACGTTCGGCAATCCGGTGATCGGCTACGACGAGCAATTCTATCTGCTCGTCGGCGATCGCATGCTCCATGGAGCGGTGCCGTTCGTCGACATCTTCGATCGCAAGCCGGTCGGATTGTTCCTGATCTATGCCTTCATCCGGATGCTGGGGGGCGAGGGGACGGTGCAGTATCAGTTGGTCGCAGGGGGCTTCGCGTTCGCTACGGCGTTGCTGATCTGGCGGTTCGCCGAGCGAGTAACGGGACGGACGGGGGCGGTCGTCGCCGCGATCGGATATCTGCTGTGGCTCGACTTTCTCGAAGGGGAGGCGGGCCAGGCGCCGGTGTTTTTCAACCTGCCCGTGCTTCTCGCGGCCATTGCGACCGCGCGGGTGGTCGAGAAGCGCGGCGTGACGCTCCTTACGGGTCTGATACCGATGCTGCTCATCGGCGTCGCGATGCAGATCAAATATACGGCGCTTTTCGAAGGCATCTTTTTCGGTGTTGCAATGCTCGGCGTGGCGTGGCGTGAGGGGCGCGGCATTGCCCAACTCGCGGGCCTCGCCGCAGCCTGGGTGCTCGCGGCGCTGGCCCCGACGCTGGCGGCGTGGCTGACTTATGCCGCCATGGGGTATGGCGACGCATTCCTGTTCGCCAATTTCGTGTCGATGTGGGGCAAGCTCGGCGATCCGTGGCAGACCAGTGCCATCGGCCTTCTTCAGATCGTCGGCATGCTGTCTCCGATCCTGCTTTGCGCTGCATTCGTCCCGGCGTGCGCCGATCCCGGCGTTGCCGCTAGTCGCCGCTTCGTGCGCCACTGGCTGCTCGCAGCCATTGCCGGAATGCTCGTCATGCGCAGCTTCCCCAGCCCGCATTATGCCATGCCGGTGCTTGTCCCGGCGCTCATTGCAGCCGCGCCGCGGTTCGGTCAGCCAGGGTGGACACGACGCCTTGTATGGGGCGCTTTGGCCGTGGCGGCGCTTGCGTCACAGGTCGTGCTTTACAAGCTTCACACGTTGAAGGGGGGCGCCGAGCAGGCCGCCCGGATCGCGCAAGCCGCAAACCCCGGAAGGGGCTGTCTTTATGTCTATGACGGATACCCGGCGCTTTATCGGCTGACGAATTCGTGCCTGCCGTCGCGCTATGTCTTCCCAGGGCACCTCAACATGGCAAACGAGGCGAGCGTCGCCGCGCTCGGGGTCGATCCGTCAACCGAAGTTCGCCGCATCATGGCTACTCGGCCGACCGCAGTCGTCCTCGACGATCCGCCATTCGAACGGGGCAATCATGAAACTTATGGCATCGTCCTTGCGGAACTGGCGCTGCATTACGACCGCGTGCTAGCCTTGAGGACAGGAAAACATCGACTTCGCCTGGTCTATCGCCTGCGCCGTTGATGGGCTGCCGAAACGGAAAAAGGCCCCGCATTGCTGCGGGACCTTTTCTTGTCGCACACTCGGCTAAGAGCTTAGTCGCTGTCGCTGCCGCCGGTCAGGAAGGCAGGAGCGAACTCGGGGGCTGGGCCACTGTCCGAGTTGCCACCTTCACGGCGCGGGCCGCGGTCGCCGCCACGGCCACCGCCACCTTCGCCGCGGGGGCCACGGTCGCCGCCGTCACGGCGCGGGCCGCGATCACCGCCGCCACCGCCCGGACCACGACCTTCGCCGCCACGACCGCCGCCGCCATCACGGCGCGGGCCGCGGTCGGGACGGTCGCCGCGGGGACGATCGCCGCCCTCGCGTGCTTCACGGGGAGGGCGCGTGTCCTCCAGCTCTGCGCCGGTTTCCTGGTCGACGACGCGCATCGACAGGCGGACCTTGCCGCGCTGGTCGACCTCGAGCAGCTTGACCTTCACGTCCTGGCCTTCGCTCAGCACGTCGCGGACGTTCTCGATCCGCTCGTTGCGGATTTCGGACACGTGGACGAGCCCGTCCTTGCCCGGCATGAAGGTCACGAACGCACCGAAATCGACGATGTTGGCGACCTTGCCGGTGTAGATCGTGCCGATCTCCGGCTCGGCGACGATGCCGTGGATCCAGGCACGAGCGGCCTCGATCTGGGCGACGTCGGACGAGCTGATCTTGATCACGCCCTCGTCGTCGATGTCGACCTTGGCGCCCGTCGTCGCGACGATTTCGCGGATAACCTTGCCGCCGGTGCCGATGATCTCGCGGATCTTGTCCTTAGGTACCGACATCGTCTCGATGCGCGGCGCGTGGGCCGACAGTTCCGACCGCTCGTGATCGAGTGCCTTGGCCATTTCGCCGAGGATGTGCGCACGGCCTTCCTTCGCCTGGGCGAGGGCGACCTTCATGATCTCCTCGGTGATCCCGGCGACCTTGATGTCCATCTGCAGCGAGGTGATGCCCTCGCTGGTGCCAGCGACCTTGAAGTCCATGTCGCCAAGGTGATCCTCGTCGCCAAGGATGTCGCTGATGACGGCAAAGTCCTTGCCTTCGAGGATCAGGCCCATGGCGATGCCCGCGACCGGACGGATCAGCGGAACACCCGCGTCCATCATCGACAGCGAACCGCCGCACACCGTCGCCATCGACGAGGAGCCATTGCTCTCGGTGATGTCCGACAGGACGCGGATCGTGTAGGGAAAGTCCTCGTTCGACGGCAGCATCGGGTGAAGCGCGCGCCACGCCAGCTTGCCGTGGCCGATTTCGCGGCGGCCCGGCGCGCCGAAGCGGCCGACTTCACCGACCGAGTACGGCGGGAAGTTATAGTGGAGCATGAAGCGCGAGTAGGACAGGCCGTCGAGCCCGTCGATCATCTGCTCGCTGTCCTTCGTGCCGAGCGTGGTGGTGCAGATCGCCTGCGTTTCGCCGCGGGTAAACAGCGCCGAGCCATGGGTGCGCGGCAGGAAACCGACCATCGCCTCGATCGGGCGAACGGTCTTGGTGTCGCGGCCGTCGATGCGGCGGCCTTCCTTGAGGATCGCGGTGCGGACGATGTCGGCCTCGAGCGACTTGACCGCCTTCGATGCGGACATCTGTTCCTGCGGGGTGGCGTCGGCGAAGGCGGTCTTGGCCTTGTCGCGGACGATGGAAAGGGCCTTGGAGCGCTCACCCTTGTCGGTCAGCTTATAGGCGGCTTCGATGTCCTTGCCGACGACGGTCTTGAGCTTGGCCTTGGCGGCGGTCTTGGCGTCGCTGGTGGCGAGGTCCCACGGATCCTTGGCGGCCTTCTCGGCGAGCTGGATGATCCCTTCGCAGACCTTCTTCGAAGCGGCTTGCGCGAACATCACCGCGCCGAGCATGACCTCTTCCGAAAGCTCCTTGGCTTCGGATTCGACCATCATTACGGCGCCCATCGTTCCGGCGACGACGAGGTCGAGGTCGCCCGACTTGATCTGCTCAGGCGACGGATTGAGGATATATTCGCCATTTTCATAGCTGACGCGCGCGCCGCCGATCGGGCCCATGAAGGGCACGCCCGAGAGGGTGAGCGCGGCAGAGGCGGCGATCAGCGCGAGGATGTCGGGCTCGTTCTCGCCGTCGTAGGAGAGCACCTGCGCGATGACGAGGACTTCATTGTAGAAGCCTTCGGGGAACAGCGGGCGGATCGGGCGATCGATCAGGCGGCTGGTCAGCGTTTCCTTTTCAGTCGCGCCGCGCTCGCGCTTGAAGAAGCCGCCCGGGATGCGCCCGGCGGCCGAGAATTTCTCCTGGTAGTGGACGGTCAGCGGGAAGAAGTCCTGCCCCGGCTTGACCGACTTGGCGGCGGTAACGGCGCACAGCACCACGGTTTCGCCGAGGGTCGCCATCACGGCGCCATCGGCCTGGCGGGCAACGCGCCCGGTTTCGAGCTTCAGCGTCTTGCCGCCGAGATCGATTTCCACAGTCTTGATATTGAACATGTTGTTTCCTTCACCCGGACGCCAGATGCGGCCGGGACGTCGTGGTGGGACAGCCGGTCCACCATCGGTCGGGGCCTGAAAAAATGCCCCAGGGACGCCAGCCGAATTGCCGGTTTCCCGATACGAAAAGGGCGCCGCCCAGAGACTGATCGTTGGCAGGAGGCGCGCTGTGCGCGACTGCTGAAAACGTAAATCAGGCACTGCGCAAACGACGCCCCCTGATTGTTACTTGCGAAGGCCGAGCTTGGCGATC
>JANXUU010000135.1 GCA_025356055.1 Sphingomonas sp. | reverse complement strand
TCGGGATATAGGTTTTGTAGAGAGCGGCGCCGATCTGCACCGGCCTATCCGTGAAGAACGTCAGTCGTCGCGGCTGACGCGCTCGATCCGTTCGTGCTTTTCCTGCGCCTCGAGGGTCATCGTCGCGATCGGGCGGGCTTCGAGGCGGGCGAGGCTGATCGGCTCGCCACTGACTTCGCAATAGCCGAATTCGTCATCGAACAGGCGGCGGATCGCGCTGTCTATCTTGCCGATGAGCTTGCGCTGGCGGTCGCGCGTGCGGAGCTCGATTGCCCAGTCGGTTTCCGACGAGGCGCGGTCGGCAAGATCGGGTTCGCGCAGCGAGTCGACCTGAAGCTGCGCCATGGTCGCGCGGCTCTCCTCGATGGTCGCATCTTTCCATGCGCGAAGCTTGCGCAGGAAATAGGCCTTATGCTGAGGGTTCATGAACTCTTCGCCGGTCGACGGTCGATAATCGTCGTCGAGTATCAGGATATCGAACCGGTCAGGGCCGGATTCGTAAAGATTTACGAGCGCGGTCGCCATGCTGTCTCTCCCCACTCATCGCCACCCCCAAGACGTCGGGCCAACCCGCGCGTCCGGAGGTGAAAACACTGACTTTATCGAGCGTTAGCTCGAAGGCCGGTGGTCCCCGGCTTGGCCTATAATTAACCTGTGCTAGCTTAACAAGCGCTGACGAACGAACCGCGTTGATACTTGTGGACGAATAAGGGGTAATGTTGCCGATTAGTCGCAGCTGCAACCGATTGCGAAGTGCAGGCCGGACGGCCAAGAGCCGCAAATGCGCATTCTGCTCACCAATGACGACGGAGTCGCGGCGCCCGGGCTGGCGCTGCTCGCCGAGATTGCCCGGACCTTGTCCGATGACGTGTGGATCGTGGCACCTGCCGACGAGCAGTCGGGCGCGGGCCATTCGCTGACGCTGACGCGGCCGCTCAGGTTGCGCAAGCATGGCGAGCGGCATTTCGCGGTAACCGGGACACCGACCGACGCGGTGATGATGGCGCTCGGCGAGTTAATGACGGAGGCGCGGCCCGACCTTATTCTTTCCGGGATCAATCGCGGGGCTAATCTGGCCGAGGACGTGACCTATTCGGGAACGGTGTCGGCGGCGATGGAGGGGGCGCTCGCGGGGATTCCGGCGATCGCGCTGAGCCAGGCCTATGCCCGCCAGGGAATGGGCGGGACGGTACCGTTCGACGCGGCGCGCGACTGGGCGGGACGCGTGCTGGCCCCGCTGATCGGAATGGCGATGGCGCCCGGGACGCTGGTCAACGTCAACTTTCCAGCGTGCGAGGCGTCGGCGGTCAAGGGCATCCGAGTATGCCGCCAGGGCCGCAGGGATTACGGGCGCGCTGAAGTGGTCAAGCGAACCGACCCGCGCGGCTTTTCCTACTATTGGTTCGGACTTGGGCCGGCGCGGGAGACGCCTGGGCACGACACCGACCTTGAGGCGATCGCTGCGGACTATATCGCGGTGACGCCGCTCCAGCTCGACCTGACCGACGAAAGGTCGATGGCGTCGTTGCGCGAACGGTTCGCAAGTCAGGCCGGGGTTGTCTGAAGGAAGCGCTGCGTGGCTCCCTCGAGCACCAGCGCGGTCAGCGGGCCGCCCGCATAGCAGCCGGTGTCGATGCCGATGCGGTTGGCGCGCTGCTCGGGTTCGGGGCTGATGGTGTGGCCGTGAACAACGATGCGCTGGTGATCGACTTCGCTGTCGAGGAACCCGCCCCGGATCCAGCGCAGGTCGGCGGCCTCCTGAAGTTCAATCGGCACGCCGGGGCGAATGCCGGCGTGGACGAACAGGTAATCGCCGATCACCAGGTGATCCGGCAAACCGCGGAGAAAGGTGATGTGGTCGGACGGGATCGCTTCGACCATTCGGCGCGCGAGATCGAAGCCCGAGGCGAATTGTTCGGCGCGGGCAATGCCATAGCTTTCGAGGGTTTGACTCCCGCCGTAGCTAAGCCAGCCGCGCGGATCGGCAGTGCCGTCAAACGAGGCGAGCATTGCTTCCTCGTGATTGCCCATCAGCGTATCGCATCTTTTCTGGCCAAGTGACAAATTCATCACACGGTCGATAACGCCGGCGCTGTCGGGACCCCGGTCAACCAAGTCGCCGAGAAAAACAAACCTGGTATTTCCCGAAAATGTGGCATTATCCACCCTTATCAGGTCGAGCAGTCGATCGAGTTGGGCGAGGCATCCGTGGACATCACCGACGGCATAAATACGCGTAAGGTCGGGGACTACCCGCGACGCCGACGCAGTTTTTTGTTGCCGTTTGAACAGACCGAACATGTACAGCTTTCTTATAAACGGCTTTAAACAATTGGTTTTCTTTGGTAAATTGTCAAATTGTGCAATCTGCACGCGTTAGACAATTGTGCAACCAAATCCCCGCTACGGGGTTGAACCGATGGAATAAAACATTTGTGACCTTCAACCAAGTTTGATAGGCGCCAAGTAGAGGAATGGGAGTATCTTATGAGTGTGTTCACCAAATTGCGGATGGGCGTCGCTGCGGCGCTTGTAGTTGCCATGCCGGTCCAGGCTCTGACGGCCGCGACGCGGCCTTCCGCAGCGGTTCCGACAGCAGCGACCGCGGTCGTGGCGCAAGATCGCGACGATGACAATCGCGGCGGTGGCTGGGCATGGCCGGCGATCGGCGTGATCGTTGCCGCGATCGTCCTGGCGATCGTCCTTGAACGACATAATGGTCGTGGTCGCGGGACTGGCTTCAGCCGCTAATCTAGCTGTTCAAGACGCTACGGAACGTGCGACCCGGTCGCAGCCCCCGTCGCACAACTAAAGCAAGCGTTCAGTCCTTATCGGGCTGGACGCTTTTGCTTGTCGGCTTTCTTGTGCTGGCGGTGGCGCTGGGCGGTGGTCACATCCAAGGGCCAATCCGCAACGGACTGATCGAAAGCGTAGGCCTGGGACTGCTGATCGCTCTTGCGGCGAGGCAAGCAAAGTCGCCCTTCCTTCCGATTGAAGCAAAGGGCGTCTTGCTGCTGTTCGGGGCGTTGCAGCTGACGTTTTTTGTCCAGTTGGTCCCCCTCCCCTGGCCTGCGCTACCCGGCCGCGAGGCGACCGACGCCGTGACGGCACTATTGCCGGAAGCACATCGCTGGCAACCGCTGTCCCTCGATCCGTCATCAACGGCGCGATTCGCACTGTCGTTGTCGGTCCCGTTGGTGGCGTTCCTCTTGACCTTGGCGAGCGGATCACGCGGTCGACTCTTCGCGATTCGTTCGATTGCATTGATGGCGGGCGCAAGCGCGCTTCTCGGAATGCTCCAACTGGCACTCGGCTTCCCGTCGTGGGCATCGCCGTTCGGCCTGGCCGATGTGGGGGTCGCCGACGGGCTGTTCGTCAATCGCAATCACCAGGCGATGTTTCTGCTATGCGGACTGCTCGCGTCTGGGCTGTGGCTGCGGCTTGACGAAGAACGGTCGCCATTTCGCCTGCGCGCCGGGCGCTGGCGGGTCCATGCGGCGTGGCTGTTGTTCCCGCTGCTGGCGATGATGGTAGTCGCGGCGGCTTCGAAGGCCGGCATCGGCTTCCTCGTGATTATCCTGCCGCTGTCGACGGCGATTGCGCTGGCCAGCGGCAAGGGTCGCTCGGTGGCGATCCCGGGGTGGGCGCTCCCGCTCGCCGCGCTGGGCGTGATTGCGGCGATCGTCGCCTTCATGATTCCGTCGTCGACAATCGAAGTGGTTCGCGCGAGGCTGATCTTTCACGGCGACGCGCGAATCGAATTTTATCCCGACCTCGTCGTTTTGCTGCGGCAGGCTTGGCCGATGGGCACTGGCGCTGGCACGTTCGTTGCGGAATACAAGCTGATCGAGGACCTCGACCAGCTCGGGCCCGCTTATCTCAACCACGCGCATAATGAATATGTCGAGTGGCTGATCGAGATGGGTTTCGCTGGACTTGTCCTGCTGGTCGCGGGGACGGCGCTGGTCGTCGGGCGCGCGATCATGGTGTTGCGATCGTCGCGGTCGGAGTCACGCAAGTGGAGCGCGGTCGGCGGCTTCGCTATGCTGGCAGTGCTCGCGCTGCATAGCGCGATCGACTACCCGTTACGCACGGACACGCTGGCGGCGGTTGCCGGGGTAGCGCTCGCTCTGCTGTTCGCGCCTTCGCTCGAGGCCGCCGGCGCAGCGGTCGTGCCTGCGGCGCGAAGGCCCCGATGGGCGACTTGGTCCACTGCCGCGCTGATCCTGTTGAGCGTGGCAATGAGCACGCAAGCGCTTCGGCTGCGGCTTGCCGAAGTTGCCGCGGGAGACGCCAATCCGGGGTTGGCGGCAGCCATCGCAACTCGCGACGGGTCTGCGCGCGCTTACCTCGCCGAGGCAATGCTCGCGGCGGGGCAGCCCGGTGCGGCGCGCGCGATTGCGCTTCAGGCGATCAGTGAAACTCCGCTCGCGGTGGTAGGGGTGCGGACGCTCGCCGCCGCTGAATTACGACTTGGCCATCAGCGCGAGTCACGCGCGGCTTGGCGGGCGGCGGCGGGGCTGGGCTGGCGCGATCAGCCGACGCAATATTGGGCAATGCGGCAGGCGTTAGCCGATCATGAACTCCCGACTGCGGGGATGCGCGCCGACGCACTGCTTCGGCTGGACAGCGGCTATGGTCCGTTCGGTGCGCTCGTCCGCCAAGGACTGGCCGATCCAGCATTGCGCAGCGCGCTGGTTGCGCGGACGCAATTATTGCCCATTTGGCGCCGGGCTTTGCTCAGCCCCGGCCGAGTCATGACGGCGAAGGAACTCGACGGTGTCTTGCCGTTTCTCGCCGCGCTTCAGCGGAGCCCGTCACCGCCGATCCGAGGCGAGGTCCATGACACGATCCTGACGTTGCTGAATTTGAAGCGCTACGATGAAGCGGTGATGCTCGATGCGCCATTCGCGCGGCAGCGCCACGCCGATCCGATGTCGCTGCTGGATGATGGCGGGTTCAACAAATCCGATGCGGATTACCGGGACAATAATACGCCATTCGACTGGTACATCGGCGATGTCGGCGGCAGTGCGGTGTCGCTCGATCGTGCGGGAACGAGCGTAATGGTGATCAGCGCGGACGGGACGAGTTCGCAGTCGCCGCTCGTCCGCTACGCGGCGTTGCGCCCGGGGCGCTATGCGATTTCCTACCGTATGCGCGGCCCACAGAGCGCCGCCGCGAGCGTGGGTTTTCTGGTGACCTGCGCGTCGCGGATAATCGCGCAAAGCCCTCCCGACGAGCTTGTCGCTTCGGGTTTCAACAGTCGCAGTTTCACCTTCGACGTACCGGCCGACTGCCCGGTCGTGAGAATCGGGATCGGATCGCTTCCGAACGCCCAGCAGGTCGAGGCTGAGTTCGATGACGTCCGGCTGTGGCCTGTTCCATCCGCAGCGGTTAGGGCCCGCGCTGAGAATCGTTAGGAATCAATCATGTGCGGAATTGCCGGCGTCTATGGTTGGCGCGCGAGCAGCAGGGCGCCTGACCGGAACGCGCTAATCCAGGTGCGCGATCAGATGGCTTCGCGCGGCCGCGACGGAGTCGGGCTTTGGACGTCCGCAGACGGGCGCGCGATGTTCGGCCATCGCCGGCTCGCGATCATCGACGTCGACGCGCGGTCGGACCAGCCGCTTGGCCGCGGACCACTGACGATCGTGTGCAACGGTGAGATCTATAATTACCGCGCGCTTCGCGATGAGCTTGTCGCGCAGGGCGTCGAGTTCTGCACGCAAGGTGACACTGAGGTCGTGCTCGCGCTGTTCGAACGCGATGGCCCGGCGGCATTTGCGCGGCTGCGCGGGATGTTCGCACTTGCCATATTCGACGAGCGCGATGCCAGTCTGACGATCGCGCGCGATCCCTATGGGATCAAGCCGCTGTACCTTGCGCAAGCTGAAGGGCAGCTATGGTTCGCAAGTCAAGTCAAGGCGTTACGATCAGTTGCGGCGATCTCGTCAGAACCCGATCCGGCAGGATTGACTGGATTTCATTTGTGGGGATCGATCCCCGAGCCGTTCACCCTCTATCGGGCGATCCGGGCGCTGCCGGCGGGACATTGGCAGCGCGCGACCGGGACAACCATAGGCGAGCCAGTGCGATTTTCGTCGCTGGCAGCGATCCTGTCGGACGCCCCGATCCTACCGGCCGAAGAAACAGAGGCGCAAATCGCCGAGGCCATCCGCGATAGCGTTGCCGCCCATCTTGTTGCCGACGTCGAGGTCGGACTGTTCCTTTCAGCGGGCATCGATTCGGGGGCGCTGCTCGGGGCGATGGCGAATGCCGGGAGGGGCAAGGTCAGGGCGATCACTATCGGCTTTGAGGAATTCGACGGATCGCAGCTCGACGAAGTCCCGATCGCGGCGAGGGTGGCCGAGCGCTACGGTGCCGAGCATATCGTCGACCGCCTGTCGCGCGCCGACATTGAGAACAATCTGGAGCATATCCTTAAATCGATGGACCAGCCTTCGATCGACGGCGTGAACAGCTGGTTCGCTAGCCGAGCGGCGCACCGCGCCGGACTCAAGGTGGCGATGAGCGGGCTTGGCGCAGACGAACTGCTCGCGGGGTACAGCACCTTTCAAACCGTTCCGGCCATGCAGCGCCGGGTCCGATGGGCGGCGAAGCTTCCGGGCGCGGCGGCGGTGGCCGAATGGGCGCTGAAGAACGGGTTGAAACGGTTAAATGCGCGCCAGCCCAAGGCGAGCGGCGTGCTGCGCCATGGCGGAACCCTGCCGGGCGCTTATTTCGTCCGCCGCGCGTTATTAATGCCGTCAGGGCTGAGCGACGTCATGAACGCTGACGTGATGCGGGCGGGGCTCGCGGCGTTGCAACCGGTCGAACGGGTCACCGAGACGGTCGAGCCGCTCCCGCCGTCAACCTTGGCAGCAATGATGGCGCTTGAATCGGGCAATTACATGAAGAATCAGCTGCTGCGCGACGCCGACTGGTCGAGCATGGCGCACACGCTGGAATTGCGCGTGCCGTTCGTCGACGTGCCGACGCTGTGCAAGGTGGCGCGGGTCGCACCGTGGCTGGGGGCGCGGCGCGGAAAGCGAGCGCTTGTGGGAGTCCCCTCCCCCCCGCTCCCCGACGAGATCGTCAACCGTCCCAAGTCCGGCTTCGCCACGCCGCTCAACGTCGCGATCGGCGCCAGGGGTATGGTCGACGGCGGCGGGTCTCGCGACTGGGCCCGGCGCGTGATCGACGATTTCCAGCGCAATGGCTGATGGTGCCGCCTGGCGCACGCGGGCGGCTCGATCGTTCGCCTTTGCGCGACACATACCGCCGGCGAAAATCCTGCGCCGGGTGCTGCTGGCGGGGCGGGGCAAAGTCGAGCGCGCGGTTCGCTGGGCGCCGGTCAGCGCGTCGGCCAAGCTGGCCGAAGTTGCGCCCCTGCCTCCGCTCGCACAGCGCGCGAATTCGGCTCGCCATGAATCCGGAAACTGGTTCTTCACCTTTATCGGCAGAAGCGAGACCTGTCCGAGGGAAGCAATCGACTGGCATCTGGGCGGGGCAGGTCCGAAGAACCAGCTGTGGCGGATGAACCTTCACTATTTCGAATGGGTCGAGGGGGTTGATGACTCGGCGTTTCGGCAGGCACTGATCGATTGGCTCGCGGCTAACCCGCCGTTCGCGCCCGGCGCGCGCCACGATGCGTGGAACAGCTATGCACTGTCACTGCGTGTGGTGGTGTGGTTGCAGCAGCTGGCGGTGCGGCGCGGGCGGCTCGATCCAGCATGGGTCGGCGAGATGGCGAACGCGTGCGCGCGCCAACTGTGCTTTCTTGAGGTTCATCTCGAGACCGATCTTGGTGGTAATCATTTGCTCAAGAACATCGTCGCGCTGCTGTGGGGATCGGCGGCGCTTACCGGGCGCGACGTGCCGCGCTGGCGGACGCTCGGGTTGAAGTTGCTGCGCCGCGAGCTTGCACAATTCCTTCCCGACGGAATGCATTTCGAGCGGTCATGCTCCTATCACGCCCAAGCGCTGGGCGACTTGCTCGAGATTCGCCATGCCTTGCGCCGCGATCCGTTCGACGGCGCGCTCGACGAGGTGATCGGGCGGGCAGCGCAAGTGCTTGCCGACTTGACCCATCCCGACGGCGGAATTGCATTGTTTGGCGACTCGGGTCTGTCAATGGCCCGCAGCCCATGCGATTTGCTCGAGGCAGCGCGCGCAATTACCGGGCGGTCTTATTCACCCCGCGCCTCATTCGACCTGCCCGTCGCTGGCTATGCTGGAGTTCGGCACGGGAACGACCTGTTATTGATCGATGCCGGTCCGCTTGAACCCGCCGGGCTCCCCGCGCACGTCCATGGCGACATGGGGTCGTTCGAGTGGAGCGTTGCTGGACAGCGCATCATCGTCGATCAGGGCGTGTCTACCTATGTTTCGGGGAAGGAACGCGATGAGTCGCGATCTGCCGTGAATCACAACACGCTGGCCGCACCCCGAGCCGACCAGGGCGATTTCTTTGGCGCGTTCCGTCTCGGTGCGCGCTGCCGACTGGACGAGCGGTCGGTCGAGTTGGAGTCGGATTTGCTCGGAGTGACGGTGGCGCACAGCGGTTTCGTCGGTTCAAACGGCGGGCCGCGTCATCGCCGGCAAATCGAGGCCAGACGCGGCACGATCCGGATCGTCGATGTGATCAACCGACCGCTTCCCGGAGCGGCGATTTCCTTCCTCCTTGCCCCAGAGGTCGAGGTCGTCCCGGACGAGGGCGGTGTGCGGCTGGTGACGAGCGCGGCCACATGCCGCATTTCCACCGACGGGGAACTTACTGTCGAGGCAGCGCTTTGGTGGCCCGACATGGGTACCGAGCGCTCCACCAAGCGCATTCGCGTCGCCCTTGTCGACCTGTCCTGCCAAACCACCCTCACTATAGAATCGCGAAGCGGCGAATGAAGCAGATCGAACAACATTATCGCAGCGGGCGAATGCGCGTGGCCGAGGTGCCTGTTCCCCGGCCGGGCGCGGGGTCGGCGCTGATCCGTACCGGGGTGTCGCTGATCAGCGCGGGAACCGAAAAGCAGATCGTCGATCTTGCGAAGGCCAGTCTTGCCGGCAAGGCGATGGCGCGGCCCGACCTCGTCCGCCAAGTGATCCGCAAAGCGCGCACCGAGGGCGTGATGGAGACCATCACCAAAGTCCGATCGAAGCTCGAGGTGCCAATTCCGCTTGGCTACAGCCTGGCAGGAACGGTGATTGAGGCGGGCGCCGCCAGCGGAGTCGCGGTCGGCGACCGGGTGGCGTGCGCGGGCGCCGGAATCGCCAATCACGCCGAGTTCAACGTCGTCCCGAAGAACCTCATGGCGCGAATTCCCGACGGGGTGAGCGACGAGGCGGCGAGTTTTGCCACTGTCGGGGCGATCGCGCTGCAGGGCGTGCGGGTTGCCGATCCGCGGCTGGGCGAGCGGGTGGTGGTGATGGGGCTGGGGCTGATCGGACTGCTGACGGTGCAGTTGCTCAAGGCCAATGGTTGCCGCGTGCTCGGCTTCGACCCCAATCCGGAGCGGGTCGCACTGGCGCGATTGCTCGGGGCCGACGACGCGGTGTCTTCGGGGCTGGAGGCGGCGACGCTGGCGTTTACCGGACAGCATGGCGCCGACGCGGTGCTGCTGACTGCCTCGACCCCGTCGAATGACCCGATCAACCAAGCCGCGACGATCAGCCGGATGAAGGGCCGCGTGGTCGTCGTCGGGCTGGTCGGAATGCGGCTCGACCGCGAGCCGTTCTACAAGCGCGAACTCGACCTTCGCCTGGCAATGTCGACCGGGCCGGGGCGCTATGACGCGGAGTATGAACAGGGCGGACGCGACTATCCGCTGCCTTATGTGCGGTGGACCGAGCAGCGCAACATGGCGGCGTTTCTCGAGCTGGTCGCGGCGGGGAGCGTCACGCCTGAAGCGCTGGTGACGCATCGCTTCGCGCTCGACGATGCGCTCGATGCCTATGCCTTGCTGAGCAGCGATACGCCCTCGCTGGCCATTACGCTTGGCTATAACGCAACGGCCGCTCCGGGTGCGCGTTCGGTGCCGGTAGCGGGGCGCACACCGGTCAGCGGCGAAGGGATCGCGTTCCTGGGGATGGGCAATTACGCCAAGGCCGTGTTGCTTCCCGCGGTGGTCGCCGCTGGCGGCAAGTCGCACCTGTCGACGGTCGTGACATCAACTGGCCTTAGCGCGATGGGGTCGGCGGAGGCACTTGGGTTTGCCCGTGCCGCGACCGATGCGGCCGAGGCACTTGGCGATCCGGCGGTGTCGACGATATTCATCGTGACGCGGCACGACAGCCACGCGCGCCTGGCGATTGCCGCACTCGAGGCGGGCAAGCATGTGTTCGTCGAAAAGCCGCTCGCGCTGAGTGACGCGGAGCTCGACGCAGTGCTCGAAGCGGCGCGGTCGGCGAGTGGCACGCTGACGGTCGGTTTCAATCGTCGTTTTGCGCCGATGCTGGTCGAGGCAAGCGCAGCGCTCGCGGCGACGCCGGGGCCAAAATACATGAGCTACCGGATCAACGCCGGCGCGATCCCGCGCGACAGCTGGGTCCATGGCAGTGAAGGCGGCGGGCGGATTGTCGGCGAAGTTTGTCACTTTGTCGATGCGCTGTCGGCGCTGTGCGGGGCCGACCCGGTGGCGTGGGAGCTGCTGTCTCCGCCGTCGGTCGACGATGGGATGGCGGCGGCTTTGCGCTTCGCCGACGGCTCCGTAGGCACCATCCTCTACGCGCCTGCTGGTGATCCGGGAATGTCCAAGGAGCGGATCGAGGCGATTGGCACCGGCGTATCGCTGGTCATCGACGATTTTACCCGGCTGACGGTACACCAGGGTGGCAAGACGCGCACGTCGAAGGGTGCGCAGGACAAGGGGCAGAAGGCGCTGGTGAAGGCGTTCCTCGACGGGCGGACGACCGGCAAACCCCCGGTCGCGCTCGCTTCCCTGGATGCGGTAAGTCGCGCAACGCTGGGATTGGCCGGGTGAGTGGCGGGATTACGGCCATCGTCCTGGCGCGCGACGAGGCGGTTCACATCGGACGCTGCATCGAGCGGCTGAAGCCGCTCGCCGATCGGATCATCGTGGTCGATAGCTTTTCAAGCGATTCGACGGTGACATTGGCCAAGACCGCCGGGGCAGAAGTTTGGAACAACGTATTTGTCAACCACGCGGCCCAGTTCCAGTGGACAATCGACAGACTGGATCAGCACGAAGGCTGGATAATACGTATCGATGCTGACGAGTGGTTTGAACCCGCGGCAATTAGTGCGCTGAGGAAGCGCATCGCTTTCGCGCCGCCCGACCTCGGCGCCTTCGAAATCCGCCGCAAAGTTGTCTTCCGCAGGCGCTGGATCCGCTGGGGCGGATATTACAATACCGTCCTGATCCGCGCATGGCGATCGGGCGCGGCTCGTGTCGAGCAGCGCTGGATGGACGAGCATATCATCGTCGAGCGCGGCCGCATCGAGCGGATCGGCGAAGGCGACCTAGTTGACGAGAACCTGAAGGACATCACCGACTGGACCGCCAAGCACAACGGCTACACCACGCGCCAGATGGTCGATTTCATCAACCTCGATTTTCCGTTGCTCCCCCGCACGGCGGAGAAGGGCGTCCTTAATCGCGGGGCCGGACTAAAGCGCTTCCTTCGCAACGGCGTCTATGCGCGATCGCCGTTATATCTTCGTGCGATGCTTTACTTCGTCCAGCGCTATTTCTTCCGGCTCGGCTTCCTCGATGGTCGCACAGGGCTCGTGTTCCACACCCTTCAGGGCTTCTGGAATTTCTTCCTGATGGACGCCAAGGTGGATGAGGCGCGCGAGTATATCGCGACGCACGGGCTCGAAGCCTTTCGCCAGTACCTGCTCGACCGCCACGGGATCGATTGCGGCGCGGCGTGAGCGAGCGGCCGACCATCCTTGTCCTCCTCGGCTGCTTTCGTCCCGGACTTCAGGCGAGCGGTCCGAACATTACCTGGGTACGGGTCGCGACCAGCCTGTCGGATCGCTATCATTTCCGCTTCGTGACCCAAGCCGATCCTGGTGAACCGACCGGCCGCTGGCACGTCCTGGCGGGCTGCGAACGGATTGCGCTGCGACGTGGGAAATTCTTCGTCGAAGGAGTAGTTCGCCTGCTTCGCGAGACACCTCACGACCTGCTTGTTTCCAATGGTTTCTTCGACCCCGCGCTGACTCTCCCGGCGCTATTGCTCAAACGGATGGGATTGCTGCAGTCTTCGCTTCTGATTGCCCCCCGTGGCGAGTTCGCGCCACCGGCGCTAAAGCTCAAATCCGCGCGCAAGCGTTCATACCTGCGGATGGTTGGAATGCTTGGATTGCTTGATCGCGTATTTCTTCAGGCGACGGACGAGCAGGAAGCAGCGAACATTCGCGCGGCTTTGTCCGGTGCCCGGATTGTCATCGGTCCGAACCTGCGACCGCTCGATCTTCTGCCCCCGTTTGTGGCGGGCCCGGCTGGAGGGCCCCTCCGGATCGCCTTCCTCGCCCGGATCGATAATATGAAAAACCTCGACTGGGCGGTTCGGATGCTGGGCGCGGCAGACGTCCCGGTTGTGCTCGACATCTACGGGCCGGTGACCAATCAAGCTTATTGGGAGGAATGCCAGTCCGCCATCGCGCACCTCCCGAACAATGTCATTTGCCAATATCATGGGGCGATCGCCCCCGACACGGTGCCCGAAACGCTGGCGCGGAATGATCTCATGCTGCTTCCGACGAGAGGCGAGAATTTCGGCCATGCGATCGTCGATGCTTTCCTCGCCGGTACGCCGGCGCTGATCGCCGACACGACGCCGTGGCGCGGGTTGACCGTTGCCAAGGCTGGGGCCGACCTGCCACTTAACGATGTCGCGCCATGGATCGCGTTCCTCCGGCGGTTTGCCGCGATGACCGATCAAGAGCGCCTCGAATGGCGCGCCGGCGCGCGCCGCTTTGCCGAGGAGCAGTTGGCCCCCGAGACCGACCGTGAGCGGCTTGCAAGCTGTTTTGAAGCGGCGATGGCTGGCAATGACGGAACGTAATTGGGTCGAAGTCATTAGTCGTTCACAATGCTTGTTCCTTGCATTATCTCCAAAGCCAATTAACCGGCCCGTGGGGGTCATCTTGGGGCGGGAATGACTGCATAGTGCGGAGAAATCGATGTCGTATCGCTCATTGTTTCCGATGCTTGCGAGCCTCGTGCTGGCGCTGGGTGGTTGTGCCAGCGGCCTGAACCTCGATTCTTCGAGCCGCGCCGTCACCGTCGCGCACAGTCTGCCCGCGCCGGATACCAACATTTCAGCAATCGATTTCAGCAATTATCGCATCGGACCGCTCGACACGATCGCGGTCGATGTGTTCGGCGCGCCGGAACTGTCGCGAACAGGTGCGGTCGATGCGGCCGGCAACTTCTCGATGCCGCTGGTCGGGACGATCTTGGCCGGCGGCAACACGCCTGGCGACCTGAGCGGCAAGATCGCCGCCTCGTTGCGCGGGCGCTATCTCAAGAACCCGCAAGTCTCGGTCAACGTCAAGGAAGCGCGCGCCCAGACGGTGACTGTCGACGGTGCGGTACACAACCCAGGCGTCTATCCGGTGGGGGGGCGGATGACGCTGCAACAGGCGATCGCCACTGCTCGGGGCGCGGGAGACATTGCCGACCTCAACAAGGTCGTGGTGTTCCGCACCGTCAATGACAAGAAGATGGCGGCGTTGTTCAGCCTCAAGGACATCCGCTCGGGACGATATGCGGATCCCCAAATCTACGGCAATGACATCGTCATTGTCGGCGAGAATGCGGCGCGGCGCTTTCTGAAGGACTTCACGTCCGCCTTCCCGACGGTCGGCTCCTTCATACCCATCCTCTGATCAAGGCGGTCAAGTGAACGAATATTCTGCCCCCGTCCCGACGGGCCCCGCCTCGCTGCCGGTGCTTGATTCGCGTGTCTTGTCGACCAGCCTGGCCGGGGCCTCGCTGACCGACACGATCCAGCAAGAATCGCCGCTGCGCAAATATTGGCGGATTTTCTTCAAGCGGCGCTATACCATCCTTGCAGTGACCGCGGCCTGCGTTGCCCTCGCCTTGTTGATGGCGATGCTCACGCAGAAAGAATATACGTCGACGGTCACGCTGCAAGTCGATCGAGAGGCACCCAAGGTGGTTTCGGTCGGCGGGGTCGAAGCCGAAGGCGGAAATCCGTATAACCAGGAATTCTATCAGACCCAATATTCACTTTTGAAAAGCCGTTCCTTGTCCGAAGCGGTGGTTCGCGACCTGCGATTGACCGACGATTATGATTTCCTGTCGGGATATTCGCACGGAAAGGTGGACGACCTTAAGCAACTACCCCGCGCGAGGCGCTTCCAGATCGCGACCAGCATCGTCAACGGCGGCACGCTCATCGCGCCAATCCGCATGTCGAGCATCATCGAGGTTCGCTACGTGTCGCCCAGCTCGGCGATGGCCGCGCGCGTGGCGAATTCCATCGGCGAAAAGTTTATCGAGGAAAATCTCAACCGGCGGTTCGAAGCGACCGCATATGCCCGCCAATTCCTCGAAAACCGCTTGAATGCGGTGCGCGGAAAGCTCGAAGATTCGGAGCGCAAGGCGGCCGAATATGCGCGCGCGCAAGGTCTGATCAAGATCAGCGGGGCCGGCGTTTCGGCTACCGGTGGGTCGGACGGCAGCATCTCGAGCGAGCAAACGCTGACCTCGCAAGACCTGTCGCAACTTTCTTCGCAGCTGGCTTCCGCCCGGACGGCGCGGATTCAAGCCGAAGCGGACATGCGCGGCGGCGGTGCCGGCAAGGCAGCCGAAGCGTCATTAACCAATGGCGCGCTCAATGCCCTGCGCCAGCAACGGAGCGAGCTGACCGGACAGCTGAGCAAGCTGCAGAGCGACTTCGGTCCGGACTATCCGTCGGTCATTGCCCTAAAGTCGCAAATTGGCGAGCTCGACCGACAGATCGGGCGCGAGCAAAGCCGGGTGACGTCATCGGTGGCGAGCGACGTCGGCGGCAAATATCGCGCGGCGACCCAGGCCGAAAATGGACTGCAGGCCAAGGTCAATTCGCTGAAAAGCGCGGTGCTCGACCAGCAGCAGCGCACGATCCAGTATAACATCATCCAGCGCGACGTGGACACCAACCGCGCGCTCTATGACTCCTTGCTCCAGCGGTTCAAGGAGGTCGGGGTCGCTGGTGGCGTCGGCACCAACAACGTCTCGATCGTTGATCGCGCGCTGGTGCCCGGTTTGCCCTCCAAACCCAATCTCCGGCTCAATCTCATCGTTGGCTTGCTGTTCGGCTTGATGCTTGGCTGCGGCGTGGCGTTGCTGCTCGAGCAGCTTGCCGAAGCAACCGTGTCGTCGGCGGATTTCCAGCGCAAGCTTGGCGTTCCGCTTCTCGGGGCTACCCCGAAGCTCGACCAGTCATCGATCGACGAGGCGCTGGCAAAGAGCAATTCGCCTTTATCGGAAGCGTATTTCTCGATCCTCACCTCGATCCAGTTCTCGACCTCGCACGGCACGCCCAAATCACTGCTGCTGACCAGCACGCAGCCGCGCGAGGGCAAGTCGACGACCGCGCTGGCGCTCGCGCTCGGGCTGGCGTCGGTCGGCGCGCGGGTGCTGCTGATAGACGGCGACATGCGCAATCCCTCGCTCCACCGCCTGCTCGACAAGCCGCTTGGCGGCGGCCTGAGCAGCCTGCTCACCGGCGATGGCAAGCTCGAGGACTTCATCGAGCCATCGGGCACGGTCAATCTGAGCTTCCTTCCGGCCGGTCGTATTCCCCCCAATCCGGCCGAGCTACTATCGTCCGATCTCGTCCAGAGGATTGTCGAGGCGGCGGTGGCGATGTTCGACCATGTCGTCATCGACGGCCCGCCGGTCCTCGGACTGGCCGATGCTCCCCTGCTGTCGCGGAGCGTCGAGAGCACGGTGTTCGTCGTCGAATCAACCCGTACCCGGGCGACCCAGGCGCGTCAGGCGATCGAGCGCATCCTCGCCGTCCGCGGCCACTTCATCGGCGCGGTGCTGACGAAATTCGACGAGAAGAGCATGGGCTACGGCTACGGCTACGGGTACGACTATCGCTATGGTCAGTGACGCGGGGCCGGCGGGAACGCCGGACGCTTCGGGCATGGGTGGAGCCGTCAATTTTCATGACGAGCGGGCGTCGGCATGGTCCGCTGGCTATCGCCAGTCAGATCATTTTCGGCGACGAGCGATCGACTGGCAGGCGGTGATGGACACGTACCTTGCTCGCGCCATGCAGGTCCTGGATGCGGGTTGCGGCGCTGGCGACCTCTCGCTGATCGCCGCCGGACGAGGCGTCATCCTGACCTGTGTCGACGGCAGCCCGGCGATGATCCGCGAAGCCCGTCGCACGCTTTGCGGGTTGGTGCCGACGCCGGCTTTCCACCAAGCCGACGTGCGCCAACTGCCCCTCCCCGACGCGTCGTTCGACGCGGTCATGGCATCGAGCGTGCTCGAATATGTCGCGCCGCTCGATACCGCGTTGAAGGAGTTCAGGCGGGTGCTTCGCGCTGGCGGAATGCTGCTTTGCTCGCTGCCTAATCGCAAGTCGCTTTATCGGCAGATCGAAGGACTGGCGGTGCGTCTGACCGGACGTCCGGCCTACCGTCGGCACGTCAACGAGGACGTCTATCGGGCCGACCTCGACCGCCAGTTCAAACAGGCGGGATTCCAGGTCATCGAGTGCCGACCATCGGGCACGCCGCCGCTGCTCGGCAAAGGTGCGGTCGGCGATTTTGCGCAGCGGCACGCGCGCCTCGCGACGATGACGCTGTTCGTCGCCAAGGCGGTCTGATCAGGCGACCGGGCCGATTAGCGCGAAGCGCGGGATCGCGGCGTCGAATGCATCACCGTCCTCGTCGACCATCTGGTAGCTGCCCTCCATCCACCCCGACGGTGTGGTCAGTGGGCAGCCTGAAACATAGTCAAAGCTCGAGCCCGGGTCGATCAGCGGCATTTCACCCACGACGCCATCGCCGATCACTTGCTGGACGAAGCCGCGGCCGTCCACGATCTGCCATTGACGCGAGAGCAGCTGCACCGCCTTGTTCCCGCCATTCTCAAGCCGGATATGATACGACCAGAACCAGCGGCCGGCCGAGGGGTCGGACTGTTCGGCGAGGTAGCTGACCGCCACGCGCACCGTCACGCCGGCGGTGGTGGTCTGGTGAGGAAACATCACCGCGAGCGTCGATAACTTGTTGACCATGGGGCCTGTTAGGCGAGCGGGCGGCGCGCCACAATGACTAGCAGGCGGCGCGCTGCAGCCGCTCGACCAGCCGGGTTCGGGCCTCCGCTACCGGCAGCGCGCGGTCCGTGATGACGTCGCGCAGCAGGAAGTGACCGGTGAGCGCGAGGCCGGCGAGAATGTCGGGCAGGCCAGCTTCGCCCCCGACGCGGGCGAAAGCGGGAAGCGGGAGGAGCTTGCCGGCATAGGGCGCGGCTTGGGAGGCGCTGATCGCGCGGCCCGAGCGCGGGCTGACCGCGACGAGGTCGTCGGTTGCGCCGGTCACCGCGCAGGATTCGAGGTCGAGTCCGAAACCGAGCTCGGCAAGGAGGAGAAGCTCGAAGCGGACCACTGCTGCCCCCCAGCCGCTTGCCGCTGGCGCCGCCTCGATCGCTGCGAGTAAACCGTCGAGTGCGGCGTAGATGCGCGGATAGGGCTGGCCTTCGGGAAGCGCGGTGGCGGTCAGTGCAACCGCCCATTCGATCGCCGCGGCCGGAAGCGGCTCGGCAAGCAACGGCGCGCGGCTGTGGGTGAGTTCGAGCTCGGCATGGGGAAGCTGGACGTCGGTGCGGGCCGAAAGCCGCGCCTCGACGAGATTACCGGCGATGAGGATCGGCCGCATCCGCCGCCCGCGCGCGCCGCGCACATAGGCGGCTTGAAGGCCTTCGTCTGGCGTGAGCAGTCGAACAATCGCGCCATGCTCGCCATGGATGCGCAGCGACAGGACGATCGCGGTAGTGGTCAGGCGCATCGGGCGCGCCGATCAGCCACGGGGGTGGAAATAGTCGTGCAGCTGCTGCGCGGTCGCCCGGCTGATCCCCGGCGCCCGCTCAAGATCCTCGAGTGCGGCGCCCTTGACCGCGCGCGCCGTTCCGAAATGCATCAGCAGCGCGCGTTTGCGATTGGGTCCGATGCCCGGGACCTCGTCGAGGGTCGAGGTGGTCAGCGACTTGGCGCGCTTCGCCCGGTGGGTGCCGATGGCGAAGCGGTGCGCCTCGTCGCGCAGCCGCTGGAGGTAGAACATCAGCGGCGCATTGGGCGCAAGCGTGATCTCGCGGCCGTTGGGGAGATGAAATACCTCGCGCCCGTCGCGGCCGTGGTGCGGGCCCTTGGCGATCCCGACCACCGGGATATCGTGAACGCCCGCATTCTCCATTATCTCGCACACCGCCGACAACTGGCCCTTGCCTCCGTCGATCAGGATCAGGTCAGGCCACTCTCCCGACGATCGATCCGGATCGTCCTTTTCGAGCCGCGCGAAGCGGCGTTCGAGCACTTCGCGCATCATTCCGAAATCGTCGCCGGGGGTAATGTCCGACTTGATGTTGAACTTGCGATAGCTGCCTTTCTGGAACCCCTCGGGCCCGGCGACGATCATCGCCCCGGTCGCGTTGGTGCCTATGATATGGCTGTTGTCATACACTTCAATCCGCTTTGGCAGGTCGGGCAGTTCGAACGTGTCGGCGAGTTCGCGCAGCAGCTTACCCTGGGTCGTGCCCTCGGCCAGCCGGCGCTCGAGCGCTTCCTGGGCGTTGCGGCTGGCCTGTTCGACCAGCTTCTTGCGGTCGCCGCGCTGGGGCCGTTCGATCGCCACCTTGCGCTCGGCGCGTTGGCTCAGGGCTTCGGTGAGGAGGTCGACTTCGATCAGGTCACGGTCGACCAGGATCCGCTTGGGCGGGGGCATGTCTTCGTAGAACTGCACGAGGAAGCTGGTCATCACCTCGTCCTCGGGCACGTCCTGAGTGTGCGCCGGGAAGAAGGCGCGGTGGCCCCAATTCTGGCCGCCACGAATGAAGAAGGCCTGGATGCACATCTGCCCGGCGTGGCAGGCGAGTGCGAAAATATCGGCGTCGCCAAGCCCTTCCGCATGAACCGTCTGGCTGCCCTGGATGTAGGTCAGCGCGCGCAGCCGATCGCGATAAATTGCGGCGAGTTCGAAATCCTGCGCTTGGGCGGCGTCCGACATCGATTTGCCGAGCCGCGCCTGAACCCCGGTGGTCTTGCCGGAAAGGAACTGCTTCGCATCCTCGACCAGCTCGCCATAGGCCGCCTCCTCGATCCGCCCGACGCACGGCGCGGAGCAGCGGCGAATTTGATAAAGCAGGCACGGTCGTGACCGATTTGAGAAAAAGCTGTCTGAACAACTTCGTAGGAGGAATAGCTTCTGAAGCGCGTTAAGCGTTCGGGTGACCGACCCGGCGCTGGCAAACGGCCCGAAATATTGCCCCTTCGCGCGCCGCGCCCCGCGATGCTTCTGGACGCGAGCGAACGGATGATCCTCGCGCAGCAGGATGAACGGGAAGCTTTTGTCGTCGCGCAGCAGGACATTGTACGGCGGGCGAAATCGCTTGATCAGCTGCGCTTCGAGCAACAGCGCCTCGGCCTCGGTACGGGTCGTTACGATGGTCATCGACCGGGTCTGCGCGACCATCCGCTGGAGCCGTTTCGACAGCCGCGAGACCTGGACGTAATTGCTGACCCGCTGCTTGAGACCCCTCGCCTTTCCCACATAAAGCACGTCGCCACGCGCGTCCTGCATGCGGTACACGCCCGGCTGTGCTCGGAGCGTCCTGACGACGTTGCGGATTGCCGCGACCCCCGCCTCAAGGTCGGGGGCCTCGCCGCCGCCTTTCACGGTATAGGTCGCCGCTTCCTCGTTAAATCGAGCGGAGGCGCCGGGTTGGTCGGGACGATCAGCTGTGCTCACCGGGGGATTCTAGGGACTTCGCCCGGTAGATGCGAGGGCTAGCCGCCGCAAACTCATCCGGGCAAAGCAGCGCCCATGCACATCCTGTTCCTGACCGACAATTTTCCCCCTGAAGTGAACGCGCCCGCCTCGCGCACTTTCGAACACGCGCGCGAGTGGGTTCGGGCCGGGGCGCGCGTGACCGTCATCACCGGCAACCCCAATTTCCCCGAAGGCCGGCTGATGGCGGGCTATCGCAATCGCCTTCGCCCGCAGCGCGTGACCATCGACGGCATCGAGGTGGTGCGGGTCTGGTCCTACATCAGCGCCAACGAGGGGTTCGCCAAGCGGGTCGTCGATTATGTCAGCTTCGCGATGATGGCGTTCTTCGCCGGACTGCGTGTGAAGGCCGACGTAATCGTCGCGACATCGCCGCAATTTTTCACCAGCTGGGCGGGATGGGCGCTGTCCAGGGTCAAGCGACTTCCATGGATCTTTGAGCTTCGCGACCTGTGGCCCGAATCGATCGTGGCGGTGGGGGCGATGAAGCCGGGCAAGCTTCTGGCATTGCTGGAGAAGGTCGAGCTCGCGCTGTACCGCGATGCCGATCTCGTCATCCCCGTGACCGACGCATTCAAGGCCAACCTCGTCCGTCGCGGTATCACCGCCGACAAGATCGAAGTCGTCACCAACGGCGTCGCGATGGAGCAATTCTCGGCCCGGCCCAAGGATGAGGCGTTGCTCGCGCGGCTCGGGCTGACCGGCAAGACCGTGGTCGCCTATATCGGCACCCACGGTTCTGCGCACGCGCTCGACTTTATCGTCGAAAGCGCCGCCAGTGCCGATCCGCGCTTCCATTTCCTGTATGTCGGGGCTGGCGCCGACAAGGCGAAGGTCGTGGCGACGGCGAGGGCGCTGGGCGTGACCAACTGCAGCTTCGTCGATCCGGTGCCAAAAGCCGAGGTGGTTGGCTTCATCGCCAGCTGCGACGTGATGCTCGTGCCGTTGCGCCGGAACGACACGTTCAAAACCGTGATTCCGTCGAAAATCTTCGAAGCCGCGGCGATGCGTCGGCCGATCCTGCTCGGGGTCGAGGGCCAAGCGAAAGAAATCATCGAGGAATTTGGCGCCGGAGTATGCTTCGTACCGGAGGACAAGGCGAGCTTCCTCGCCGCGCTCGACGCGATCACCGACCCCGTCGCGCAACCCGCGCTGGTCGCCGGCTGTGATGCGCTTGCCGCCGCATATGACCGCGTCCGTCTCGCTACGAAAATGCTGAACGCGATCGAGGGCGTCGCCCAATCAGGCGACTTTGCGCGCCGCCCAGATCACCCGCCCGATGCAGTTGACGTCGCCTAGCGCCAGGTCGGGCCAGTCGGTGTAGGCCAGATTGTCCGACTGCACGGTGACGCGGCGGGTAACCGGGTTCAGCGCAATGCGCTTGACGATCAGCGCCTCGTCGACGCGAATGACGTAGATACCGTCGCGCAACCGGGCCAGCGCATCACCTCGATCAATCAAGATGTCGTCGCTGTCGCCAAGCGTTGGGACCATCGAATCGCCCTCCACGCGGATGATGACGAGATCGTCGGCATCGGCCGAGGTCATCTGCTTGAGCCAGCGCTCGTCGAACGCGAAATAGGGGCGCGGGCGCTCGTCGGTGGGGAACGCCCCGGACCCGGCCGAGGCACTGATCGGGACGCGCATCACGGCGATGAGGCCTGGGGTGATCGGCTGTCCCTCTGGAGCACCGAACAGGCTTTCCGGAACTCCAAAATAACGCGCGAGGATGCGGCGCTCATCCTCCTTCAACCGTTTGGGCGTGCCTCGGCGCAGATATTGCTGGATGTACGCACTGTTCTTGCCAAGCAATCGCGAGAGCGCCGCAAACTCCTCGCCGCGCTCGACGCATAGCCGCTCAAGGGCGCTTCGGGGATCCTCGGGCATCAGGCGCACGTTTTAACCGTAAGAATACTCCTAGACAAGTAGGAAACAAATTGGAAAGTTCTAGGAGCCGAGTCGTACATGATGAGGGACGTTTATCATGCAACTGCTAAGAGACATTGAACGCCATCTTAACCAAAGTGATACGAAGCCGACCCGGTTTGGACGCGATGCGGTTCGCGATCCGCGCTTCGTCCACGACCTGCGCCGTGGTCGCGAGCCGCGTCCCGCGACTGTCGAGCGCGTTCGCAGCTTCCTGCAGGATTGCGGCAAATGATGCGGATGCAATTTTCGCGCGCTGGTGCTGGGCTCGTCCGGGCATTGCTTTCGCGGGCGCGCGCGCCTTTTGAGAGCGTTCGTCTTGTATCCTATCAAGCGACCGAGTGGCGATCGATGACGTTCGATGGCGAGCGGCACGAGATCCAACTGCGCATTACTGGCGAAGCGTGCGCCGCGGCACTGGGCCGATTGCTCGACGGGCTCGGCGAGCATGAGTTCGATCTTGGCGAAGACCTCGTTGCCGAGATCGGCGGGGTCGGCGTCCCCGATGGTCCAGAAGGCGCGATCGATGTGAGAATCGAGGCGCTGACGGTCAGCGCCTAGCCCCGGCGAAGCGAGCGGCGGAGGTCAGCAAGCGCCTCGAACAAGGCGTCGCTCGCGTCGGGGACAAGGTGCGGTCCTGTTGGTCGGAGAGTGACGTTGCAGCCAAGATGTTGGTCGATCCGGCGCTGCAGTTCGCCCGCTGTGGGGGGCAACTCGCCGCTGCCGAACAGGCTGACGACTCGGCTTGTAGCGATCGGCGCAGGAACCGGGTCGTCGAGCAGCAGCTCATCGTTGTCAAAGGCTTCACCGAGCGGAATGGTTTGGAGCTCGAACTGGGGTAGCACGCTTCCCAAATTTATCTGTCCGGCGTTGCGCACGAAGAGCCAGCCCAGCGTTGCACCGATAAGAATTGCCGCAACAACTAGCGACAAGGGAGGAGCATCGACGAGCGACCCCAGCAGCCAGGCCGAAATCCCGCATCCGGATCCCAGCGCGCTCGCGCCGCCAAGCTCGGCGGCGTGGTCCGCCCAATGTCCCGTTGTTTTCATGCCCATGGCATCTTCGTAGCGCGCAAAGCTTGGCGGAGGGTTAAGCGCGGGCTTCGATCATCGCAATCAGCGCCTCGGTAAAGGCAGAGACGTCGTCAGGGCTGCGGCTGGTGAGGATATTGCCATCGATCACCGCCGCCCGGTCGATGACTTCTCCACCGGCGTTGCGCAGGTCGGTGCGGATCGAGGGCCATGCGGTGACTTGTCTGCCGCGAATGACATCGGCTTCGACCAGCAACCAGGGGCCGTGGCAGATCGCCGCGACCGGCTTGCCCGCCGCGACGAATGCCCTGATCAGCGTGATCGCGTCGGCATTGGTGCGCAGCGCATCGGGGTTGATTACCCCGCCGGGCAGGACCAGCGCGTCATAATCCTCGGCGCGCGCGTCGGCGATCCTGAGATCGGGGCGAATCGTCTTGCCCGGATCGTCGAGTACCGTCGCCTGGATCGGTACCAGCAACGGCGAGGCGAGCGACACTCGTGCCCCCTGCCCCATCAATATTTCGCGCGGACCGAACAGTTCGCTCTCTTCGAACCCATCGGTTGCCATGATCAGCACATGGGCATTCGCAATCGCGGTCACTGGTCGCTCGCTTCCTCGCGCGGAACCGTTGACGGGTCCGCTTCATTACGCAGGCTCAACCTCGAAAGGCTCGCCTTGCGCCACTCCAACGACCGGATGCCCGGAATCACTCGCGAGAAAAAGGGCACCGGATGGGGTTATTTCGATCCCGACGGCAAACGCATCGCCGACCGCGAGGAGATCGACCGGCTCAACGCGATCGCCTTGCCCCCGGCCTACAGCGACGCGTGGTTCTGCCCGCTTTCCGACGGTCACCTTCAGGCGACGGGAACCGACGCGCGGGGACGCAAGCAATATCGCTATCACGCCGATTATCGCGCGCGTCGCGACAAGTCGAAGTTCGGATCGATGGTCGAGTTCGGCGATGCCCTGTCGAAGGTCCGCAAACGCGTCGAGGCCGATCTCAAGAAGCGCAAGCTCGGGCGCGAGACCGTCCTCGCCGCCGTCGTGCGGCTGCTCGACACGCAGCATATCCGCATCGGCAACGAACAATATGCCACGTTGAACAAGAGCTTCGGCGCGACCACGCTGCGCAACCGCCACCTCGTGAAAAAGGGCAACAAGCTGCGCATGAAGTTCACCGGCAAGCACGGCATCGTCCACGAGGTTTCGATCACCGACGGGAATCTGAAGCGAATCGTGGCAAAGTGCCAGGACCTGCCCGGACAGAACCTGTTTCAATATGTCGGCGAGAACGACGAGCCGCGTGCCGTCACCTCGGCCGATGTTAACGACTATATTCGCGAAGCGTCGGGCGCCGAGTTCACGGCGAAGAGTTTCCGCACTTGGGGAGCGAGCGTGATCGCCTTCGAGCAGATGTTGGGGAGCGAGGAGGGTGAGCGGTTGAGCGTCAAGACGATGGTCGAGCCAGTCGCCGAAGCGCTCGGCAATACGGTGGCGATGAGTCGAAAATCATATGTCCACCCGCGCCTGATCGACGCGGTGCGCGAGGCGCCGCGCGATGCGCTTGAGGGGCTCAAACGCCCACCGGGACGCCGCTGGCTGTCGAGCGCCGAGGTCGGATTGATCGCCTATCTCAAGTCGAAACCGAAACGCCGCACCACCGCCAAGGCTTGATCGCGGCCCCTCCTCCCGCCAAGCAGCGGTGATGAGAACGCTCCACGACTTCCTGCCATGGCTCGCCGCCAACACCGATGCGCTGCTGCTCGGCAGCCTCGTGGCGGCGGTGCTCGTGATCATCATGCTCGGACTTCGCTGGCTCGGCTATCGCATCGTCGTCCGCGATCCGTCCAGCTTGACGTGGAAGGGCGTAATCGGCCGCGTTCTGTCGAAGACCTCGCTCGCGTTCATGGTCGCGACGGCCGCCGACACCGTCGCGCGCTATGCCGACATGCCGCCACGCCCCGAGCATCTGCTATTCGTCCTCTTTACCATCGCCGCCGCGCTTCAGTCCGCGGTGTGGGCGCGCGAACTGATCCTCGGGGTCCTCCACCGCAACATCGGCGAAGAGCCCGGCGGGACGACACTCGGCAATGCCTATGGCGTGATCCGCGTGATCGTCTCGGTCGCGCTGTTCGGGATCGCGGCCGTCGTCATTCTCGACAATCTCGGCGTCAACGTCACCGCGCTCGTCGCTGGCCTCGGGGTCGGCGGCATCGCCATCGGGCTTGCCGCACAAGGCATCTTCTCGGACCTGTTCGCGGCGCTGTCGATCCTGTTCGACCGCCCCTTCCGCCGCGGCGACACGATCCGCTTCGATGCTACCGTCGGCACGGTCGAGCGGATCGGGCTCAAGACGACGCGGCTGCGCTCGCCGACGGGCGAGCAGGTGATCATGGCCAACACCAAGCTGCTCGAGCGCGAGATTCACAATCTCGCCGAAGCGCAACGCCGGCGGGTGGTCGTGTCGTTCGGGCTCGGGCTGCGCACCCCGCCCGCGCGGCTGGCCGAGGTCGCCCCAATCGCCACCGCCGCGCTCGCCAGCGTCCCTAGTTGCACGTTGGTTCGCTGCGTCCTCACCGGGCTCGGCGCATCGAGCCTCGATCATGAGCTTGTCTATGACGACGACAGCCTCGACGCCGATGCCAATGCCGCGCGCAAGGCCGCCGTTCTCGCCGCATTTCTCGGCGGACTCGATCAAGCCGGGCTGCTTCTGGCGACCCCGACTCAGACCGCCTTCACCGCGCTGCCCGACGGTCGCCTGGTCCCGCCCTATGCCGGGGCGGCGCTGCCGTAGCGTCGGTTGCGCGGGGCTTGCGGCTGGCCTCACGACGCGCTTAGGACGGGAGATGCCCATTGCTTCCCTCGACGACATTCGCGCCAAGGTTGGAACCGACATCGGCACTTCGGACTGGATCATGGTCGACCAGCAGCGCATCCAGCTGTTCGCCGACGCCACCGAGGACCAGCAGTTCATTCACATCGATCCGAACGCCGCCGCGCAAACCCCGTTTGGCGGGACGATCGCGCATGGTTTCCTGTCGCTGTCACTGCTCAGCCGGATGGCGGCCGACGTCATGCTCAGGCCGGGCACGCTCAAGATGGGGGTCAACTACGGCCTCGACCGCGTCCGCTTCATCGCCCCGGTGCGCAGTGGCAAGCGCGTGCGCGGCCAGTTCACGCTCGACAGCATCGAGGAAAAGGCCCCCGGCCAGCTCCTCACCCGCCACACCGTCACCGTCGAGATTGAGGGCGAGGCCAAGCCCGCGCTGACCGCGATCTGGTTGGGCATGATGTTCGTCTAAATTCGTTTCAGGAGAAAAGAAAATGTCCGCTCGCGACGCCGTCATCGTTTCCACCGCCCGCACCCCCATCGGCCGTGCCTATCGCGGGGCGTTCAACGCCACCCCCTCCCCGACCCTCGCCGCGCACGCCATTCGCGCCGCCGTCGAGCGCGCCGGGGTGGCTCCCGCGGACATCGAGGACGTCGTCATGGGTGCCGCGATGCAACAGGGCGTCCAGACCACCATCGGCCGCACCTCGGCGTTGCGCGCCGGCCTCGGCGTCGGCGTTGCTGGCCTGTCGATCGACCGCCAGTGCGCCTCGGGCCTAATCGCCATCGCCACCGCCGCCCAGCAGGTCATCGTCGACCGCATGGACGTGTGCGTCGCCGGCGGGGTCGAGAGCATCTCCCTCGTCCAGACCGGCGAAATGCGCGTCGGTGCCGACCCCGAACTGCTCGCCATGCACAACGGCGTCTATATGCCGATGATCGACACCGCCGAAGTCGTCGGCAACCGCTACTCCGTCAGCCGCGAGCGCTGCGACGAATATGCGCTCCAGTCGCAGCAGCGCACCGCCGCCGCGCAGGCCAACGGCACCTTCGCCGACGAGATCATCCCGGTCACCGCGACGATGGGCGTCAAGGACAAGGAGACCGGCGCGATCTCGATGCACGAGGTGACGATCGACAAGGACGAGGGCAACCGCCCGCAGACCACGCTCGCCGACCTCCAGAAGCTCCAGCCCGTGCGGGGCCCAGCTTCGTCTGAAAACGGGCCAGAGAACATCATCACCGCCGGCAACGCCTCACAGCTTAGCGACGGCGCCTCGGCCTGCGTTATCATGACCAGCGACATGGCGGCGCAGCGCGGCCTTACCCCGCTCGGGCGCTATCTCGGCATGTCGGTCGCCGGAACCGAGCCCGACGAAATGGGCATCGGCCCGGTCTATGCCGTCCCCAAGTTGCTCAAGCGCTTCGGCCTCCAGGTCGGCGACATCGGGCTGTGGGAACTCAACGAAGCATTTGCGGTGCAGGTGCTCTATTGCGCCGACACGCTCGGCATCCCGATGGACAAGCTCAACGTCAACGGCGGCGCGATCTCGATCGGCCACCCCTACGGCATGTCAGGCGCGCGCCTCACCGGCCACGCCCTGCTCGAAGGCAAGCGGCGCGGCGTAAAGCACGTCGTCGTGACGATGTGCGTCGGCGGCGGCATGGGCGCGGCGGGATTGTTTGAGGTCCTGTAGCACCGAGCCCAAGACCGCCGACACGCGCAGCGTGACGCCGGACTTGGGCGAGAGATGCGAAAGGCCGGCCGACCTGCGCCGCCAAGCGGTGACAGGATCGACGTCATGGGGCTTGTTCCCATGACGGCCCGGCAAATCGAATGTCTTGCTTTCGACCCTTTGCAGACATTCCGCTTTCGACCCATTGCAGACATCCGGATCGACGCTAAGCTGACATCATGCGGCAACTTGCTGTCTTTGCTTTGGTGTCTTCGGGTTCGGTCACGAGCGATGGCGCATTCGTCGGGGGCGTAGCGTTCGGACCGCGAATGACACTCACCTGCAAGTGGTTTACCAATTTCGAGAACAGCAAGTTCGACCAGAGCCGCGCCGGGAGGGGAAATTTGCTACCTCCGGATGATGGAGCTTCGATCAAATGCGCGGGGCGGACTTGCGAGCAGTTGGATATCGAGGGGCGAAAGGTGGCCCATTGGAGAAAGCCGGAACCACTTTCGGGATCGTTCACGGTGCAGCTAATCGGACGCGTAAGCACTTACCCACATGTAAAGCAGTATCTGGGGGACGGCACCCGCACCGTGCTTATGGAGAAGCTCTTGAGCGTTCGTAAGGCGAACTAGAATTGCGCAAGGGAACGTCCGCTTTCCACCCCTTCCAGCCCTTCACGATTTCCCTGTCCTACAGCAGCATCCCCGTGTCACTGTAAACTTGGCTCTTTCTCCGCGCGATCTAATGGCGCCGAATGTTCACAAACCGACGTCGATCTACCACGTCACCGTGAACATTCGCCCGAAACCGTGAACATTCGCGCCCGAATCACTCCGCCGCCTGCAGCGCCTCAAACTCCTGCTCCGCCAAGAACCGCTCGGCATCGAGCGCCGCCATGCACCCCGTCCCCGCCGCCGTCACCGCCTGCCGATAAAGCTTGTCCATCACGTCGCCGCACGCGAATACGCCCTCGACGCTGGTGCGCGTCGATCCGGTTTCGACCGCGATATAGCCGTCGCTGTCGAGCTCGAGCTTGCCCTTGAACAGCTCGGTCGCGGGGTGGTGGCCGATCGCGACGAACGCACCTTCGACGTCCAGACGGCTGATCGCGCCCGTCCGGACATCGCGCAGGTCGAGCCCGACGAGCGCCTCGGGCGTGCCGCCAGCGACGAATTCGGCGACTTCGCTGTGCCAGATGACCTTGATCCCGGGGTGCGCGAACAGCCGGTCCTGGAGGATCTTCTCGGCGCGCAAACTGTCGCGGCGGTGGATCAGGGTGACGTCGTGGCTGTGGTTGGTGAGGTAGAGCGCTTCCTCGACCGCGGTGTTGCCACCGCCGATCACCGCAACCTTCTTGCCGCGATAGAAAAAGCCGTCACAGGTCGCGCAGGCCGAAGCCCCCTTGCCCTTCATATGCTCTTCACTGGGGAGCCCGAGCCACTTGGCCTGTGCGCCGGTGGCGATGACGAGTGTGTCGCACGTGTAGGTTGTGCCGCCGTCTCCAGTCAGCACGAACGGGCGGCGCGAGAAATCGACGTCGGAGATATGGTCCCATTCGAAGCGAGTGCCGACATGTTCGGCCTGCGCCTGCATCTCCTCCATCAGCCACGGCCCCTGGATGACGTCGCGGAAGCCGGGGTAATTCTCGACATCGGTGGTGGTGGTCAGCTGGCCGCCGGGCTGGATGCCCTGGACGACGACCGGGCTCATGCCCGCGCGCGCGGCATAGATGGCGGCGGTGAGCCCGGCGGGGCCGGAACCAAGGACGAGCAGGCGAGTGGAGACGGTTTTCATGGGTCGCGATGTAGGGGCGCGCGGGGCTTGCCGCAATCCGGCGCTGTGTCCTTCAATCGCCGCGGCAGCAAAGGAGAGCCAGCTACTCCGGCCGCGATTGCTAGATTTGCGCAATCGCCGAGCGGCGCATCTTCCAATGTGTCCGCAGCCTTTCGCGGACCGGCTCTTCGTAGAAGTGGAACACTAATAGAGCCACACCGATCAGCAAAGGATATTGAAGAAGGAGCATGAGTTTCCGACCCGGGAAAGACCACTGCAGCAGATGATGCAACGGGGACGATAATAGGTAAAGTGAGTAGCTTGCCGCGCCAAGCAAGACCAGCGGGCGCCAAGACAGCAAATTAAAAAGCCTGCCGTGGCCGCTCGTTGCGAGCGTGAAGATCAGAGCCGCCGACAGTAGCGTCACGAGCGCAGCGACGTGCGGATTGGTCGAAGAAGCGAGAATAACAATCATCGCGGCGATGAGCAGTGGCGGCCATGGCGAAACTCGTCCGCTGCGCCCGCCGCGAGATGCCAGTTCGCCAAGACACACTCCGATCACAAATTCGGGCAAGCGAAGAATTGGTACCGGGATATACGCCATCCACGATTGCGGGACGGTCAAGTTCGAAACGACAAACGACGAGGCGGTGACCAGGATGAACGTGCCAGAGCATGTGATGAGCAAGAAAATTACGACCTTCGGCAATCGGGATACTAACCTGTTCAGCAACGGAAAGAGCAAGTAAAATAACAACTCGACCGAAAGCGTCCAGGCCGGCATGTTCCAATTGTCAAAATCGATTTGCCCGGTGATCGTCCACTGCTGCAGCAAGGCAAATTGAGGAGCCGACATCGCTCCACTTGGGGCCATGAATGGCCACACCATGAGGAGGGCTAAGAGGTAGACCGGATAGATTCGCGCAAATCGCGCTTCAAAGAATTTCCCGATCGCTTGCCTTCCCTTCAGGCGACCTGAGTAGACTAGCTGAAGAATGAACCCCGACAAGACGAAGAAGAACGTCACCCCGACGTAGCCGTTCAAGAAAAACGTCGCGATCGGCCGGGGTACGATCGGACTGTCGCGCAGGACCGTCGACCCCGAGTGAAAGAGGATGACTGCGAATGCGGCGAAGAAGCGAAGCGACGTGAGCGGGGCGATTACGTCGTCTCTTTTTGCAATCATCGAATGCAACGCTCCAAAGACCGACATACCGGCGCGGATGGCGTCGCTCTGCCCGCCAACCCGGCGCGAAACAAGTGTGTCGATGACAATTGCGGAACCTTGCTACCCCCAAACCGCTATGCTCGAAATTAAAGCCGAGGGAATTGGACATGTCAAAACAAGCCACCCTTTATCGGATGGTTCTTTCCGACCATGAATGCCCGTTCGGGCGGCGCGCCAGGGAAATGCTCGAAGCGGCGGGGTATGAGATCGACGAGCATATTCTGCAAACCCGCGAGGAAGTCGAGGCGTACAAAGGCGCTGAAGGCGTCTCGACCACCCCGCAAGTGTTCGTTGGCGGCGAACGAGTCGGCGGGAGCGACGATCTGGAGGCTTATCTGGCGAAGCAATACGATTGACCGAACGCTTGCTGTAAGAAAAGAGCCTCCCTGGCTTTGCGCCGGGGAGGCCGATTTCGCTAGATGGTGCGACGGCCGCGAATAAAGTGCAGCACGAGCACGATGATGCCGATAATCAGCAGGATGTTGATCAGTCCGCCACCGACATGCAGGACAAATGCGCCGAGCAGCCACAAGACGACGAGAATGATGGCGATGATTGCGAGCATCGGTTTAATTCCTTTCGTGATCTGAGCAAACAACCGTTGCGCTGCCGTTGCGTTCCTTTGTCTATTTTGGCTGGCCCGGAAAATTTGCTGCTGAGAGCGCCGTGGCAAGATGCGCGGCGTTCGCGGCGGCCATGTCGATCGTTTGCTGGATGACCTTTGGAACCTCCGGCAGATCCTTAAAATCCTTCTTGTTCATGGCCTCACCTACCCAGTAGCTGGAGGCTGCGGCCGCAACCGTCCAGCCGACGTCGTTGAGCGCCTGGAACAGTTCCGCCGATGTGTGGTGAGCGCCGTCTTCGTTGCCGACGATTCCGACCAACACGACCTTGCCATAGGCCGGGGTGCGCCCCGCCTCGTCGGTTTCGGACAGGAATGCGTCCATCCGCTCGCACACTCGCTTGGCGATGCTCGACGGCTGGCCCATCCAGATGGGTGTGCCGAACACGAGAATATTGGCCGCGAGGATCTTGGCGCGGATCGCGGGCCAGGCGTCCCCTTCGCCTTCGTCCGACGATACCCCCGGCTTGATGTCGTGATCCGCGAGCCGGATCGTCTCGGTCAGATCGACCCCCGCTTTCTTCAGTGCCTCGCCGATGAGGCCAATCATGCGGTCGGTCGAGCTTGGCGCACCGCCGCTTCGCTTGAGGGTGGCATTGATCGCAATGGCGGTACGGCTCACCGGCTGTCTCCTGATGGTTGGCGTCAGGAGAACCGGTGAGCCGCTCCGAAGCTCCCTTGGAATCTTTCGGGGAAAGAGAGTCCGTCGATTTTCAGACGGAAGAAACCCATTGCGCCATTCTGGTCGCTGCCACAGGCCGGGTCGAGGCTACCGGGCACGAAGGCACGCGCGACGAGGCCGCCGATCCCAAGCTTGAGCTGGGAGGCGACTTGGACATCGCGAATCGCTCCGACCGACACTCTGCCGACTTTAGCAACAATGTTGTCGATAAACTCGTTGTTCTTGGTCCGCTTTGGCGCGGCCGAACAGGTCCGCTCGTTCCACGGATAGCTGGCCTTGGCGGCGTAAGCGTCGAGACCGGGGCCGACATCGCCAGCGTAGAGCGCGCTTGCGGTGAAGCGAAACGTAATGCGCGTGGTGACGGGGAGCCGCAGGCATCTTCATGCCCGGCATCGACTGAGCAACGACAGGCGAAGCGAGCGCCAGCGCAGCGGCCCCGATCTTCTTGAATTGAACCAAGTTCAGGATGATGGATTACACCAACCTGCTCTGCCTGAGCGCTGCGCCGATAAATCCCGCGAACAGCGGATGTGGGTTGAACGGGCGGCTCTTCAACTCGGGGTGGAACTGGACGCCGATGAACCACGGGTGGTCCGGGCGCTCGACAATCTCGGGCAGCGTTCCATCGGGCGAGGTACCCGAGAAGATCAGCCCGCCCTGTTCGAGCGCATCGCGGTAATGCGTGTTGACCTCATAGCGGTGGCGGTGGCGTTCGCTAATCTCGGTCGTGCCGTAAATCGAGGCGACCTTGCTGTTGCCGCCCAAGGTCGCGGGGTAAGCACCGAGCCGCATTGTGCCGCCAAGGTCGCCGCCCGCCGCGCGCTGCTGCAACCCGGCCTCGCTCATCCATTCGGTGATCAGGCCGACGACCGGCTCGCTCGTCTCGCCGAATTCGGTGGTCGAGGCGGCGGTGATCCCGGCGGTATTCCGCGCACCTTCAATGCACGCCATCTGCATTCCGAGGCAAATACCGAAAAAGGGTACATCGCGTTCACGCGCAAACTTGACCGAGGCGATCTTGCCCTCGCTGCCACGCTCGCCAAAGCCGCCGGGGACGAGGATGCCGTGGAGCGGCTCGAGCTCGGCGGCGAGGTCGGGGCTATCGCCCTCGAACAGCTCGGCGTCGAGCCAGCGGATGTTGACCTTGGTCCGGTTGGCGAGCCCGCCATGAACCAGCGCCTCGCGCAAGCTCTTGTAGGCGTCCGGCAGACCGACATATTTGCCGACGACGCCGATCGTGACTTCGCCCTCATGATTGTCGAGCCGGTCCATGATATCGGTCCAGCGGCTGACATCGGGCTGCGGCGCCTCGATGCCGAACACGTTAAGGACGGCGTCGTCGAGACCCTCTGCGTGATAGGCCAGCGGCACGTCATAGATCGAGCGCGCGTCGAGCGCCGGGATCACCGCCGACACGGGCACATTGCAAAACAATGCGATCTTCTCGCGGTCGCTTTGCGGCAATGGTCGGTCGCAGCGGCACAGCAGCACGTCGGGCTGGATCCCGAGGCTGGTCAGCTCGCGCACCGAATGCTGCGTCGGCTTGGTCTTGAGCTCCCCCGCCGCCGCGATCCACGGGACCAGCGTCGTGTGCACCGCCACCGTCCGGTCGCGGCCGAGGTCGTTGCGCAGCTGTCGGAGCGCCTCGATGAACGGCAGGCTCTCGATGTCGCCGACCGTCCCGCCGATCTCGCAGATGATGAAGTCGATGCCGTCGGTCTCGTTGAGCGCGAATTCCTTGATCGCGTTGGTGACGTGGGGGATGACCTGTACCGTCGCGCCAAGATAGTCGCCGCGCCGCTCGCGCGCGATGATGTCACGGTAGATCCGCCCGGTGGTGATATTGTCCGACTGCTTGCCGTCGACGCCGGTGAAGCGCTCGTAATGGCCAAGGTCGAGGTCGGTCTCGGCGCCGTCGTCGGTGACATAGACCTCGCCATGCTGATAGGGCGACATCGTACCGGGATCGACGTTGAGATAGGGGTCGAACTTGCGAATGCGGACACTGAAGCCGCGCGCCTGGAGAAGCGCGCCGAGCGACGCGGCGAGCAGGCCTTTACCGAGCGATGAGACCACGCCGCCGGTGACGAATATATACCGGGTCATGGGAGGATAGCCTTAGGGTCGCAGCGCCGATGCTGGCAAGCGCGCGAATCGGTGCTGTGCGAATTTTAACGGCTTTGCTGAACCGGAACCGCCGGGACCGAGCCGTTGGCCGGAAGCTGGCCTGCCGCCCTCTGCTTGCTGTTCGGCACGCCACCGGTTTCGGCCGGAGGAACCGGCCGCTCGCCGAACGCCGGCGCGGGTCCGGTCGGCACGGTCTGCTGCTTGACCAGTGAGGTATCGACCTTGGTTGGAGCCGAGGTCGCGCCGGCAATCGCGGCGAGCAGGATCGAGAGGAAGATGAACAGCCCGCCGAGCACCGCCGTCGCCCTCGTCAGGAAATCGGCCGCCCCGCGCGCGGTCATAAACCCCGATGAAGACCCGCCGACGCCGAGGCCGCCGCCTTCCGAGCGCTGCATCAGGATCGTCCCGACAAGGCTGGCGGCGACGATCGTCTGGACGATGAGCAGGAAGGTGAACATGGGTGCGCTTTCGGCAAAATGAATTGCGCGAGCCTCTAGCGGGGGGCGGCGCGGGTTTCAATCCACGCCTCCCTTGCGATTAGTCCCCCACCACGGGCAGCGCGACATAGCTTGCCTGACCGGCGGCATGGAACACCCGCTGCGTCGCCTTCACATAGTCAGTCGGCTTGGCGAAGAAGATATTGGGCACATAGGTTTGCGGATTGCGGTCATAGAGCGGGAACCAGCTTGACTGGATCTGCACCATGATCCGGTGCCCCGGCAAAAACACATGGTTCGCGTTGGGTAGCGCGAGTTTATACGCGATCGGCTGGTTCGTTGGGACCGGGCTCGGGCGCGCCGGATCATCACGATAGCGGCCGCGCAGCACGTCCATCGACACGGCCAGCTCATAGCCGCCCATCTCCGGCTTTTGCGGATATTGGTCGGGATAGACGTCGATCAGCTTGACTACCCAGTCGCTGTCGCTGCCGCTAGTCGATGCGACAAGGTGCGCGACGGGCTGCCCCGCAATGTGCACCGGCGCGGTCAACATTTCGCTGGTATAGGTCAAAACATCGGGGCGCGCCGAAGCGAAGCGCTGGTCGTCGACCAGCCATTTCGACCAGGTCGAGCCTTCGACGTAAGGCGGCGTGTTGGGCCGGTTGCGATAGGTAACGGGCTTGGCCGGATCCGAGATATATTCGTCATAGCCCGAGCCCGCCGCCGGCTGGCTGAACGACAACGATGAATTGCTGGCGAGATAAAGCGGCTTCAGCGGGATTGCGCAGCCATCGCATGCGCGCGGCCAGTCGGCGTAATTGTGCCAGCTGTTCGTGCCCGTCTCGTACACCGTCACCGCCGGGGTCACGACTGCTGGCGCTCCGTCCTTGAGATGCGCGTCGAGGAACGGGATCATCACCGTCGATCGAAACGCCTTGCCGGTGTCGTTGCCATAATCGAGCACGCCGAGTGATGACGCCTCACGGTTGACTTCACCATGGTACCACGGCCCCATTACGAAATGCGCGTTGGGGCTGGCCTTCACCGCGGCATAGGCCGCCGGCGCGCCGTAGATATCTTCCTGGTCCCATTGCGCGTCGACGAACAGCGTTGGCACAGTCAGGGGCGCGCGTGCCAGAATCTGGTCGACTGCCTGCCCCTGCCAGAACGCGTCATACGCCGGATGCTGCGACAGCCGCCGCCAGAACGGCAACTGCTTCATCCCCATCGCACTCGCCAGAGCGTCAGCCGAGCCGTAATGCATGAAGGTCGCATAATCATCGTGGCGGTTGCTGTACCATTCCTCGCTGCTGTCGGCCTTGGCCGTCTGAAAATAGACATAGCTCATCATTTCCTGGCGGAACGCGCCGTTGTGGAACCAGTCGTCGCCTTTCCACACGTCGACCATCGGATCGATCGGTACGGCGGCCTTCAGGGCGGGGTGGGGATTGACCAGGCTCATCAGCGTGGTGAAGCCATCGTAGCTGGTCCCGATCGTGCCGACCCGACCATTGGATTCGGGAACATGCTTCACCAGCCAGTCGATGGTGTCATAGGCGTCCGTCGAATGGTCGACTTTCGTGTTGTTCAACGGCCCCACAAGTGGCCGGTTCATGACATAATCGCCTTTCGACTTATATTTCCCCCGAACGTCCTGCGCGACCATGATATAGCCACCGTGGGCAAGTTCGGCGTAAGCGGGGAACAAAGCGTTCTCGAGCAGCGGACCGCCGCCCCCGCGATTCATCAGCTTGTCCGCCGAATAGGGAGTGCGGTCGAGCATCATCGGTGCTCGCGTCGCGCCGCGCGGCACCAGGATCACGGTGTGCAGCGTAACCCGATCGCGCATCGGAATCTCGACCTCGCGCTTCACATAGGCGAAGCTGTCGTGGACGGGCGTGAATTTCGCCGGAATATCCCCGCCCTTGGGGAAATTCATGTCCTGCGCCGCGGCGGCCGATGACACCAACGATACCGCGGTCATTGCGGCGAACCAAATCAATCCACGCATTGCAAACTCCCGTTTTCTGCGGGGATTGTGGAGCCCTGTTCGGCGGCTGGCAAGTAACCTCAGCTTTCCGCCGCCGCCTCGACGATCGGCAGGAAATCGGCGGCGGTCATGCTTGCCCCGCCGACCAGCGCGCCGTCGACGTCGGCGACACCAAAAATCTCTGCTGCGTTCGATGGCTTGACCGATCCGCCGTAAAGCAGCCGCACGACATTGCCCGCTGCGCCGTACGCAGCGATTAGCCGCGACCGCAACGCGGCGTGCATCTCGCCGATGTCCTCCAGCGACGGGATGCGCCCGGTCCCGATCGCCCAGATCGGCTCATAAGCGACCGCCTCGACAGGCGACGGCGGGAGCGAGGCGTCGAGTTGGGCGGATACGATCGAAATCGCGCACCCCGCCTCGCGGGCTTCCAAGCTCTCTCCTACGCACAGAATGACCTTGAGGCCCGCTCCCTGGGCCGCCACCGCTTTGGCGCGCACTTGCGTGTCGCTCTCGCGGTGCCCGTCACGGCGCTCGCTATGGCCGACGATGACGAAGCTTGCCCTGGCGTCGTGCAACTGGTGTGCGGCAACATCGCCGGTGAACGCGCCCCTTTCCATCGAATGCACATCCTGCGCCCCGATCGCGAACCCAGGCACGGCGCGGGCTGCCCGCTCGATCAGCGTCGCGGACAGGCACAACGCAACATCGACCCCCGTCGGCACCCCCGCCGCGATCCGCACGATCTCGCCGATACTCTCGGCAGTCCCATGCATTTTCCAGTTTCCCGCGACGAGCTTCCGGTTGGCCATATCGTCTCCCTCTTCATCGTCGCCTAGCAAGTGCTTCGCCTTGCGCCAATCGCCCTTCCGCCCCTAAAGCAACCGCTTTCCGTACCACCGCACTCACGAGGCCCCCGCGTCATGCTCGACAGTTTCCGCCGCCTGTCCAAGTCCAAGGTCGGCACTGGCATCCTCGTGATTTTCTTCGTCGCAATCCTCGCCAGCTTTGCGATGGGCGACGTCGGCTCGCTCAAGGGGAGCAACTTCGGCCTCGGCTCGAGCACGCTGGCCAAGACCGGCGATGAGGAGGTGACCGACCGTGACGTCACGGAAGCGATGGACCGCGCGCTTGCCCGCCTGCGCGAACAGAACCCCGCCGCGACTTATGCCGACCTCGCCTCATCCTTCACGCCGCTGGTCGACTCGCTGATCCAGGCGCGGGCACTTAGCGCCTTTGCCGGCGACCATGGCTTCGTCCTGTCGACCCGCCTGGTCGGCGCAGGAATCGCGCAGATCCCGCAGACGCGCGGTCTCGACGGCAAATTTTCCGACACCGCCTATCGGCAGTTCCTGGGCCAGCAGCGGCTGACCGACGAGGGTCTTCGCCGCATCCTTGGCCAGCAGATCGTCCAGCAAATAATGCTCGCCCCCGCCGCCGCCAATGCGCGCCTCGCGGTTGGGCTCGCCGCGCCCTATGCCTCGATGCTGCTGGAGGAGCGGCAGGGTGAATTGGCTGTCATTCCCGTGGGCGCCTTCACCGCCGGGCTCACCCCAAGCGACGCCCAACTGGCCGCCTATTACGCCGCCAACAAGGCGCGCTACACGGTCCCCGAGCAGCGAAGCCTGCGCATTGCCCGCTTCGGCCCCGCGCAGCTCGCCGCCGTCGCCCCGAGCGACCAGGAAATCGCGACATACTATAATGCTCACCAAGCTGACTTTGGGGCGAGCGAGACTCGCGTGATCAGCCAGGCGGTGGCTACCGACGCCGCTACCGCCGCCGGGATCGCCATGCGCGCGAAAAACGGGCCGTTTGCCGCCGCTGCCCAGCCCGCTGGCTTCAGCGCCGCCGACGTCTCGGTTGGCCCGCAGACCCGCGCGCAATTCAGCGAACTCACCGGTGGAAAAGTTACGTCGGCGGTGTTCGCCGCCGGGGTCAAGCCAGGAACGATTATTGGTCCGATCAAGTCGGATCTGGGCTATCACGTCGTGCGCGTCGAAAGCGTTACGGCGGCCGCCGGCAAGACCCTAGCTGCCGCGCGCGCGCTGATCGCCGCGAAACTGACCGTCGACAAGCGAAAAAACGCGCTCGGCGACCTCGTCAACCACATCCAGGACGGAATTGACGAGGGGCAGAGCTTTGCCGACGTTGCCGCGCGCAACAAGCTTGCGGTGGTCGAAACGCCCCTTGTTACTGCCCAAGGCAAGCTGCTCGCTGACCCCAAATTTGTCTTTCCCCCCGACCTTGGCGGTGCGCTCAAGTCGGGCTTCGAGCTGACCCCCGACGACAAACCGGTGGTCGAAACGCTTCCCGGCGACGCCGGTTTTGCGCTGGTCTCGCTCGGCAAGGTCTTACCCTCGGTCCCCGCTCCGCTGACTGAGATCCGCGCCCGCGTCGCCGCCGCTTGGGTCACCCAGCAGGGCCTCGTCCGCGCAAAGGCGGCCGCCACCGCCATTGCCGCCAAGGTCGCCGCCGGCCAGCCACTTGCCCAGGCAATCGCCGCCGCCGGAGTAAAGCTGCCCCCGCCGACGCCGATCCACGCCCGTCGCGCCCAGCTTGAACAGGCCCCGCCAGCACTACTTCCTCCGCTCAAGATGCTGTTCAGCCTCGCCGAAGGGACGAGCCGGATGGTGGGAATGCCCGCCGCCAACGCCTATGCCGTCGTCCGCGCGGTCAAAATTATCCCGGGCAATGCGTTGACCCAACCCGCGCTCATCGCGCAGGTTCAGGGCCAATTCCAGCGGGGCGCCTCGGACGAACTTGCCCAGCAATTCCTCGCTGCGGCGCAGGCGAGCGTCGGGGTCAAGCGTAACGAGGCGGCGATCGCTGCGACTCGCCAACGACTGACTACCCCAGCGGGTGCCGCACAGTAAGCGTGATCGCCCGGCCACGCCTGCTGATGATCGACAATGACGATAGTTTCACGTTCATGCTGGTCGATCAGCTGCGCATGGCGGGGGGTGAGGTCCGGGTCGTCCGGGCGAGCGACACCGGGATCCAAGATGCGCTCGACCAACACATCGATGGCGTGGTGATCTCTCCCGGCCCGGGCCATCCCGCAGAAGCGATAAGCTCGATCGCCATCGCGCGCGCTTGCATCGATGCAGAAAAACCCCTGCTCGGGGTGTGCCTCGGCCACCAGGTCATCGCGCTCGCCTGCGGCGGCACAATCGAGCGCGTTGCCCCGGTTCATGGCAAGAGCCTTGCCGTCCACCACGAGGGCGCGGGGCTGTTCGCCGCCTTGCCATCGCCCTTCTACGCCACCCGCTACCATTCGCTCGCGACTGGCGTGCTGCACGACGAGCTTGTCGACACCGCGTGGAGTGACGACGGTACTGTGATGGCGCTCCAGCACCGTTCAGCCCCCGCTTACGGAGTACAATTCCACCCGGAGAGTATCGCCAGCGACTGCGGACAAGCGCTACTGCAGGCATTCACCGAACTCGTGCGAATCCGCGCTTGACGATGGGCCTGCCGTTTCCTACACGTTCCGCATCTGTTCCTACGGAACGCAACGAGGACGAGAACATGCTTACGGCAAAACAGCATGAATTGCTCAACTTCATTCATCTGCGACTTGGGGAGAACGGGATTAGCCCGAGCTTCGACGAGATGCGCGAGGCGCTCGAACTCAAGTCCAAGTCGGGAGTCCACCGACTGATTTCGGCGCTCGAGGAGCGACAGTTCATCCGTCGCCTGCCCAACCGCGCGCGGGCGCTTGAGGTTCTCAAGATGCCCGAACTCGCCAAGGCAGCGGCGGCCCCCGCGGCCGCCCGGGTCCGGCTTCGCGTCGCGGCCAACGACATCATAGAGATCCCGATGCACGGGCGGATAGCTGCGGGCACGCCGATCGAAGCACTGCAGGGAAGCGGCGCCTTCGCCGTCCCCGCCGCATTGCTTGGACCCGGCGAACATTATGCGCTTGAAGTGTCGGGCGATTCGATGGTCGAGGAGGGCATCCTCGACGGCGACTATGCGCTCATTTGTAAGGTCGACACGGCGCGCGAAGGCGAAATCGTCGTCGCGCTGATCGACGAGGCCGAAGCGACGCTCAAGACTTTTCGCCGCGAAGGCCAGATGATCCGTCTTGACCCGGCCAACCGCCATTACGAGGCGCAGCGCTACCGCCCCGAGCAGGTCCGTATCCAGGGCCGTCTCGCCGGCCTTATCCGGCGCTACTAGGCGCTACTAAGGGTGTCCGAAAAGAGGCGCGGATTGACTATGTCGAATTGCCGAGCTTCGCCGCCCACAAGCTTACGCGCGCTTTTTACACCAAGGCGTTTGGATGGACGTCCACAGACTTCGAATCCGTTTATGCCGCCACCCGGGGCGGCATCGTCGATGTTGGACTCAACGGTCAGCAGGAAGATGCGCTGTCGGCGCCGCGCCCAGTGATCCGCGTGACCGATCTCGACGCCGCGCTCGACGCGGTTACCAATTCGGGCGGGGTTACCGCGCGGCCAATCTTCGTCCTTCCAGGAAGACGCCGCTTTCATTTCATCGATCCGTAAGGAAGTGAAGTTGCGGTTTAGAGCGCGGTATGAGGGACTAGTCCGCAGTCGTCGGATCGATTGTCGCTCGTACCTGCGTGATTGAATTGGCAGGGAAGCCGGCGGTTTCGGCGTGCTGACGGATCAATTGCTCGTTTGGCGCGCGATAAACGCAGTAGATTTTGTCGTCAGTGACATAGCTGTGCACCCACTGAATTTCCGTTCCGAGTTCGCGAAGCACTTTGCAACTTCCCTGGCTTGCTCCCTTGAGAGCTTCGGCACTGAGTCGACCAGCGCCGGGCATTTCGCGTTCGATCACAAATTGCGGCATTTAAACGGCTCCCTCTTCAAGTTTGGTCGGTCCATTTTCATAGCAGTTTACATTGCTGCTGGCGAGCAAGCTCAGTCCGACCAAGGGTGGCGGCCTACGCGCTCAGCAACGGTCGTGACGACGGGGCTGCTGTTCAACCGGATCGCCAGTCCCCCGCTTTGTGCAAGCAACGTCCGATCGAGTTTCAGCCAGCGTGGAGTGCATCCGCGTGGCAAACGGCGGTCGGCGACAACAATATCCGCACTCGCACAAGCATCGACCGTGGCCTGCCATGGAGAGAGATAGGACGAACGGAACGCCAGCACATGCCATCTTCGCCCGCCCCTTTCGACTTCGAACGAACAAGCGTCGGCGTTGCAATTCGAACCGCGGCGATCTTCAATCCATCCCGTCTCGCCATCGAACCCGGCGCTTTCGGCGAACAGGCTCCGCGTGAAATCGCCGGCTCGCTCGCGTAGCATCAATGGCATGCCATCCTCGGCGATCAGCGCGACATGCCGCCCGTCTCCGCTGACAAGGAGATCCGGGGCCGGCGCAGTTACCGCCACCAGCGCGCCCGACGCAAGCGGCGCCAAGCCCCACGCCCGCACTCGCCCCCGCCACAGGCAGCACCACAGCCCCCCGATCACCATCACCACGAACGCGCCGGTCGGCATCGCCGGGAGCATTCTCACCGCGCCGGGAATCGCCGCCACCCGGTGGGCCACCCATAGCAGCGTGTCGAGAGACCAGCCCGTCGCGATCCACAGGGGATGGCTAAGGCCGATCGGATCAAGCGCCAGCGCCGCAGCCTCAAGAGGCATCGACACAAAAGTGGTCAGCGGAATCGCGACGAGTTTGGCGACCACTCCATAAAAGCCGGCTCGGTGGAAGTGGTAAAGTGCAAAAGGCATCAGCGCGAACTCGACCGCCAGCCCGGTCAGCAGTAACGAAGCGAGACTGCGTAGCACGCGCTGGACAAGCCCTTCCTCGCGACGCTCGAAGAAGCGCTTGACCGGGCCGACCGAATGCAAGGCAATGATAGTCGCCACCGAAGCGAAACTCATCTGGAAACTCGGGCCGACCATCGAATCAGGCGCGACCAGCATCACCACCATCGCCCCCGCAGCAACCACCCGCAAGCTCAGCGCCTCTCGCCCAAGCGCCATTCCGGCAAGGACCAGCAGCGCTGCGATACAACTTCGTACCGTTGGCACCTGTGCGCCGGTCAGCAACGTGTAGCCGATCCCCGCGGCTGCCGCGAAGCCAGCCGACACGAGCATCAGGTTGAGGCGCAGCGCCAACGTTTCGCTCAGCGCCAGCAGGCGCAAAGAGAGGAACATCGTCGCCGCGACCACCGCCGCGATGTGCAGCCCGCTGACCGAAAGCAAATGCGCCAGTCCCGAGCGACGCATGGCATTGGCATCGTCCTTCGAGATAGCATTCTGATTGCCGCTGACGAATGCCGTCGCGATGGTGCCCGCTGGTCCCGGCAACGAATGCTGAATGTGCGTATCGAGCCTGCTCCTGAGGCCGTCCAGCCCCGACGGCACGGCTGCCTTGATGACTTTTACTTCGCCCAGCACCTTGCCGACCGCGCCGAGCCCGAGAAACCAGGCGTCGCGCGCAAAATCATGCTCGCCAGGAAGCGCCATTGAAGGTGGCCGGGCGAGCCGAGCACGCAGGCGCACCTCGGCCCCGTCGTTGAGGCCCGCCGGCGCCTTGTCGAGGTCGAGCGTTACTCGAACTCTTGGCGGCAATTTGGGATCGTGCGGGGCAAGCGTGAGCCTCAGCTTACCATCGGCGACGCGCGGCTCCGCCATCACAAGCGTCGCGTCGAATTGCGCGATTGCGGGCCGCTCAAGCCTTGGTGCGGCGACCACGGCTGCCCGCCCCCACACCACCCCGGCGCCGACTGCGACCAGCAACCCCAGCCACCCGAACGCGGCGCCGCTACGCCCGGGTACAATGAAGAAACCCGCCATTGCGGCCCCCGCCGCAATGCACATCAGCGCAATCCACTGCGCCGGCCCTGCAAGCCAGAACCAAAGCCCGATGCCCGCGCCTAACCCCACAGCGCTCCACAACGGCAGTTGGTCGCGCTGGGCGTCGAGGAATGCTTCAGTCCGCTTGTACACCCGGCTGATTCGCGCGCCGACAGCGAACGCTGCCAGTGGCAGCGGCGAACCGGCTATGCTAGGGTCGCTGGCCCACTCCATTTCGCCATTAGAACAAAGGAAAGGCCGCGTGAGCGCAAGGCCAGTAGTTACACGGTTCGCGCCCTCGCCAACCGGCTTTCTCCACATCGGCGGCGCGCGCACCGCGCTGTTCAACTGGTTGTTCGCGCGCCACCATGGGGGCAAGTATCTTGTCCGCATCGAGGACACCGACCGCGCCCGCTCGACCCAACCGGCGATCGACGCAATCATCGACGGGCTCGACTGGCTCGGCATCAGCGGCGACGAGCCGCCGGTGTTCCAGTTCGACCGCGCCGGTCGCCACGCCGAAGTCGCGGAGCAGTTGCTCGCCAAGGGGCAGGCCTATCGTTGTTTCCTCACCCCCGAGGAACTGGCGACACGCCGCGCCGCCGCACAGGCCGAACGCCGCCCGTTCCGCCTGACCAGCGAATGGCGCGACCGTGATGCCCCTGCCGAAGCCCGCCCGTTTGTCGTCCGCATCAAGGCGCCGACGGAGGGCGAGACGGTCATCGACGACCTCGTTCAGGGCCGAGTTACCGTCGCCAATGCCGAGCTCGACGACATGGTCCTGCTGCGCTCCGACGGCTCACCGACCTACATGCTCGCGGTGGTCGTCGATGATTACGACATGCAGGTCAGCCATGTGATCCGCGGTGACGATCATTTAAATAATGCGTTCAGGCAGTTGACGATTGTTCGTGCGATGCGGTGGGAAGAACCATCCTACGCCCATATCCCGCTGATCCACGGTCCCGACGGCGCGAAATTGTCGAAGCGCCATGGTGCGCTGGGGGTCGACGCCTATCGCGACGAGATGGGCATCCTCCCCGAGGCTTTGGTGAATTATCTCCTGCGGCTTGGCTGGGGCCATGGCGACGACGAGATTTTCGCGCGGGAGCAGGCAATCGAATGGTTTGATCTCGACCATGTCGGCAAGAGCCCGTCGCGGATGGACTGGAAGAAGCTCGAAAATCTCAACGGCCACTATATCCGTGAGGCCGACGACGCGCGACTAGCGAAGCTGATCGAGCACAAGCTTGGGATCAGCGACAAAGGTCTCGATCTACTCATCCGCGCGATGCCCGAGATCAAGGCCCGAGCGCATGATCTCAATGCTTTGGCAGACGGAGCGCGCTTCTTGTTCGAACAGCGACCGCTGACCCTCGACCCCGCCGCAGCGGCGCTGCTCACCCCCGATTCGCGGGTCCTCCTTGCGACGACGAAGGCCGCGTTTGCCGCCCTCCGTGCCTGGACCCTCGAGGCGATCGAAGCCGCAGTCCGTCAGGTCGCCGAAGAAACCGGCCAGAAACTAGGAAAAATCGCTCAACCTTTGCGCGCCGCGCTGACCGGCCGGACTACTTCGCCCGGAATCTTTGACGTCCTCCTGCACCTCGGGCAGGGCGAAAGCATTGCCCGCATCGACGACCAGTTGGAGCCGACCGAATGACCGAGCCGACCATGATCAAGACCGGCACCACTGAGAAAAGCTATCCAACCCTGCCCGGAACGGTCGGGCCCGAAGTGGTCGATATCCGCAGGTTCTACGCCGATACTGGCATGTTCACATATGATCCTGGCTTCACCTCGACCGCAGCGTGCCAGAGCGCGATTACCTACATCGACGGCGACGCCGGAATCCTCCTTCACCGCGGCTATCCCATTGACCAGCTTGCCGAGAAGTCGAGCTTCATGGAAGTCTCATACTTGCTGCTCCACGGCGAGTTGCCGGGCGAAAAGGAGCTGGCCGACTTCACGTGGACGATCTCGCGCCACACCATGGTCCACGAGCAATTGTCGACTTTCTACCGTGGGTTCCGCCGCGACGCACACCCGATGGCGATCCTGTGCGGCGTGGTCGGCGCGCTGTCGTCCTTCTACCATGATTCGACCGATATCACTGACCCCAAGCAGCGCATGATCGCGTCGCACCGCCTGATCGCTAAGATGCCGACGCTGGTCGCGATGGCGCACAAGTACAGCGTCGGGCAGCCTTTCCTCTATCCCCAGAACGACTTGTCCTACACCGGCAATTTCCTGCGCATGACGTTCGGCGTCCCAGCCGAGAAATATGTCGTCAACCCGATCATCGAAGCGGCAATGGACAAGATTTTCATCCTCCATGCCGACCATGAACAGAATGCCTCGACCTCGACTGTCCGCCTTGCAGGATCATCGGGTGCCAACCCGTTCGCTTGCATGGCCGCCGGGATCGCTTGTCTGTGGGGCCCGGCGCATGGCGGTGCCAACGAGGCCGCGCTCAACATGCTGCGCGAGATCGGCGATGTGAAGCGCATCCCCGAATATATCGCCCGCGCCAAGGACAAGGACGACCCGTTCCGGCTGATGGGTTTCGGCCACCGCGTCTACAAGAATTTCGATCCGCGCGCGAGGGTCATGAAGGCGACCGCCGACGAGGTGCTGCGCGAACTCAATATCACCGATCCGGTGCTCGATGTGGCGAAGGAACTTGAGCATATCGCGCTCAACGATCCCTATTTCATCGAGAAGAAGCTCTACCCCAACGTCGATTTCTATTCGGGCGTTATCTTGAACGCGATCGGCTTCCCGACCGAGATGTTTACCGCCTTGTTCGCGCTCGCCCGCACCGTCGGCTGGGTCGCACAGTGGAACGAGATGATCTCCGATCCCGAGCAAAAGATCGGTCGCCCGCGCCAGCTTTATGTCGGTGAGGCCCACCGCGACTACGTCCCAGTCGGCGACCGCTAAGCGAGCGGTAGCGCGACCGTAAAACGCGATCCCTCGCCGGGTGCACTGTCTAGGAGAATGTCGCCGCCCATTCTTCGGGCAAGGTTTTGGGCGATGGAAAGGCCGAGCCCCGTCCCCGGCTCCGCGTTGCCCAGCCGTTCGTAGCGTTCGAAAATGCGGCGCTGATCGTCGGCCGCGATTCCTGGTCCGCGATCGGCGACTGTCAGCAGCGCGCGACCGCCCTCCTCGGCAATGCTGATAGTAACCGACCCCCCCGGCGGCGAATGGCGCACTGCGTTGCTCAAAATGTTGACGATGATCTGGATGACATCACGTTTGTTGCCGCGCGCAATCAGCTGCGATGACGCCTTCAGGTCGACCGCTACGCCCTTGACCGCCCCACTCGAGGCGACCAACGACCCTGCTTCCGACGATGCCGCGATAAGGTCCACTGGACCCGACGTCGCGCTACTTTCGCTCATCGTGCGGATGACCGCCATCAGGTGGCGCCCCGCGGCGGCAATGTCCGTCGCATAACTGGCATAGTCGCTACGCAGCGGGCCATCGCTGCGTTCGACGATTTTGTCCGCCGCAGCGATGATCCGGTCGAGCGGGGTGCGCAGTGCACGATCGAGGCCGGCGGTGAAACCAACCCCCTCGGGTTCGCTCGACGGCACTACCGAAAGTGTTCGGGCTGGCGGCAGGGCGCGCCCGGCGAAACCGGCAAACTTGCCTGCCTCGTCGCGCAGCACATCGCCAGACAACAGTAATGCCACGCCGTCGCCATTGCGCGGACTCGCCTGCTGGCCAGTGAAGGCTGCGCGAGACGCTAAGCCCGCAAGCAGCGGCAACGCCCCGTCGTCATCTTCGTCCAGCTTGAGATAGCGGGTTAGCGGCTGCCCCATCGCATCGGCCGGATCTATCTTGAGCCGCTGAGCCAGATCACGAGCAAGCGCCGTCAGCTTCAGTTCGGCATCGGTCGCCCACCCGCCTGTTGCCGGGTCTCGTGCCATCGTCGCGTCGTCATCGGCGGCGAGCATCAGGTCGAGCCGTGGTGCCGCCGGCGGACGAGGGCGCCACCCCTCGATCTCTAGCGCAACTTCATCGCCCTCGATCGTCGCTCTCACCCACAGATCAAAATCGTGGCTTGCACCCGCCGCCGTCACCGGGCGAGACAGCGACACGCCAAGCTCTCGCGCAAGCCGCACCACCGCGGCGATCTGGGGCAAGGCCAGTCGCGCGCCGAGCGACGAGCCCGCTTCGACCTGAAGCGCAGCCAGCGGCGCATCGGCCGCGATCAGCCGGCCGTCAGCGTCAATCCGCCCGGTTACGATCCCGGGATCATCGGGCGCGCTAGCCACGAAGCGTCTCGCGCGCTGAACGATAGGCTGACGGCAGACGCCACTCGCCGCGCTGGTCCTCGATCCCCTGCTCTCCAAGCGCATCGAACCGCGCCATTTCCGCCGCCGGATCGGACACCCCGGTCAGCGCGCCAAGCTCGGCAACCAGCCGCGCTGCGGTGCCCCGGGCGATCCCTGCCAACCGCGCGAGAAGCACAAGCCGACCATCCTCACCTGCAATCAGATGATCCCACGCGCGTGCCTCGGGCACTCCGCCGCGCCGCGCCAGCATCGCCGACAACAGCGCCACCTCGCCCTCCCCCGCAGCGTCGACCACCAGCGCATCATCGAGCCGCCCATCACGCTCGAGCAACCGCACGAGGCCGGCAAGGAGCGCATCGATCCGCTCATTTTCGTCGTGGCGCGCAAGCAATAGTTCGGCCCCGGCGGTCAGCGCGCGGTCGATCGCGGGATGCGCGGGCAAGGGGGTGCGAAGTCCCGCCGCGACCGCCTGGACCAGGGCCACCGCTTCTTCGGCTGGCAAATCGTCGAACAACAGCCTCCCCTGGCCGTAGCGGTCGCGCCGCCGACCGCGTGCGATCACCAGCGCCATCGCGCAGGCGGCAAGTTCTCCGTCGCTGTCGGCAACCCACCGCTGAACCAGCGGGGGCCTTCCCGGCATCTGGCGAAGCACCAGGCTCGACGCCAGCCGCTGCTCGTCGGCCCGGCGAAGCAGGAGCGCGACCAGCCCGGGGCGGTCAAGCAACCCACTGGCCCACAGCCGCGCGATCAGCGCGTCGTGCCCGTCGCCGCCGATCGAATCGAGTCCGTCCTTCAGCCCAGCAATAATCTCGTCGGCAATTGTCGTGATCAGATCATCGAGCATCGCGGTCATCAGCGCGCGTTCCTGCTCGGACATGCGAGCGCGCGGATCGAGGAAGAAATCGCGGCGCACGGTCGCCAGCCGGGCGAGCCCGGCGCGGCGCGCAGGGTCGACCGGACGGTCGGCTGCTTGGGCAGCGATCGGCCATTCCTCGGACATCATCGCCAATTCATTAGCCGATCGAAGTTAACGCCGCCTCAATCGCGTTCATTCGGCGCAGATCAGTCTTTGGCGATGCGGTGGCGCAAATGCTGGACGAGGAAGAAACTGACCGCGGCATAGATGGCCAGCGCCGCAAGCAGCGCGTTCCACCAACCGAGCGCAGCGAACGGGATAGCGACGACAATCGCGTTGCGCCGCGCGAACAGCCACGGCTCGAATGCAATTTGCTGGCCCTCACGTTCGATTCGCAGTGCTTGCGCGAAACCGACACCCGCGAGCGCGGCGACCAGCGCTCCCCAACCTCCCTCGCCATGACGAAAACTCCACCAGCCAAGCGCGAGCAGCGCTGCCCCCGCCGTCGGCCACAGCGCTCGCCTGGTCCACACCATCCGCGACAGCGGCTTCAACCGCAGCGTCCCCAGCCGCGCCGCAACAAGGTCGAGCGGGGTCGACAGGATCAACAAAGCCAGCGCCGGCCACAGCCATCCCCGCGTGAACGCAAACGCCGCCGAAAGCGTCAGCATCAGTGCCGCTCCCACCAGCCACTCGGGCTTGAGCCGCGTCTCCATCAACCGCTCGGTGGCGAACTCCTCGATCAGCGGCAGCAAATAACGGCTCGCGAGGTCGCGCCGCTGCCCGCGCGAGGCGAGCAATAACCGCTTCTCGAACCCTCCGAGCGCCTCCGCATTCTCTGCCAGCAGCGGCCCGCCGCCCGGCCCGTCGAGCCGCACCAGCCGCGCGCCCGCCTGCACCGATCGGCGCAGCAGCGTCGACTGCAGATCCCAGTCGCCGAGCATCGCCGCGGTCGATCCCAGCGTCGCCGCGTTGACCAGTGCGATTCCTCCCCAGCGGTTGGCGCTGTCGATCCGCTCGTACGCCGCATGCTCCTCGTCGTCGGGCAGCGTCGCAATCACCGGCTCGCCAATCTCGACCAGTCGCGCAATGTCACCGACATCGGGCGCAATCCCGTCGGCAAGCTCGAGGATCAGCGTTCCCGCCTCGAACCGTGACGCCGCTTCGTTGCCGTCGCTGACAAGAATCACCGTGACGCCCTCCTGCCGCAGCCGCGCAAAGGCGTCCTGCAACGCCACCGGCACGCGCTCGACCAGCACGACGATCGGCGACGCGCCGGCGGCATCGGCGCAGCGCGCCTGATATTCGACCAGCGTTCGCCCGGCGAGCGGAAGCAGTGCGCGCAACTCGCCGCGATCATCCTCTTGATAAGCGCCGATCAGCGCGCCCAAACCCATTTTGGTCCCCGTCCGTGTGACTTGAGTCTTAGGCCATGCGCCGGGCCGATTGCCAGTGCCGCCGAGCCTCCTTTTTTGAGCGCTTTGCACTGGCGCGGAACGTGGTAAACAAAGTGCATGGAACCGCACCCGCTCCGCTCTGACCGGTCTGCCCCGGCCACATCCGAAGGCTCGCCCGCGGAGGTGCCGATCGACGCTTATGCGGACACGGTGACCGACGACACGCGCTTCAATGTCGGCCAGTGGGAAGAAACTCGGGCCGAGCACGACGGCGCGGGCGGCCGCATGGTACTCGGCTGGGCGCTGTCCCTGCTCGCCGCTATGTGGATCGCCTATAGCGCATGGTCCGCCGGACGCGCGCTCGGCGGAATTCCGCTCGATGCGCCAGCTCTCGCCCAGTGGATCGCGGTTGTAACCGGCCCGCTGGCACTGCTCGGGCTCGGCTGGCTGATGTTCGGCCGCACCCGCCGCAAGGAAGCCGAGCACTTCACCCGCTCGGTCATCGCGATGCGCAACGAGGCACATTCGCTCGAGGCTTTGCTCGCCGTGCTCGGCACGCGCATCGGCGAGAGTCACGACGCACTGCGCGGCATGTCGAGCCAGTTGATGGGGCTTGGCGAAGAGGCGGCTCAGCGGCTCGGCGCGATCACGCGCGACTTCGACGCGGGCTCCGAGCGACTGTCGCATCACGGCGCGGCGCTCGATCAGGCGGCAAGCGCGGCTCGTATCGACATCGGTGTCCTTCTTGCCGATCTGCCGATTGCCGAAACGCGCGCGCTGGCGATGGCCGATCGGCTGCGCGAAGCTGGTGGTGAGGCCGCGCGGCAGTCCGAAGTCTATGCCGGTCACGTCGATGTGCTGACCCAGCGCGCCGAACGCGCCGATGCCACTGTGGGCGAAGCTTCGATCCGGCTCGTTACCAACCTCACGCACATCGAAAGCGCCAGCGCCGCCGCGCGCACCCAGCTCGAGGACGCCGCCGCCTCACATCGCGGCGAGATCGAGGGGTTGCTCGGCCACGCCGCCGAAGCCCTCGACCGCATCCGCAGCGGCATTGACACCCAGGCCGCGACGGTCGCCGCGCTGGTCGCCCAATCGTCCGCCGGACTCGCCCAGGCTGGGCTCGAATCCGCCAAGGCTCTCGGCGCTCATCTTGGCAACGCCGCCGGCGCGCTCGACGGGCTGAGCAGCCGCGTGGCCGAACAGGAACGCGCTTCGCTGCGTCTCGTCGCCGATCTCGACAACGGCCTCTCCGCGCTCGATGAGCGCTTCCAGCAGCTCGCCCAAGATGGCGACCATCGCGCGACGACGATGCTCGGCGCGCTCGGCAGAGTCCGCGGCGAGCTGACCTCTCTTGGTGAGCAGGCGACCGGGCACAACAGCCTCGTCGATCAGCTTGCAAGCAGTACTGCTACGATGCGCAGCGCGGTCGATGAACTATCGGGACAAGTTCGCGACGTGCTCGCCGGCGCTCTCGGCGATGCTGAGGGTGGCGCCACTCGACTGGCCGATCAAGTCGCCAGCACTCGTCCCGCGATCCTCGAAGTTCGCGACGCTGCGGTCGAAGCCAGCGAGCGGCTTGCCAGCGGCGTCGGCGCGATCGAAGCCCAGCATGATCGCCTCGCCGGGCTCCTCGCCGCGGTCAATACCGGCATCGGCGGCGCCGAAACGCGCCTCGGTGATCTCGGCGACGCAATCTCTGCGGCCACTTCCGACGCCGAACGGCTCAGCAACGAGACTGGCCCAGCACTCGTCGCCGCAATGCTTCAGGTGCGCGAAGCCGCCGCCCACGCCGCTGAACGAGCCCGCGAAGCGATTGCCGCGGTAATCCCGGAAAGCGCCGCGAACCTCTCCGCCGCCGCCCGCGCCGCGCTCGAGCAAGCCGTCCAGACAACCGTCACTGAGCAGTTGCGCGATGTCGAACGAGTAGCCGTCCGCGCGGTCGAAGCCGCCCATGGGGCATCCGAGCGACTTACCCGCCAGATGCTGACCATCGGCCAGAGTGCCTCCGCGCTCGAAGCGCATATTGAGCGCAATCAGGGCTCCCAGCGCCAGCACGACAGCGACGAGTTCGCCAAGAAGGTCGCGCTGCTGATCGACTCGCTTCATTCGGCCTCGATTGACGTCGGCAAGATCCTGGCCGACGAGATCGACGACAAGAACTGGACCGCCTATCTCAAGGGCAACCGGGGCGTCTTCACTCGCCGCGCCGCTCGGCTGCTAGGCGGTGGAGAAGCCCGCGCGATCGCCACCCACTATGAAGCCGAGCCGGAGTTCGCCGCCTCGGTCAATCGCTACGTCGCCGATTTCGAAGCGATGCTCCGCCGCGTCATGGCCGAGCGCGACGGCGGCATGCTGGCCGTCACCTTGATGTCGTCCGACGTCGGCAAGCTCTACGCCGCCCTCGCCGCCGCTGTGGACCGAAAGCGCTAGCCGTCGTTCGTGAAAATGCGGTGGTAGAAGTCGAAACTCTCAATACCGACCCAGCCGTACGTCCAGTTAAGGTCGTATAGCACGAACAGCAGCGTCGCGATTACCGCAGACCTCAGCACATGACGACCGACATCGAACCGGTGCGGCGCGCTGTCGGCTTGCCCCGCGACCGTCTCGCCACCGACCTCCTCGCTCGTGCGCACCCCGAACGACAGTGACACGAACGCCACCGCGACGAAGAACAGGAACCAGATCGCGATCGACGCGGCGATGCTCATCGCGCGCCGATGTCCATCACGCTGACGTCGATGTTGGGCTTCTTGCCCGTCCACAGCGTGGCGCAGCGCCGCACCGCAAGCCGCACCGCCTCGAGGGTTTTGGCCGAATCACCGCGCGGATCCCACGCCTTGGTTGCGGCGTCGGTCGCGTCGGCGATGAAGTCGTCGAGGTCGGCCTCGACTGGCACCCCGAACGAGCGGATCATCGGCCGCCCCGCTAGCTTCCGCGCCTGACCAACCGGCAGCGCGACGGTGATCAGCCCGTCGCGCGACAACCGCCGCCGTGCATTGATCGTGGTCCCGTCAGCCGGCAGAATGACGTCGCCGTCAAGCACCAGCCGTCCGACCCGCTCGGTCCCGATCTTCTTGGGGCCATTGGGAAACAGGCGGATGACGTCGCCATTCTCCTGCTTGATCGCCTTGGGGATGCCGTTTGCCAGCCCCCACCGCGCCTGCTCCGCCAGATGGCGCGGCTCGCCATGTACCGGAACGAGGATCTGGGGCCGCATCCACTCGTACATCTTGGCCAGTTCTGGCCGCCCGGGATGCCCCGAGACATGGACATGCGCCTGCCGCTCGGTGACCGTCAGCACGCCGAGTTCGCTCAGCTGGTTCATGATCCGGCCGATGGCGAGCTCGTTGCCCGGGATCTGCTTCGACGAAAAGATGACCGTATCGCCTTCGCCCATCTTGAGTTCATGCTGCCCACCCGCGATCCGGCCCAGGGCGGCACGCGGTTCGCCCTGCCCGCCGGTTGCGACGATCAGCACGTCGCCCTTGGGCAGCCGCATTGCCTCGTCGAACCGCACCGTCGGCGGGAAATCCATGAGGTATCCCGTCGCCCGCGCGACCTTCAAGATACGGTCGAGGCTCCGCCCCGCGACGCACACCGTCCGCCCGGCCTCCGCTGCGACCCGACCAATAGTGTCCAGTCGCGCCGCGTTCGATGCAAAGGTCGTGACCAGCACGCGCCCCTTGGCCTTGGCGATCTCATCGGCCAGGCCCTTGACGACGCTTTGCTCGCTGCCCGACGCATGCTCCTGAAACACATTGGTCGAATCGCACACCAGCGCGAGAATGCCCTCGTCGCCGATCTTCATCAGCGTCTCGGCCGAGGCCGGGTTCCCGAGCACAGGGGTCTCGTCGATCTTCCAGTCGCCGGTGTGGAACACCTTGCCATATGGCGTTTCGATCAACACCCCATTACCCTCGGGAATCGAGTGGGCCACGGGAACGTAACGGATCTTGAAGGGCCCAAGCTGCGCCCCGCCGCCACGCTCGATGATGTGCAATTTGACCTTGCCCGACAGCCCCTCTTCCTCGAGCTTGCCCGCGATCAGTCCGGCGGTGAACGGCGTCGCGTAGAGCGGCACGCCAAGGTCCGCCGCCAAATAAGGTAGCGCGCCGATATGATCCTCATGGCCGTGGGTCAGCACGATCCCGATCAGGTCCTTGCGCCGCTTCTCGATGAATTCGAGCTCGGGCAGGATCAGGTCGACGCCCGGCGTGTCGCTATCGGCGAAGGTCAGCCCCATGTCGAGCATCAGCCACTTGCCATCGCACCCGTAGAGATTGACGTTCATGCCAATCTCGCCCGAGCCCCCCAGTGCGAGGAAAAGGAGTTCCTTACCGGGGGTCGTCATGCACTTACTTTCTGAGCGAGCAGGGCCAGGCCCTGGATGGTGAGGTCGGGTTCGATCGCGTCGAACGCGTCAGTGTGTTTGTCGAACAGCGTAGCGAGCCCGCCGGTAGCAAGGACGGTAACCGGGCGACCGATCTCGGTCTTCAAGCGCGCGACCAATCCCTCGATCATCGCGACATAGCCCCAGTATATGCCGGTCAGCATCTGGCTTTCGGTCGTCCGCCCGATGACGCTCGTCGTATCAGGCGCCTCGATCGCGATCCGCGGCAGTTTGGCAGCAGCGGCAACCAGCGCATCGAGCGACAGGTTTATCCCCGGCGCGATGATCCCGCCCTTGTACGCGCCGTCGGCCCCGACCACGTCGAACGTGGTCGCGGTACCGAAGTCGATCACGATCAGGTCGCCCGGATGCACCGCATGCGCCGCAATAGCGTTGAGCGCGCGGTCGGCGCCGACGCTGCCCGGCTCGTCGACATCGAGCGCAATGCCATAGGGCGCAGACGCGCTCCCCGCGATCATCGGCGTGACGTGGAAATATTTCTCCGCAAGCACTTCAAGGTTGTGGAGCGCGCGCGGCACGACGGTGGCGATAATCACCGCGCTGACGTCGCCCCGCCCATAACCCTCGAGCTCGAGCAGCTGGTGAAGCCACACCGCATATTGATCAGCCGTCCGCCGCGCATCGGTCGCAATCCGCCACCGCGCGCGGATCGTCCGCGTCTCATCGACCAGGGCAAAGACGAGGTTGGTGTTTCCGGCATCGATCGCAAGCAGCATGGCGCGCTGCCTAGACCGCACGCGCCCGCTAGTCGAGGGACACGTCCCCGGCGCGAACGATCTCGATCTCGCCGCCGTCGAGGCGCAGGCGAAGCGAGCCGTCGGCTTCGAGTCCGTCGAACCAACCCTTGAGCTGTTGTCCCACGCCATCATGCACCTGGAGGCGCATGCCCAGCGGGTGCGCGCGCGCACGCCAGGCTTGGCCGAAAGCCGCCGGCTCACTCGATCGCCACAAGCTCAGCATCCGCGTCATGCTCGCCGCCAGGATCGGTGCGAAGGCTTGCGGCGTGATCGCTCGGTCGAGGCTCGCTGTGGCCCGCCCCTCGATCCGCGGCGCTTCGGCGAGGTTCACCCCGAAGCCGGCGACGACCTTGTCGCCCGACCGCTCGAGCAGGATCCCAGCGAGTTTAGCAGTCCCGAGCAGCAGGTCGTTGGGCCATTTGAGCATCAATCCCTTGCCCGGCACCGCCGCCTCGACCGCCTCGATCAACGCCAGCCCGCAGGCGAGCGAGAGACCCGGCGCGGGTGGGTCGTCGGGGCGAAGCTGGATGCTCGTCGATCCCGCAAAATTGCCCTCCAGTGAAGACCAGACGCGACCTTGGCGGCCCCTGCCCGCGTCCTGCGATAGCGCTACCAGCCAGTCACCCTCGACCGCGCCGATATCCCCGAGCAGCACGGCATTGGCCGATCCGGCGTGCTCGACGATGCGGATTCGCATTAGCCAGTCCGTTCGTGTCGAAGAACGGAAACGAGGGTGCTCAGAAGAGGCTGCTCGCGGCGTTGCCGGTGAGACGGGTGATCGGGCCGATAAGCAGGTAGCCGAGGGGCGATACGAACACGGCTGCCACCGCAATCAGCGCCCCTTCGAGCGGTGCGCGCACCCGGCCGAGCGGCGCTCCCGGCGTGTCGAAGTAGAGGATCTTGACGACCTTGAGGTAATAATAGGCGCCGACGACGGTCCCGAGGATGCCGATCACCGCCACCCAGATCAGCCCGGCATGAACGGCGGCAATGAACACCGCCAGCTTCGACCAGAAGCCGAGGAACGGCGGAATACCGGCAAGGCTGAACATGAAGAAAGCCAGCGCCGCCGCAAGCCCCGGCCGTGATTGCGACAGACCCGAGAGGGCCGACATCTGCTCTAGCGGCTGCCCATCCTCGCCGCGCAGGCGCAGCACGCACAGGAAGGCGCCCAAGGTCATGATGATATAAACCGCCAAGTAGAACAGCACCGAACTCGCGCCCTGCAGTCCGCCCGACGCAAGCCCGATCAGCGCGAAGCCGACATTGTTGATCGACGAATAAGCCAGCAGACGCTTGATGTTGGTCTGGCCATAAGCGGCAACCGCGCCAAGCAGGATCGACGCCAGCGCGACGACAATCACGATCTGCCGCCACGCGTCGATCGCGGGCCCGAGCGCGCCGAGGCACACCCGCGTTGCAAGCAATACCGCAGCCACCTTGGGGGCCGAGGCGAAAAAGGCGGTCACCGGGGTCGGGGCGCCTTCGTAAACATCGGGCGTCCACATGTGGAACGGAACCGCGCTGATCTTGAAGGCCAGGCCCGCGAGCAGGAAGACGAGCCCGAACAGAAGGCCGAGCGAGTGGGTCCCTTCGCGCGTGAAAGCGGCGGCGATGCCATTGAAATCGGTTGTCCCGGTAAAACCGTAGAGCAGCGAGATGCCGTAAAGCAGGATGCCCGACGCAAGGCTGCCGAGCACGAAATACTTCAACCCCGCCTCGGCCGAGCGCGCGTCGCTGCGCCGATAGGACGCAAGAACATAGGCAGCGAGGCTCTGCAGCTCGAGCCCGACGTAAAGCGTAACCAGGCTCGTCGCCGAGACCATCACCGCCATGCCGACCGCGCTGAACAGGATCAGGACGGGATATTCGGCACCATGCTGGCCCTCCCCGTCGGTCCCGATCATCTCTCCGAACCAGCCGTGCGCGCCGATGATTGCAACCGCCGCCCCTGGGAAAATCAGCAACTTGCCGAAGGCCGAAAAGCCGTCGGCAGCGATAATCCCGCCGAACAGCGATCCGCCGGTCTGCGGCGCGCCGATCAGCATGATGGTCGCCGCGACGAGCAACGCAACCGCGCCACCGCTGGTGATCCGGCCGGCGCGCGGCACAAAGGCGGCGACCAGCATTAGCACGATCGCGCCGATGGTAAGCGACAGTTCGGGTAGCAGCGACGCGAACATCATGACTTCGCTTCCGCGTCGAATATTTTCAGCGGGGGCTTGCCCGCAGAGAGGCGCGAGTCCCCAGCCGGCGTCGCGGGATGCAACCGCACCAGCAGCCGCCCGACATCGGCGCGCATCGGGGCGATGAAGCTTTCGGGATAGACCCCCATCCACAGCACGACGGCAGCGATCGGCGCCAGCAGCCACCACTCGCGCGTGTCGAGGTCCAACATTGCCGCGGCATCGGCATTATCCGACGTCCCGAACACGATCCGCCGATAAAGATAGAGCATGTAGGCCGCGCCGAGGATGATCCCGGTCGTCGCCACCGCCGCGCCCCACGACGAGGCACGATACGTCCCCGTCAGGGCCAGGAATTCACCGACGAACCCGCTGGTACCGGGTAATCCGACGCTTGCCATGGTGAACAGCATGAACAGCAGGGCATAGCCCGGCATGTTGTTCGCGAGGCCCCCGTAGCGTGCGATCTCGCGGGTATGGAGCCGGTCGTAAATGACGCCGACGCACAGGAACAGCGCGCCCGAGACGAGCCCGTGGCTGAGCATCACGATCAGCGCGCCCTCGATCCCCTGCCGGTTGAAGGCGAACAACCCGAACGTGACGAACGCCATGTGCGCGACCGATGAGTAGGCGATCAGCTTCTTCATGTCGTTCTGAACGAACGCGACGAGGCTGGTGTAGACCACCGCAATCCCGCTGAGGATGAACACCAGCGGCAGGAACTGCGCCGAAGCCTCGGGAAACATGGGCAACGAAAAACGAATGAAGCCGTAGCCGCCCATCTTGAGCAGCACGCCCGCCAGGATCACCGATCCCGCGGTGGGAGCCTGGACGTGGGCGTCGGGTAGCCAGGTGTGAACCGGCCACATCGGCATCTTGACCGCGAAACTCGCGAAGAAGGCAAGCCACAGCCAGGCCTGCAGAGACACCGGGAAGTTATAGGCCATCAGCGCCGGGATCGAACTCGTCCCCGCCATGCCGATCATGACCAGCATCGCGATCAGCATCAGGACCGATCCGGCAAGCGTATAGAGGAAGAATTTATAGCTCGCCTTGATCCGCTCGGCACCGCCCCAGATGCCGATGATGAGGTACATCGGGATCAGCCCGCCCTCGAAAAAGATGTAGAATAACAACAGGTCCTGCGCCGCGAAGACGCCGATCATCAGC
>JANXUU010000121.1 GCA_025356055.1 Sphingomonas sp. | reverse complement strand
TGACCGAGGAGATTACCGGGCTCGACCTGGTCGAGCAGATGATCCGGGTCGCGGCGGGGGAGGCGTTGGGGTTCACGCAAGGCGAGGTGAAGCTCGACGGCTGGGCGGTCGAGACGCGGGTCTATGCGGAGGACCCGTATCGCGGGTTCCTGCCGAGCACCGGGCGGTTGGTGCGGTATCGTCCGCCGACCGCCGCAAGCACCGGTGAGCGGCGCACGCGGATCGACGACGGGGTGGTCGAGGGCGGCGAGGTCAGCATGTTCTATGACCCGATGATCGCCAAGCTGGTCACCTGGGGGCCGACCCGGATCGAGGCGATCGATGCACAGGTCGAGGCATTGGATGCGTTCGAGATTGACGGGATCGGCGACAATATCGATTTCCTGTCCGCGCTGATGCAGCATCCGCGGTTCCGGTCGGGGGAGATCACGACCGGGTTCATCGCCGAGGAATATCCCGACGGCTTCCACGGGGCGCCAGCGAGCGAGGAATTGCTCGAGGATCTGGCGGCGATTGCTGCTCTTGTCGCGGCGAGCCATGAGACGCGGGCGGCGCTGATCGACGGGCAATTGGGCGGGCCGGTGTTTCCCGAGGGCGACTATGTCGTGCGGGTAACTTCTGCTGCCGGCGCAGGGCTTGGGGTCGACGAATTCGCCGTTGCGGTCGAGCCTTACGACGGCGGGCTGCTGGTCAGCGTGGATGGCGAGGAGGAGGTCGACGTAATCGCCGACTATGTCCCGGGGCAGCGGCTGTTGATCGCCGACCTCGACGGGCGGCGGCGGATCGTGCGGATCGCGAAGGAGGGCCGCGGGTGGCGCTTCCAGACGCTGGGGGCGCGGCACCATGTCGACGTGATGGCGCCGCATGTCGCGGACCTGACCCAGCACATGATCGCCAAGGTCGCGCCCGACATGTCGCGCTTCCTCCTCGCGCCGATGCCGGGGCTCTTGACCAAGCTCGAGGTCAAGGCGGGTGACAAGGTCGAAGCGGGGCAGCCGATCGCGGTGATCGAGGCGATGAAGATGGAGAATATCCTGCGCGCGCCGAAGTCGACGACGGTCAAGGCGACGCCGGTCGCGGCGGGGCAGAGCCTGGCAGTTGACGAAGTGATCGTCGAGTTCGAGTAAGGAGGGTCTTCGAAGGGGGGTGGCCGATGCTTCGATGGTTGCTGCTGATGATGGCGATGCCTGGATTGGTGGTGGCCGCTCCGGTCAGCCCTCCTGGCGCGGGCGCGGGCCATTATCTGTTCGTGTTCAGCGGCGACCAGGCGGGGAAGGGCAAGGACTTCCTGGCGGTGATCGATGCCGATCCCGCCTCGCCCGGCTATGGCCGGTTGCTGACCTCGGTCGCGACCGACCAGACCAGCGTTCGGCCGCACCACACGGAATATGAAATGCCGGCGAGCGGAATGCTGTTCGCCAACGACCATGACGCCAACCGCAGCTTTATCTTCGACCTGCGCGACCCGTTGCATCCCCGGGTTGCGACGTCGTTCACCGACATGGCCGGCTTCTCCATGCCGCACAGTTTCCTGCGGTTGCCCAACGGCCATGTGCTGGCCAGTTTCCAGCACGCCGGACCGGGCATGGCGAAGGCCGGGATGGCGGGGATGACGGGCCATGCAAAGCACGGCGGACTGGTCGAGATCGACGATGGCGGGAAGGTCGTGCGCGCGGTCGCCAATGCCGACCCGGGGTTCCCCAATGCGCTGATGATGCCCTACAGCCTTGCGGTCCTGCCCGACATCGACCGCGTGCTGTCGACCAACTCGTCGATGCACGACGAGGATATCGGCGGCACGACGATCCAGCTGTGGCGACTGTCGGACCTCACCCTGCTCAAGACCGCCTATCTCGACGTGGGGGCCGAGAAATACGCACACCTCAATCCCGAGGAAGTCCGCATCGGTCCTGACGGTGCGGCCTATATCCAGACCTACGCATGCGGGATCGAGCGGATCACCGGGATGGCCAGCGACCGGCTCGACAGCAAGCTGGTCCACGTCTTTCCCGGCAATTTTTGCGGCGTCCCGACGATCGTCGGCCATTACCTCATCCAAAGCGTCGAGGCCGTGAAAGGCTTTATCGTGCTCGACATCGCCGACGGCGCGAACCCGCGCGAAGTGTCGCGGCTGACGATCAGCCCGACCTTCCGGCCACACTGGACCGGGTGGGATGCGAAGACCGGGCGGATCGTGGCGACCGCGACGGAACCGGGCGACCGGACCTATCTTTTGCAGTTCGACCAAAAGACCGGTTCGCTGACCATCGACCAGACCTTTCGCGGCACCGACGGCAAGCCGGGTTTCCGCTTCGCCAAACGCGCCTGGCCGCATGGCTGGACCGGCGCAGGCAAGCCGCATGGCGCGGTGTTTTCACGCTAGCAGACGGAGGAAGTGCAATGAATCCGAACAAGGCATTGTGGGAAAAGGGTGATTTCACGCGAATCGCGCAAGGAATGCGTGCCGCCGGCGAACGATTCGTCGAATCGTTGGGGATGTCGCGCGGCGACAAGGTGATGGACCTTGGCTGCGGCGACGGGACCACCGCGCTGCCCGCAGCAAAGCTTGGCGCCGAGGTGACGGGCGTGGACATTGCCGCGAACCTTGTCGCTGCGGGCAATGCGCGGGCGGCGGCGCAGGGGCTCGACAATCTTCGCTTCCAGGAGGGTGATGCATCGAACCTCGTCGGGATCGCCGATGCCTGCTTCGATTGGGTCGTGAGCGTGTTCGGGGCGATGTTCGCGCCCAAAGCCGACGATGTGGCGAAGGAGATGGTGCGGGTGACGAAGCCCGGGGGCACGATCGTCATGGGCAACTGGATCCCCGGCGATCCGACGCTGGCCGCGCAAATCCTCAAGATCAGCGCGGCCTATACCCCGCCGCCGCCCGAAGGGTTCGTCAGCCCGATGACGTGGGGGTCGGAGGAGACGGCCGCGGCGCGGTTCGTCGGGGCGGGGGTCGCGCGCGACCGGATCGCTTTCCAGCGCGACAGCTTCCTGTTCGATTTCCCGGCCGGGCCGGCCGGAGCGGTCGACTTGTTCCGGGATTTTTACGGACCGACGATAAACGCCTTCGATGCGGCCGCGAAGGATGGTCGGGCCGAGGCGTTGCGCGGCGAACTCGTCGAGTTGTTTACGCGGCAGAATCAGGGCGATGCGACGCGCACTCGGATCCCCGCAACCTTCCTGCGGGTAACCGTAAAGGTGTAATAAATCGGCTTGGCGGGGCGGCGGCGGCATGGCATCGCTGGCGCCTACGCCATGCGGGAGAGAGTAATGTTTAGTCACATGATGGTCGGATCGGACGATATCGACCGGTCGAAGAAATTCTATGACGCCCTGTTCGCCGCGACCGGAGGCAAGCCGGGAACGGTCGATCCCAAGGGGCGGCTGATTTACATGAAGGACGGCGGGATATTCATCGTGACGCCGCCGATCGACGGACAGCCGGCGAGCCACGGCAACGGCTCGACGATCGGTTTCGCGGTGACGGGCCCGGAGCAGGCGCACGCCTGGCACGAAGCTGGAATCGCGGCCGGGGGCAAGGCGATCGAGGATCCGCCGGGCAAGCGCTCGGGTGGGGGAATGAACCTGTATCTCGCCTATCTGCGCGATCCCGACGGCAACAAGCTGTGCGCGCTTCACCGGCTTCCCGCCGACGCTTGAGCCGGACCGACGCAACTATTGCGGGCGGGCTTCATTGAAGGGGCAAACCCTCAAAGGAGCCTGCCCGTGACCAAACATCGCATCGCCTTTCTCAACGGATCGTTGCGCAAGGATAGTTTCCACGGGCGGCTCGGGCTGGCGATCGCAGCGGCGGTGGGCGAGCGGATGGAGATTGTGCCGATCGAGATCGGCGACTTGCCGCTTTATAACCAGGACAAGGACGGCGATGCCGCGCCGGCGCAATATGCTGCGTTTCGCGCAGCGATTGCGGCCTGTGACGGGCTGTTGTTCGGCAGCCCTGAATATAATCGCGGGATTACGGGCGCACTGAAGAACGCGATCGACGTGGGGTCGCGGCCCTATGGCAAGAGCGTTTTCGCGAAGAAGCCCGCGGCGGTGTTCTCGGGCTCGCCGGGGATGACCGGCGGGTTCGGGTCGAACCATGCGGTGCGCCAGTGCTGCGTGTTCCTGGATGTGCCCGTGATGCAGCAGCCCGAGGCCTATTGGGGGACGCTGAGCGACGCCAAGCTGGCGGCCGACGGGACGATCAGCGACGAGACGCTGGGCACGTTCGTCACCGGCTTTGCGGGCGCGTTCGTCGATTGGGTCGACCTGATCGTTGCCGGGCGGGCGAAGCTGGCGGAAAACCCTGTCTGAGTATTTGTTTAGAGCGTGATTCACGCTCTTGGCGGAAGCGCGGCGCGCTTCTGCCGCAAACGATCGGGCTCTAGAGTTTCGGCAAGGTCACGCCTTGCTGGCGCATATATTTGCCGGCGCGGTCGGCGTAGCTGACTTCGCACGGCTCGTTGCCCTTGAGGAACAGGAACTGGCACGCGCCCTCGTTGGCGTAGATCTTGGCCGGTAGCGGGGTCGTGTTCGAGAATTCGAGCGTGACATGGCCCTCCCAGCCGGGTTCCAGTGGGGTGACGTTGACGATGATCCCGCAGCGGGCATAGGTCGACTTGCCGAGGCAGATGACGAGCACGTCGCGCGGCACGCGGAAATATTCGACCGTGCGGGCAAGCGCGAAGCTGTTGGGCGGAATGATGCAGCAATTGGTCTTGCGATCGACAAAGCTGTTGGCGGCGAAATCCTTGGGATCGACGATCGCCGAATCGACGTTGGTGAAAATCTTGAACTCGTCGGCGACGCGCGCGTCGTAGCCGTAGGACGACAGGCCGTAGGAAATGCAGCCGTCGCGGCGCTGGGCCTCGACGAACGGTTCGATCATGGCGTGTTGCTGGGCCTGTTCGCGAATCCAGCGGTCGGAGAGGATGCTCATGGGTGCGTGGCGTAGCGAGGCCGCGCGTTCTTATCCACAGCTCATCCACGACTAAGTTCTGCGAACCATATGGAGGGTCGGGCACAAAGCGCGTAACCCGTGGTCATGGCCGCAATTCTTCGCATCGACGGGTCGCAAGACCTTCCGCAATCTCCGTCCCTCCCGGCCAATGTCGAGGCCGAGGCGGCGTTGCTTGGCGCGTTGATGATCGACAACCGGATCGTCGAGGATGTCCAGATCAGGCTCAAGGCGCATCATTTCTTCGAGCCGTTGCACGGGCGGATCTATGACGCGGTGCTGCGGCTTAACGACAAGAACATGATCGCCAACCCGGTCACGCTGCGCCCGATGTTCGAGGGCGACGAGGCGATGAAGGAGGTCGGCGGGCCGGCCTATCTGGCGCAACTGACGGGGTCAGGCGCGGCGGTAATCGGGGCGCGCGACTTCGCGGCGCAGATATATGATCTCGCCTTGCTGCGCGCGCTGGTGGGGGTCGGGCGCGAGATGGTCGAAGGCGCGCTCGACACGAGCGAGGAAATTGCTCCGCTGGCGCAGATCGAACGGGCGGAAACCGAGCTTTATCGCGTTGCCGAGGAGGGCGGGAGCGAGGGCAAGGTAAAGAGCTTCGCCGAAGCGTCGATGGAGTCGATCAAGAATATCGAGCTGGCGCTTCAGCATGGCGGGCATCTGTCGGGCATCACCACCGGGATCGACGCGATCAACACCAAGATCGGCGGGTTGCATCGGTCCGATCTGACGATTCTGGCCGGGCGTCCGGGAATGGGCAAGACTGCGCTGGCGACCAACATGGCGTTTGCGGCAGCGCAGCGTTTCTCGCGCGATGTCGAGGACGGGATCGAGCCGGGCAAGTCGGCGGGGGCGGCGGTGGCCTTTTTCAGCCTCGAAATGTCGGCCGACCAGCTGGCGACGCGCATTCTCGCCGAGCAGTCGGGGATCAGTTCGGAGAATTTGCGCACCGGGCGGATCAGCAAGCAGGAATTCCAGCAGCTGGCGCGCGCGTCGGGGGAGCTGTCGGGGCTGCCGCTGTATATCGACGACACGCCGGGGCTGACGATCGCCGCATTGCGGACGCGGGCGCGGCGCTTGAAGCGGCAGAAGAATGTCGGGATGATCGTGGTCGATTATCTGCAGCTGTTGCAGGGCAGCGGCAAGGGCTCGGCGGGCGACAATCGCGTGCAGGAGATTTCGGAAATCAGCCGCGGGCTGAAGCAGCTTGCCAAGGAATTGCATGTGCCGGTGCTGGCGCTGTCGCAGCTGAGCCGCGCAGTCGAGCAGCGCGAGGACAAGCGCCCGCAGCTGAGCGATCTGCGCGAATCGGGGTCGATCGAGCAGGACGCCGACATCGTGCTGTTCGTCTATCGCGACGATTATTACCTCGCCTCAAAGCAGCCGGCCGACGATCATCCGGGATTTCATGAGTGGCAAGAAGAGATGAACCGGGTTTACGGCACCGCCGAGCTGATCGTTGCCAAGCAGCGGCATGGCTCGACGGGCAAGGTGCGGATGCGGTTCGATGCTCGCGTGACCAAGTTCAGCGACGCTGCGAACGAGGAATATCTGCCTGAGTTCCGGAGTTGATCCAGGCGTCGTCCCGGCGAAAGCCGGGATCCCGGTCGTCAGAAGACAAATGTTTCCGTGTATCCTGGTCCTATAGCCTCCCGTGTATGCCGGTCCTTCAGCCTCCTGTGATCATGTTCCTTTAGCCTCCCGGGGTCCCGGCTTTCGCCGGGATGACGCTAGCGGTCGCCCTTGGGGTCGCGCAGGCCTTCGGTGATGGTGGCGCGCGCGATGTCGGCCTCGACGCTGGTGACGGGGTAGGCGCAGTAATCGGCGGCGTAATAGGCGCTCGGGCGGTGGTTGCCCGAGGCGCCGATCCCCCCGAACGGGGCGTTGCTCGGGGCGCCGTTGGTCGGGCGGTTCCAGTTGATGACGCCCGAGCGGACGTTGGCCCAGAATTTGTCGTACATTTGCGGGCTGCCACCGATCAGGCTTGCGGCAAGGCCGAAGCGAGTGTTGTTGGCCTCGTCGATCGCGGCGTCGAAGTCCTTCACGCGGATGAGCTGGAGGACCGGGCCGAACAATTCCTCGTCGAGCCGGTCGCGCGCGTCGGTCATGTCGATCAGTGCGGGGGTGAGATAGGGGCGCTCCTCGTGGGGGCGGTCGAGGCGGCGGATGGCTTTCCCGCCCTTCATCATCAGTCCGAGGAAGCGGTCCTGGAGGATGTCGGCAGCCATCAGGTCGATTACCGGGCCCATGAACGGCTGTGGCTCGGCCATCGGTTCGTCGACGATGATGCGGTCGATGAGCTTGACGATCGCATCGAGCAGCGGACCCTCGGCACCGTCCTCGACGATCAGGCGGCGGCAGGCGGTGCAGCGCTGTCCGGCGGAAAGATAGGCCGACTGGACGATCATCGTCGCGGCGGTGTCGAGGTCTTTCACGTCCCACGCGACGATCGGGTTGTTGCCGCCAAGTTCAAGCGCGAGGATTTTGCTCGGCGTTTCGGCGAACTGGCGGGCGAGCGACGCACCGGCGCCGGCCGATCCGGTGAACAGGAGGCCGTCGATGCCGGGGTCGCGGGCGAGCGCCTTGCCTTCGTCGACCCCGCCGATGAGCAAGCGGATGACGCCGTCGGGAACGCCGGCCTCGAGCAGGCAGTCAACGAGGAAGGCGCCGCTTGCGGGGGTTTTCTCGGACGGCTTGAAGACGACTGCGTTGCCGGCGATCAGCGCGGGGACGATGTGGCCGTTGGGGAGGTGCGCGGGGAAGTTGTAGGGGCCGAGCACGGCGAGCACGCCGTGGGGCTTGTGGCGGACCGCGACCTTGGCGCCGAGCGCGCCCTCCATCTTGCGCATCGGTGTGCGCTCGGAATAGGCGGCGACCGAAATATCGACCTTGGCGATGACCGAGGCAACTTCGGTCTTGGCCTCCCAATAGGGCTTGCCGGTTTCGCGCGCGATGAGGTCGGCGAACACATCGGATTGGGCGCGCACGACATTGGCGAAGCGGCGCAGCGTCTCGATGCGGTAGCTGACCGATTGCGCGGCCCACGCGGGCCAGGCGGCGCGCGCGGCGGCCACTTCGGCGGCAGGGTCGCCGATCGGGGCCGACCATAGTTCGGCGCCGGTCGCGGGTTCGGTCGAGATCAGGCGGTCGATGGTCTTGCTCACGGGGGCGGTGCTGGCCTGTCCATCGATTACGGTCAAGGGTTGGCCGTCATGGCGTCGCCCATGCGGCGGATTGCGGCGAGCTTGGCGTGGAACAGGGACCAGTCGTCGGCGGCGACGATCGGGGCCCAGATGGCCTCGACTTCCTCGATGTAGAGCGAGCAGGGATCGGGGTCGGACCAGTAGGGGTGGGTCGGGGTGACGACGCGGCCGGCGAGGGCGGCGGCGAGGGCGCGGAAGGGGTCGCTCGCGTAGGTTTCGCCGCCGGGGTCGCGGCCGCCGCGCCAGTCGAAGAACAGGCGGTCGATGGCGACTGTGCGCGTCTGGAGGGCCTTGATCAGGGCGGCGGCGAGGGGGCGCTCGTCGGCGGCCGGGGCAACACCGAGGCGTGCGACGAGCGTGGTCGTGAGCGCGGACTGGAAGCGGTCGCCCCAGCCATTCAGCGTATCGGCGAGGCCGGGGACTTCGCCCAAGAGCGCGAGGCAACCGGCGAGCTGCGCCAGGTTCCAGTGGATGGCTTCGGGCTGGCGGCCAAAAGCGTAGAGGCCGGTTTCGTCGAAATAGGCGGCGGTGAAGCCTTCATCCCAGTCGGGAGTGAAGCGCCACGGGCCATAGTCGAAGCTTTCGCCCGAGATGGCGATGTTGTCGGAGTTGAGCACGCCGTGGACGAACCCGGCGGCGAGGTAGGAGGCGGCGAGGCGCGCGGTCGCGGCGCAGACGCGGTCGAACAGGAGCGCCGCGTTGGCGAGAGAATCGGCGGTGGGCTGTTCGGCGTAGAGGTTGGCGAGGCAGTAGGCGGTGAGTGTGGCGATATTCTCCGTCTGGCCGAGGTAGGCAAGGCGCTGGAAGCTGCCGATGCGGACGTGGCCGTGGCCGAGGCGGGTGAGGACGGCCGAGCGGGTCGGGGAGGGTTCGTCGCCGCGCCACAGCTCCTCGCCGGTTTCGTAAAGGGCGAAGGATTTGGACGTGTTGACGCCGTATGCCTCGAGCATTTCGGTGGCGAGGATCTCGCGCATTCCGCCCTTGAGCGTCAGGCGGCCGTCGGCGCGGCGGCTCCACGGGGTTTGGCCCGAGCCTTTGGTCGCGAGGTCGAGCAGGCGGTCATGATCATCGCGCAACTGGGCGAAAAGGAAGCCACGGCCGTCGCCGAGGTCGGGGTTGTAATGGCGAAACTGATGTCCGTGATAGCGTAGCGCTAGAGGCTGGAGGAGGTTGTCGGGGATGGGCTGAAAGCGCGCGAAATGGGCGATGCGCTCGGCCGGATCGAGGGTGCCGAGGCCGATGCGATCGGCCCAGCGCGCATTCCAGAAACGCTCGATCTGCGTCGGGAAATCGGCCGGTGCCACCGGGTCGTAAAACTCCCCGCCCAAGGCGAGAATGGCGGGATCTGGGCGATAGGCTTGCGGGAGCGGCATCGGCCCGCGATAGGGGCTTCGCGCGCGAAGAGGAACCACATGGCGAACTATACCGACTGCAGCTGGAACAGCCCCGACGGGCTTCGCCTCCATTATCGCGATTATGACGGGCCGCGCGACCGGCCGCCGATCCTGTGCATCCCCGGGCTGACGCGCAATGCGCGCGATTTTGCCCCGGTGGCGGACCGCTTTGCCGGGGAGTGGCGCGTGCTGGTCGTCGACCTGCGCGGGCGGGGAACGAGCGAATATGACCCCAAGCCCGTCAACTATATTCCGCAGACCTACGCTGCCGACCTGCTCAAGCTGCTCGACCAGCTCGGGATCGCCGACGCGGTGTTCGTAGGGACATCATTGGGCGGGATCGTGACGATGGTCATGGCAATGCGCGATGCCGAGCGGATCGCCGGGGCCTGCATCAACGATGTCGGGCCGCAGATCGAGCAACGCGGGCTCGACCGGATTTCATCCTATGTTGGCAAGCCAACGACCTATTCGACTTGGGACGAGCTGGCTCGGGCGCTGATGGACGATAACCACGACGCCTTCCCCGACTGGGATCTGGCGCGGTGGGCGGCGTTCGCGCGATGCACCGCGAGCGAACGCGATGGCGCGATCCGCTTCGATTATGATCCGGCCATTGCCGATGGGTTCAACGCCGCCGCGAGCGCGCCTCAGGCGGATATCTGGCCTTATTATTGCGCGCTGTCCGGGCGGCCGGTGCTGTTGTTGCGCGGCGAGTTGACCGACCTGCTGGAGGTTAAGGTCGTCGAGCGGATGGCGCGCGAGATTCCCGACGTCGAGCTGGTGACGGTGCCGCGCGTCGGCCACGCCCCGGCGCTCGACGAGCCCGAGAGTCTGGCGGCGATCGAGCGGCTGCTGGAGCGGGTGCTGGCGAGGGAAGAGGTCCCCGCCTAGCTCTGCGTCAGTACGCCTTCGTAAATGGGGTCTTCGAGCGCTCGCCCGGCACCAAGCGCAACGCACATCAGCGGATTGTCGGCGATGACGACCGGAAGCCCGGTCTCGTCGGCGAGCACGGCGTCGATCTGCGGCAGGAGCGAGCCGCCGCCGGTCATCATGATTCCGCCATCAATAATGTCGGCGGCGATTTCCGGCGCCGTGTTTTCCAGAGCGCGTCGGACGGCATGCATGATCTGGCCGACAGGTTCGCGAAGAGCCTCGACGATCTCGTCCTGGCTGATCTCGATCTCGCGCGGGACGCCGCGCGCGATGTCGCGGCCGCGGACGAACGCGCGGCGCGGCTCGATCCCGGCGGGCACCCGCGCCGTGCCGAGCTCCTTCTTGATTTTTTCGGCGGTGGCCTCGCCGATGAGCAGGCTGTGGTTGCGGCGAACGGCTTGCGTGATAGCGTCGTCCATCTTGTCGCCGCCGACGCGAACCGACATGGCGTAGGTCAGCCCGCGCAGCGAGATGACCCCGACCTCGGTCGTCCCGCCGCCGATGTCGACCACCAGCGATCCGGTTGGTTCGATCACCGAAAGCCCAGCGCCGATCGCGGCGGCGATTGGCTCGACCAGCAGCGAGACCGAGCTCGCCCCGGCGTGCGACGCGGCATCGCGGATCGCGCGGCGTTCGACCTGGGTTGATCCCGAGGGAACGCAGATCACGATCTTCGGGCCGCGGGCGAAGCGGCTTTGCCCGCCATTGGCCTTGTGGATGAAGTGCTTGATCATTTGCTCGGCGACGTCGAGGTCGGCGATGACCCCATTGCGCAAGGGGCGGATGGTTTTCATGTAGGCAGGGGTCTTGCCCATCATCAGCTTCGCGTCGACGCCCACCGCGCGCACCCGGCGGACCCCGGCATGGGTTTCCATTGCCACCACCGAGGGCTCGTTGATGACGATGCCCCGGCCACGCGCGTAAATCACCGTGTTGGCGGTGCCAAGATCGATCGCCAGGTCGTTGGCGGCAAGCTTGAACAAATGGCTGAAGGCCATGATCGTCTTTCCACCCCCGTGGTTGGTGGACACCCGGAAGCATCGCGGGGCAAAGTTCAACCCGGTGGCGACCAGCTTGCTAATGGTTAAGGACGAGGGGAGCCGGTCGCGCGACGAAGTGGAGGCCCAAGCAGGTCTGGCACTTTTCCCGGGGGGCTGCATCGAGGCCGTCGCGAAACGGGCCGACTGATTTTTGATCGTGAGTTCGATGAGGGGACTCGACTTTTGAAGCAGTCGGCGAGGGCCGCATTTTCATTATTTCCGAAAGTCGATCGGACTTGAACCGGCGACTCGCCTGCTTCCAACTGGTCGACGGATAGGTCGATCACCGCGTGTGCGGATGGGACTAGAGCAGCGATCACGCACCCACCCCGATCAAGCTTTTCCAGTGAATGGGAGAACCCATGGCGTGATCGTTCGTTGATCTGGACGAGCAAGGAAAACGACAATTGGCCAAAATCAAAACCGAAGATCGCAATGATCTAGAAAAGGGATCGTTCGCTTTCCCTAACGAACGCAAGGAGCCGCTGGAGAATGCCAGCCATGTCCGAAACGCCATCGCGCGGTTCAACCAAGCCAAGGACGTGACGAACGAGGAAAGGGCCGCGGCGTGGACCCGGATCATGGCGGCCGCGAAGAAGTATGGCGTCGAGATCGCAGAGAAAAGCTGGCATGAAATCGGCAAAGGCTGATTTTGCTCTCTCCGAACTGCTTCTGGCGGGCTACCGTTTGGAGGACAATTGGTGAGCAAGGCCCCTCCGGGAGCCGACAGGCGTTTGGTCGGGACTGCGGCGCCCCAAGGGGCGTGATGACGAGAACCGCCTTATCATGAATGCACCTGTCCTGGCGCCGATGGAAGCGAAGCTCGTTGCGGAACTGCCCGGCGGACCCGGCTGGCAGTATGAGCCCAAGCGGGATGGCTTTCGTGCGCTGGTCTTTCGCGATGGTGACATCGTCGAACTACTCTCCAAGTCCGGCAAATCACTTGCACGCTATTTCCCCGAAGTCGTCGCGATGATTCGGGCCGTTCGGCGAGACCGGTTCATTGTCGATGGCGAACTGATCCTGCCCGTCGGCGACGTCTTGTCGTTTGATGCGCTTCAAGCGCGCCTTCATCCGGCAGCGAGCCGCATTGCCAAGCTTTCTCGCGAGACACCGGCGCAGCTTATGGTGTTCGATTGCCTGCGGGTCGACGGTCACGAACTGTCCTGCTCGCCGCTGAAGCGGCGTCGGTTCGCCTTGGAGGAGTTCCACGCGGCGCACGGCGGGCCCTCCCTCATGCTTTCGGACTGTTCCTACGACGTCGGTGTCGCCCGCGCGTGGCTGGCCCGGAGCGGCGGCGCGCTCGATGGCGTCGTCGCAAAGCGGCTCGACGAACCGTATCGATCGGGGGAACGGGCGATGCTGAAGGTGAAGCAGCACCGGTCAGCCGATTGCGTCGTCGGCGGCTTCCGCCGCGCCAAGGGCGGGGGCGTTGCGTCGTTGCTGCTTGGCCTTTTCGACAACAATGACCGCCTGAACCATGTCGGTTTCACGTCCGGCATCGAGGCTGCGGAGCGCAATGCGCTGGTCTTGAAATTGCGGCCCTTGATCGAGGGCCCCGGCTTTACCGGCAAGGCGCCGGGAGGCCCGAGTCGATGGAACGCCGGCAAGGAGAGCGAATGGGAGCCGCTCAGGAGTGAGCTGGTGGTTGAAATACTCTACGACCAAGTCACGGGGCAGCGCTTCCGTCACGGAACGAAGCTCCTTAGGTGGCGACCCGACAAGGCGCCGTCACAATGCCGCATGGACCAGCTGATCCACGAGCTTAGACCCGCGGAACTTGCCACAATTGGTGACTAATCAAGACGTCTGCCGCTCTCTGCCTCGAAAGCCCGCAGCGCTGGCGCTGGTCCGGGACTTGACGCTCGATCGGCGCGGGATGGAACGGCACTTGCTGCCTGGACGCCAGCTTCGACTGCGTTGACTAAAATTGGTGTGGATGATCGTGAGCTCCTGACCTTGAAGTTGATGATAGCGTAAAGCGGCAGCTACTTTTGTCCTTTGTCCGGACTGACGCTGACGAGAAGGTCGCCGTGAGGTGCTCGCACGGGGCGCGCCTTGCTCTATGAGAGCGGAATGGAAGATCGGCGCTCCGATAACATATTCTCCTCTTCCCAAGTCGGATGGCTGACGGCTTGTGCAGTGGCAGTCGTTGCGGTCGGCTTGGGCGTGCTGGCGCGACTGGCCCTCGCCCCGCTGATCCAGCAACGCGGGACCTTCATCTTTTTTGTGCCAGCAGTCGTTGCCGCCGCCGCGTTCGGCGGGCTTTGGCCGGGGCTGTTCGCGACCTTGCTGGGCGCCGGCGCCGCGCTTGCCGCCGACGCGCACTCGGGCACCCTTGGCATCGGTAATTTCGTTGGTGCCGCGGTGTTCTTGCTGATCGGGGCCTCGGTCGCCTTGGGCGGGAGGTGGTCACAGACGATCCGCCGCCGTTCGATGTCGGCGAATGACGGCGTCGCCCAGCGCGAAGCCCATCTGCGTTCGATCCTGGAGACCGTGCCCGATGCGATGATCGTCATCGACGAAGGCGGCGTGATCCAGGATTTCAGCCGTACCGCGGAACGCTTGTTCGGCTGGACCGCCGAGCAGACCGTTGGAAAGAATGTCCGCATGCTGATGCCGTCGCCCTATCGAGAAGCGCATGACGGCTATCTGGAGCGGTATCGGCGCACCGGCGAGCGCCATATCATCGGCATCGGCCGAATTGTCGTTGGCGAGCGCATGGACGGCTCGACCTTTCCGATGGAGCTGTCGGTCGGCGAGATGCGACGCGAGACCGAGCGGAAGTTCTTCACGGGCTTCATTCGCGATTTAACCGAACGACAGCAGACCCTCGCCCGGCTGCAGGAGCTCCAGAGCGAACTGGTCCACGTCTCGCGGCTGACGGCTCTTGGCGAGATGGCATCGGCGCTGGCGCATGAACTCAATCAGCCGCTGTCGGCGATCGCCAACTATCTCAAGGGCAGCAAGATGCTGATCGATCGCGGCGGCATTCCTCCTGAGCGCATTTCCGATGCGATTGATCGCGCCGCCAACGAAGCCTTGCGCGCCGGGGAGATCATTCGCCGCCTGCGCGATTTCGTCGCCCGCGGGGAAACCGAGCGGCGCATCGAGAGCCTGTCGAAGCTGATCGAAGAGGCGGCTGCGCTTGCACTGGTCGGGGCCAAGGAACATGGCATCCGGATCCGGTTCGAGTTTGCGCCCCAAGCCGACCGGGTCCTGGTCGACAAGGTCCAGATCCAGCAGGTCGTCCTGAACCTCATTCGCAACGCCGTTGATGCGATGGAAGAGACTGAGCGGCGCGACATGGTCGTCGCCATCCATGGCCTCGATCGGGAGACGATCCGGGTGACGGTCTCCGATACGGGTCCGGGCATCAATGCAACGATCGCCGATGCGCTGTTTCAGCCCTTCATCACCACAAAGCGCACCGGGATGGGCGTGGGCCTGTCAATTTCCCGCACCATCGTCGAGGCGCACGGCGGCCGCATCTGGGTAGAGCCCAATGAAGGGGGTGGCGCGGTCTTCCACTTTACCCTTCAACGCGTCGGCCAGGAGTTATTTTCCGATGACCAGTGAACCCGTGGTGCATGTGATCGACGATGACGATGCCGCCCGGCATTCGCTGGTGTTCCTGCTGGAATGCGCCGATCTTGACGTCCGGTCCTATGAATCCGCGGCCGCGTTCCTGAAGGCCGTGCCATTGATGGAACATGGCTGCATCGTAACCGACGTTCGCATGCCCGACATGAGCGGCGTCGAATTGCTTGGCCGGCTGAAAGAGCTTGCCGTTCCTGATCCGGTGATCGTCATCACCGGCCACGCCGACGTTCCGCTGGCAATCCAGGCGATGAAGGCGGGAGTCGCCGACTTCATCGAGAAACCGTTCAGTGACGAGGTGATTGTCAGCGCAGTTCGCGCGGCGCTGGCTCGCGACACCCACCGCGATCAGGCCCGTGCCGATCGCGATCGGGTGGCGGCGCTCCTCGAGACCTTGTCCCCGCGTGAGCGCGAGGTGCTGGATGGCCTGGTCGACGGTCGGGCCAACAAGGTGATCGCGTTCGACCTCGAGATCAGCGCCCGCACCGTCGAAGTCTATCGAGCCCATGTCATGACGAAGATGAGGGCAGCCAGCCTGTCGGAGCTGGTGCGCATGGTCATGACCGCCAGGCTCGCCTGATCGCTCGGCATTTACGCCGCGGCGATAGAGAGGGACTTGGGTGACGCGGCGGGCACGCTCACGCGTACGAACATCCACCGGATTTCGTTCAGCAGATCATCGGACAGAAGCGGCTTTTCGACGATCGCAACGCCGAGTTCGAGCGCTCGCTTGCGCAGCGCCAACGTGGGATTGGTGGTGATCAGCAACGCCGGAGCGGTGATCGCCCGATTCCGCAACAATAAAACCAGCGCCAGACCGTTCATTCCCGGCAGCCGATAATCGATGACCAGGCAGGTGTCAGGGCCGATCTCGCCTCTTTCCGCTAAGTCTTCCGCGGTGGCGAATGAGCTTACGGTAAATCCCTCGAGTTCCAGCGCGAACTGGAGCGAGTCCCTCAGCGCGCCGTCGTCATCGACCAGGATAA
>JANXUU010000075.1 GCA_025356055.1 Sphingomonas sp. | reverse complement strand
GCAGATCGTGCGCGATGCGCGGGACCATGGAGTCGAGGTTCGCGCGGTCGATGTGAATCACTCTCAATGGGATTGTACGCTCGAAGCTCCCCTCCCTGACAGGGAGGGGCTGGGGGTGGGTGCGAGCGAAGCGAGCCGGATCGACCGTCGGACCGGCTCGCTTGCGCTCGCTACCCACCCCCGCTCAGCTGCGCTGAGTCGCCCCTCCCTGGAAGGGAGGGGTGGCGAAGTGCTTCGGCTGGGCCTCAGGATGATCGACGGACTGCGGCTCGATGCGGCGACGCGGGTGGTGGGGGCTCGGGGAGATACTCCCTATGCTTCGGTCGAGGATGTGAAGCGCCGATCGGGCACCAATGTCGCGTCGGTTAGCAAGCTTGCCGAGGCCGATGCGTTTCGGTCGATCGGGCTCGATCGGCGCGGGGCGTTGTGGGATTCGCGGGCGTTGAAGGGCGCGCCGGACCTGCCGCTGTTCGCCTTTGCCGAGGCGCGCGACGAGGGGTGGGAAACCGAGGTGGTGCGCTTGCCGACGATGCCGCTGGGCGAGCAGGTGGTGGCGGATTACCAGACGGTGCGCTTGTCGCTGAAGGCGCATCCGATGCAGTTCCTGCGCGACCATTATCGCGCGAAGGGGTTCACGACGGCGGATCAGTTGCGCGGGCTGAAATACGGCCGGCGGGTATCGCTGGCCGGGCTGGTGCTGATCCGCCAGCGGCCGGGGAGCGCGAAGGGAGTGTGCTTCATCACGCTGGAGGACGAGACCGGGATCGCGAATTTGGTGATCTGGCCCGATGCGTTCGCAGCGCAGCGCAAGATTGTGATGGGGGCGCGGTTGATGGCGGTGCACGGGATGGTGCAGCACGACGAGGCGGTGGTCCATGTCGTCGCGCGGACGCTCGAGGACGATACCGCGATGCTGCGGGCCATCAGCGAGGAAGCGATGCCCTCGACGCTGAGCGCGGGCGACGGCGCGGGCAGCTGGCGCGCGGCTTCTGCCATGCACCCGCGCAACGTGAACTGCATTCCCAAGAGCCGCGATTTTCATTAGCGTCATCGCTTCGGGATGGTGGAGCGGGGATGACCAGAACGATCAGGTCGGTGGGCCATTTTTGCTGCGCGTGCTGGGGCTTGCGTTCGGGGTTACGGTGGTCGTCGGGGGACCATCGGGCAGGGGATTTTCCGAACCCCCGGAATCGTCGCGGCGCACGCCCATTCGCCGCTGCTGACGCTTGGGCGTGGGCGTTCGGGTGTCGCGCGGTCGGTCGCGGGATGGGCCGATTATCTTGGGTGGACCGTTGCGCTCGCCTTCATCTCGGTCGTGTTCAGCGAATATCTCCACAAACTTGGGGTCCTGCGCATGCCGCCGTTCCCGCTGCCGGCGGTGATCGGGTTCCTGATCAACGCCGGGCTGCTGGTGGCGATGGTGGTCGAGGATCCAGGCCATACCGCGCTGGGGATCGGCGCGGCGGTGGTCCTGGGGATCGGCTATGCGCTGTTCGGCAAGTCTGAACGCGAGGCAACCGCGCGGGCAACGGGGGGTTAAGCATGGTGTGAATATGGGACAGCCATGAACAGATACAGCATATTAGCCGCCGCGACCCTGTCGCTCGCATCGCCAGCGAGCGCCGCATCGCTGCTCGAGGGCCACTGGACCAATCCACAGGAGAATGTCGTCGTTCACATCGCGCCATGCGGTGCGGCCCTGTGCGGGCGGGCAATCTCGGGCTCGCCGCGCGCGAAGGCCAAGGCGATCAAGTCAGGCGCGGGCAACCTCATCGGTGCGGCGCTGATGAAGGATCTGGTGCCGACCGGTGCCGGACAGTGGAAGGGGAGCATGTTCGTCCCCGACCATAACATCCATGCGCCGGGCACGATTCGGATGGTCGATGCCAATCTGATCAGGGTCAGCGGCTGTGTGTTGAGCTTTATCTGCAAGTCGCAGATGTGGAAGAGGGTCGGATGAAGATCGCGTTGTTAATGGTGCTGCTCGTCGTGCCGACCGTGGCTGCGGCAGCATCGCCGCTCGAGGGAAATTGGCGCAATCCACGCGGCAGCGTGACGGTGCATATCGGGTCGTGTGGGCCAACGCTGTGCGGGCGGGTGATCTCGGCGTCGGCTGGAGCCCGCGCGGATGCCGCCGGAGCGGGCACGCCGCAACTTGTCGGGACCGAACTGATGAGCGGACTCGAGCCGGTTGGCGAGGGCGCGTGGCGGGGGGATATTTTCGTGCCCGATCGCAACGTGCGGGCCGAGGGCGAACTTCATTTGATGGGGCCGCGCACGCTCGAGATCGAGGGGTGCGCGATGGGCGGGCTGATCTGCAAGACGCAGACATGGACGCGGGTCGGCGCGGGGGCGCGGCGCAAGCGCTAGTCGAGGACAGTTTCCTCGACGAGGGTGCCGGCAAGGACAGCGGCCTGAATCGCGGCCATTTCGTCCGCCCAGTAGCGGTCGGTGTCGAGATGCGGTGACAGCGCGCGGACCTTCGCGTGGAGCGCGGCGAGCGCCGGGCTGGTGACGAGCGGGCGGTGATAGTCGAGGCCTTGCGCGGCGGCGATGAGTTCGACCGCGATGACGCCGGCGGCGTTGTGGGCGATGCGGACGGCCTTGCGCGCCGCGATCGGGGCCATCGAGACATGATCTTCCTGGCCGGCGCTGGTCGGGATCGAGTCGACCGAGGCGGGGAAGGCGAGGGTCTTGTTTTCGCTGACCAGCGCGGCGGCGGTGACTTGCGGGATCATCAAGCCCGAGTTCAGCCCGCCGTCGTCGGTCAGGAAGGCGGGCAGCCGGCTCATATTGGGGTCGACGAGGACCGAGGTGCGGCGTTCGGACAGGCTACCCACTTCGCACAGCGCCATCGCGATGATGTCGGCGGCAAAGGCGACCGGCTGGGCGTGGAAATTGCCGCCGGAGATGACTTCATCGCCTGCTTCGCCGCCAACGGAGCCGGGGAACAGGATCGGATTGTCGGTCACCGCATTGGCCTCGATCTCGAGCGTGCGTGCGGCATTGGTCAGCAAATCGAGGCACGCGCCCATCACCTGCGGCTGGCAGCGGAAGCTGTACGGGTCCTGCACCCGGTCGCATTCGTGATGGCTGGTGACGATGTCGCTGC
>JANXUU010000004.1 GCA_025356055.1 Sphingomonas sp. | reverse complement strand
ATGCCACCTTCGCCTTGAATGCCGGGCTGTGGTTCCGGCGCGTTCGCTTCGTCATCATCTCTCCTGTTCGACAGCCATCCTGGCCACCTTCAGGCAGAAACTCCACTTAACGCACTGTCCAGATTTGCCGAGCCACCTCTCTTCTCGCCAGGGCGAACGAACACGTGGGGGGCAAGCTGCATGGCCAGTCTAGTGATAAGCTGCCCCTCATAGCCGTCGATGGCCCTGAGAAGCTCCCCAGCGCGCTTGGCCTCGACAATGGCCCCGTAGTGCTTGCGCTGGGGCGCAGTTAGCGCGCCGCGCAGATCGCGGCTGGGGTCCGATCCCAGCCGCGCTGTCGCCACGGCATAGCGGAAGACACGACCAGCCAATTGGAGTACCCGTCCGGCCGTCTCGTAATTGCCCTTAGCTTCGATCCGACGAAGTACGGCGAGCAGGTCTGGAGCATTGATCTCCGCAATGGGAAGTCTTGCGATAACTGGGCCCATGCGCGAGATATAATATTTGCTCTTGTCGGCGGTGGATGTGGATAGGCCTTCCCGCCTTCGCTTGTCGATGAATTCTAAGGCTATCTCGCCAAAGGTATTAGCAGCAGATGCCATGGCCCGATGCTTGGCTTGCTGCTTCTCACGCGACGGGTCTTTGTCAGCAGCGAGCAACTCCCGAGCCTTGTCACGTTTCTTGCGGGCCTCGATCAGACTGACTTCCGGGTAGGAACCGAAGCCCAGCTTCTTTTCCCGGCCATCAATGCGGTACTTCAGTCGCCAGAGTTTGCCGCCCGATGGCTGCACCAGCACGAACAGCCCGAGCGAGTCGCTGAGCTTGTAGGGCTTCGGTCGTGGTTTCGCGTTTCGTATCGCGGTATCGGTGAGCGCCATGTTGGGGGCCACTTTCCAATGCGTTTTCTATCTGGCCCCCAACGTGGCCCCCAAATCAGGCAGCTGGTTGCGAACACATATGAACGCTGGCGGCATGAGTGTCATCAAATATGACCCTTTTCAGGGGTTTGTCCAGACAGATTCGAATGTCAGTGAACGGTAAAGTGGTGGGCGCTGACGGGCTCGAACCGCCGACATCTTCCGTGTAAAGGAAGCGCTCTACCAACTGAGCTAAGCGCCCGCGCGTCGCGGTCGCGGCGGCGATGCCACGTGGCATCGCGCAGGGCAATACGCGCGAGCCCGCTAGAGTTCGCGCACTAGCTTCGTCGCGACCGCAATCCACGGTGGGTTGGTGACGACGCTCTGGCGTCCCCCGGAACCGGGCAGGAGCAGCTGGAGTTTGCCGCCGCCTTCCCCCGACGGCTCACGGCCGATCAACCGCCCGAAGATGAAACGGCCAGCGGGGCGCGGAACGAGCACGTCACGGTTGAGCGCCTGACCGAAGTTCTCGGGCTCGAGCTGGTCGCACCAGACCTCGTCGCCGTCGCGATAGTCGCCAAGGCTGGCGTTGACCGTCACCGCGACCTGTCCGAGGACGGCGCGCGGGGGCACGACTACGCCGTTGCGGCGCGGGGCAGCGGCACCGTTGGCACCAAGCACCGCGACGACATTGATCTCGGCGCGGTCGGGGCTGTCGACTAGGTCCGACGCTTCGACCTTGAGCGCGGCGGCGATGCGGTTGAGCCAGCCGACCGAAACGGTCCGCGTTCCAGTCTCGAGCCGACCAACGGTCTGCGGCGTGGTCGGTGGCTTGCACGCCCGGGCGACCTCGTCGAGGGTCATACTGCGGGCCCTTCGAACGTCCCTGATGCGCGTGATCATGCTTCGACTCCTGAACCAACGTGGTTTTTCTCTGTCCTACAGGTGCGTCCGCATGGCAAGCCCCTTTGCGAATCCGGAGGGCGAGTGAATGGCGAAATCGAGGGCACGGCTGCTGGAAGAATGCGACATTGTCGATGGCGTGGTGCGTGCGGCGGGAAGCGCGGCGGCGTCGGCGGGAAGTGGTGCGGCGAAGGTCGAGCGGGTGCGATCGGTCGGCATCAATCTCGCCGAGTCGCCGCTCGGCTGGCTGTTCGCGCACGGTCACCTCACGCGCCGCCAATATGAAGCAGGGGAGCGGCTCCGGTTCGACTGGGAGCGCGCCAGCCTAGACCCGCGGGTGACGATGTCGTGGGACGCGGCACCTTCGGCGCCTCGCGGCGGCGGGTCAGGCGGAATCGACTTAAGCCTGTCGCAACTCGATGCGCGCCGGCGGTTCGAACAGGCGACGGGCTATGCCGGCGCGGGACTCGCCGACATATTGTGGCGGGTTGTCTGCGCGGGCGAAGGGATGCGCGATGCCGAGCGCGCGCTCGGCTGGCCAGCGCGCGCGGGCAAACTGGTACTGACCCTAGCGCTCGATCGCGTGGCGGACCATTATCGGATACGCTGACGCCAAGCTAGACCAAACGCGCCGATCGCTTTAGCGTCCGCCGTCAAGCAAGGGAGCCACTCATGATCCTCTTCGGTTCATCAATATCGCCATTCGTTCGCAAGGTTCTGGTGTTCGCCATCGAACAGGGTGCGCCGATCGAGTTGAAGTCTTTGGGTCTGGGCAGCACCGACCCCGACTTCCTACGCGCCAGCCCGTTCCGCAAGATGCCAGCGTTGACCGATGGCGATTACACGCTCGCCGACTCAAGCGCGATCGTCCATTATCTCGATGCCGTACGGCCGGGATCCGGGCTGATCCCGACCAACCCGCGCGAGCGTGGCCGGACGATCTGGTTCGATGAGTTCGCCGATACCATCGTCGGCGCAGTGATGGGGAAGATGTTCTTCAACCGCATCGTCTCGCCAATGTTTCTGAAGCGTCCGGGCGACCTCGACGCCGCCGACACAGCTGAGCGCGAGGAACTGCCGACGTTACTCGATTATCTGGAGCGCGAAGTGGATGGAAAGCACTTCCTCGTCGGTGGCCGCCTGACGCTGGCTGATATCGCTGTGGCAAGCCCGTTCGCCAATTTCGGACATCTGGGCTGCGACATGGCACGTTGGCCCGCAGCGGAGGCTTATGTCGAGGCGATTCTGGCGCGGGCGAGCTTCGCGGGGATTATCGAGCGGGAGAAGGCCTTCTTTGCCAAGCAGGCTCAAACGGTCTGACGCCGCGATTGCGTTATTATGACTCGCCATCGTGCCACGAAAAAGACCGCCGGAGTTTCCCCCGGCGGCCCATTTCATTCAATCGTGCCAGTCGCTTAAGCGGCGTCTTCAGCTTCCGTTGCAGGGGCCAAAGCCACCGCGTCGGGGTTGACGTCGGCGGTGGAGCCTGGCTCGGCGTTGGGGTCGTAGGCTTCGACGAAACCAGCCTCGTCACGCTCGAACATCGACGCCATGACGTCGACGCCCTTGGCCTGAAGCTCGGCCTCTTCGGGGGACCGCGCCACGTTAACCTTGACCGTTACGCTGACCTCGGGGTGGAGCGCGACGCGGACGTCGTGCAGCCCGATGTTCTTGATCGGCTTGCCAAGGATAACCTGGCTCTTGAGCACCTTGGCGCCCTCGGCCTCGAGCGCGTCAACGATGTCGCGCGCGCTGACCGAACCGTAAAGCGCGCCGACGTTCGATGCCTGGCGGATCAAGATTACCGACTTGCCGTCGACGTCCTTCGACGCGACTTCGGCATCGCCGCGCTTGTTGGCGTTGTCGCTCTCGATCTTTGCGCGGTTGGAGTCGAACAGCTTCCGGTTCGACTCGTTGGCACGAAGCGCCTTCTTGTTGGGCAGTAGGAAGTTGCGCGCAAAACCGTTCTTGACGGTGACCACGTCACCAATCGAGCCGAGCTTCTCGACGCGTTCGAGCAGGATGACATCCATGTTCAGTCCTCCTTACTTGACGACATAGGGGAGCAGGCCGATCTGGCGGGCGCGCTTGATCGCCTTGGCCAGCTCACGCTGCTTCTTGGTCGAGACCGCAGTAATACGGCTCGGGACGATCTTGCCGCGCTCGGACACGAAGCCCTGGAGCAGCCGGACGTCTTTGTAGTCGATCCGGGGGGCGTCATTGCCACTAAACGGGCACGACTTGCGACGGCGGAAAAAGGGACGACCCATGATCAAGCCTCCTGTTCGGCGCGAGGCGCACGGTCACGGTCACCGCCGCCAAAGCCACGGTCCGGGCGATCTCCGCCACCGAAGCCGCCACGATCACGGTCGCGATCTCCGCCGCCAAAGCCACCGCGCGGGCCGCGATCGTCGCGTCCGCCACGCTCGCCGCGCTCACGGTCGCGGTCGTTCTTGCGCATCATCACCGACGGGCCAGCCTCGTGGGCGTCGACCTTGATCGTCATGAAGCGAAGCACGTCTTCGTTGAGGCCGGTCTGGCGCTCGAGCTCGGCCAGCGCCGCGGGGGGAGCATCGACGTCCATCATGACGTAATGAGCCTTGCGATTCTTCTGAATGCGGTAAGCTAGGCCACGCAGGCCCCAGGCTTCGGTCTTGACCACCTTACCACCGAGATCGGTGATAATCTTGGTAGCGTTTTCCGCGAGCGTATCGACCTGAGCCTGAGCCAGATCCTGACGCGCGAGGAAAACATGCTCGTACAGCGGCATGTGTTTCTCATCTGTTGGCCGATCGCTGACGCCGCACCATGCGAACGCCCCTCCGGCTGTCGTCTTTAATGTGAACGGGGCGCGAGCAAGTGCTGCACCCCGGACGCGGCGGTCTATGAGGCAAGGTCGCGCGAAAGGCAAGGTCGGGCGAATTGTCGTGGGGGGCGGGGCGTGGCACAAGGGGGCATGGCCACCCAGCTCCGCACCGCCGATCCCGCCGCTGACCCGCTCGATGGGCAGAGCCTGCCCGGCTGGCTATACCACGACCCCGACTTCTTTGCGGCCGAGCAGCGGGCGTTCCTTCGTGCAGCGCCGCAGGTGGTATGTCACCAGAGCGAGATCGCGGGGACCGGTGATTGGCGGACGCTGGAATATCTGGGCGAGAGCGTGCTCGTCATTCGGGGGGATGACGGGGAGGTGCGGGCCTTCGCCAATGTATGCCGTCACCGGGGGTCGCGACTGGTCGATGGCGAGGCAGGGTGCTCGGCGAGACTGACCTGCCCCTATCACGCATGGACTTATGGCAAGGACGGGCGGCTGATCGGGGTGCCACAGCGGGGTGAGTATCCGGGGCTGAATCCGGCGACGCTTGGGCTGGTACCGGTCGCGCTCGAGGCGTGGCGTGGGTTTTTGTTCGTGACACTCGAGCCTGGCGCCCCGTCGGTCGCTGAGATGATGGCGCCTTACGATGGCGAGGTTGCGCCGTACCGGTTCGAGGAGTTGCGGCCGATCGGGCGGCTGACGATGCGACCGCGCGACCTCAACTGGAAGACGATCGCCGACAATTATTCGGACGGGCTGCATATCCCGATCGGGCATCCTGGTCTGTCACGGCTGTTCGGGCGAGGGTATAAGATCGAGGCGGGGGCACATGTCGATCGGATGGAGGGCGACCTCGTCGAGGGAAAGAGTACCAATCTGTCCGAGCGGACCTATCAGCGTTTTCTTCCCGAAGCCGAGCACCTGCCCGTGTCGCATCGGCGCAAGTGGCTTTACTTCAAGCTGTTCCCCAACGTCGCGTTCGACATTTATCCCGACCAAGTCGACTTCATGCAGTTTCTGCCGATATCGGCGACCCAGACCGTGATCCGCGAGATCAGCTATGCGCTGCCGGATTCGCGGCGGGAAATGAAGGCGGCGCGATACCTCAACTGGCGAATCAACCGGCGCGTCAATGAGGAAGATACCGAGTTGATCGCGCGCGTGCAGGCGGGGATGGAGAGTTCGAGCTATATTGCCGGACCGCTCGGCACCAGCGAGCTGTGCCTGCGGTCTTTCGCTCAAAAGCTCAGGCGGCTTGTTCCGGAGGCACGGCTTGACCGTCCGCCTGCCCCGGGCTGGTCGCGCTGAAGCGGCGCGAGAGCCAGCGGATGGGGACGCCGATCGCGGCGAGTGCCAATCCCCACAGCGTTGCGGTGAACCCCGCGCCAACGAACATCGCGATCGCGTAGACGAAGGCCAGCACCACGATAATCCGACGCGCGCTGGTAACCCGCAACTTCAGCGCTGCCGCCGCGCACACCGCATAGAGGACCAGGCTGGCGACGGTCGAGACCAGCGCGATGAACACATAGACCGAGACGAAACTGTCCGACGTGCTGGCGATCACCAGCAGCGAGGCAAGGCCCGCGCCGACCAGCAGCGAGCCGACCGGGGCACCGGCGGCGTTGGTGCGTCGGAAAAGCGCTGGAAGGTCGTTGGCGCCCGCGATCGACTGGCCGACTTCGGCGGAGAGCAGCAGGAGCGCATTGCATGCCCCGAATGCGCTGATTGCGGCGATCAGCGCGACCAGCGTTCCGGCCGAGGCACCCAAAATCGGCGAGATCGCGTCGGCGAAGGGTGCGCTGCTGCCGGCCGCGCGGGCGCTGGGCAAAAGCAGCAGCGTCGCGACGGTCGCAATAAGATAGATGATCCCGGTGAAGGCAGTGCCGATGATCGTGGCGCGCGGCACGGTGTTGCTCGAATCGGCGGTGACGTTGGCGGTCACGGTTGCCGCCTCGAACCCGGTCAGCGAGAACAGCATCAGCGCGGCCGCCGCCGTGATCCCGGCGAGCGTCATGGGAACCGGGGCGAGTTGTTCGACCGGCTGCGCGGTGCCAAACCGAACCGCAACCAGCAGCACGACCGCAATCAAAGGAACGATCTTGATCAGGGTAGAGACGATCTGAACCCACCCGGCCGAGCGCGGGCCAGCCAGATTGACGAGCGTCAGGATCGCGATCGACCCAAGCGCGACGATGGTCAGGCCGATGCCCGACGACACGGCCGGAACGACATGGCCGATCGCACCGGCGACGGCGACCGCGACCGCCGCGACTCCGGTCCATTGCGAGACGAGATAGCTCCATAAGGTGAGGAAGGCCGGGGCCTCGCCGAACGCAGCGCGGACATAGGCAAAGGGGCCGCCGTCGATCCGCCCGGCGAGCTGGGCGAAGGCGTAGGCAAGGCACATCGTGCCGCCGACGGTGACAAGGAAGGCGATAACGAGGTTGGGTCCGAACGGGGCGAGGGTCGTGGGGAGAAGGTAGATGCCGGAGCCAATCATTGTGCCAACAACCATCGCCATGCTCATCGCCGAACCAAGGCGATTGCGGGGCCGAATAAGGGGCGTTGCCGTGACTGGGGCGGGGGGCGTGCTATCCGTCATGCGGCCTTGTGCGACGCGCGGTTCCGCTTGGCAATCACGGGTGGCGGGACTAGGCCGCGCGGCTCGTTCTGCAGGGAATTCCGATGCGTGCATTCTTGTTTCCGGGTCAGGGTAGCCAGACGGTCGGGATGGGGGCGGGCCTCGCCGACGCCTGCCGGACGGCGCGCGACACGTTCGACATGGTTAACGAGGCGCTGGGGCAGAACCTGGCGCGGCTGATGCGCGACGGGCCGGAAGACGAGCTCATGTTGACCGAGAATGCGCAGCCGGCGATCATGGCACATGCGCTTGCGGTCTATCGCGTGTTGACTGCCGACTGCGGGGTCGATCTTGGCAAGAGAGCGCAAGTCGCGGCGGGGCACAGTCTTGGCGAATATTCGGCACTCTGTGCAGCGGGGTCGTTCGATTTGCCGACGACCGCCAAGCTCCTCAAGCTGCGTGGGCGGGCGATGCAGGCGGCCGTGCCGGTCGGTGTCGGGGCGATGGCAGCGCTGCTCGGCGCAGACATCGACACCGCGCGGCGGATCGCGGCGGCGGCGGCCGAGGGCGAGGTGTGCGAGGTCGCCAACGACAATGACTCGAGCCAGGTGGTAATCTCGGGACACTTCGGCGCGATCACCCGGGCAATCGCCATCGCCAAGGACATGGGCGCCAAGCGCGCCATTCATTTGCCCGTTTCGGCTCCGTTCCACTGCTCACTGATGAAGCCAGCCGCCGACGTGATGGCCGAGGCGCTGGGCACGACCGACATCGCGAGGCCGGCGGTGCCGATCTATGCAAATGTGACAGCGGCGCCCGAGAGCGAGCCTGACCATATCCGGGCCAATCTCGTGGCGCAGGTGACCGGTATGGTTCGCTGGCGTGAGACGATTGCGGCAATGGCAGCAGCGGGAGTCGAGGAGTTCGTCGAGTTGGGCGGGAAGGTGCTCGGCCCGATGGTCAAGCGGATAGCGCCCGACATGCGCGTGACGAGCGTGGTGACGATCCACGAGATCGAAGCGCTGGCGAAGGAGATCGCATGATGTTCGACTTGTCGGGAATGACCGCGCTTGTGACGGGTGCGAGTGGCGGGCTCGGTTCGGAGATCGCGAAGGCGCTGGCGGGGCAGGGGGCTCGGCTGGCAGTTTCGGGGAGCAATTCGGGCAAGCTTGCCGCGTTTTGCGACGACCTGGGTGGCGATCATGTCGCCTTGCCGTGCAACTTGTTCGACGGGGCGGCGGTCGACGCGCTTGTTCCGCAAGCGGTCGTGGCGCTGGGCGGCAAGCTCGACATTCTCGTCAACAATGCCGGCGTCACACGCGATAATCTGCTCATGCGGATGAAGGACGAGGAGTTCGACGAGGTCATTGCGATTAACTTGAAGGCCGCCTTCCGGCTGATGCGGGCGGCAGCGTGGCCGATGATGAAGGCCCGCTTCGGGCGGATCATTTCGGTGACGTCGGTCGTCGGACAGACGGGCAATCCGGGGCAGGCGAACTATGTCGCGTCAAAGGCCGGGCTCGAGGGCATGACCAAGGCGGTCGCGCAAGAGCTGGCGAGCCGTGGAATCACGGCCAACTGCGTCGCGCCGGGGTTCATGACCTCGGCGATGACCGAGCAGCTCAATGAGGTGCAGAAAGCGGCGATCCTTGCGAGGATACCGACCGGAGCGATGGGTTCGGGCGAAGATATCGGCGCGGCGGTCGCTTATCTCGCCAGCCGCGAGGCGGGTTACATCACGGGGCAGACACTACATGTGAATGGCGGGATGGCGATGCCCTGACAAGGGCGGGAACCAGGTCGGCTGACATTGCACGACGTAGCGTCAAATCACTGTCGGGCGGATCGCCCGCCGAAACCTTGTCGCGCTGGCAAGGCCCCCTATATCGCCTTGGTAATCAAAATTCCGGATCGCCCGAGGGGCGGCCCGATCGGGGAAAAGGACGTAAAAACATGGCAAAAGTGATCGGCATCGATCTTGGTACGACCAACAGCTGCGTCGCAGTAATGGAGGGTGGAAAACCCAAGGTTATCGAGAATTCGGAAGGCGCGCGCACCACCCCGTCGGTGGTCGCCTTTACCAAAGATGGCGAGCGCCTGATTGGCCAGCCCGCCAAGCGCCAGTCGGTGACAAATCCCGACAACACGATCTTCGCGGTCAAGCGGCTGATCGGCCGCCGGTTCGACGATCCTATCACCAAGAAGGACACCGAGCTCGTCCCCTACAAGATCGTCAAGGGCCAGAACGGCGACGCTTGGGTTAAGGCCGGTGGCAAGGATTATTCGCCGTCGCAAGTCTCCGCCTTCACGCTCCAGAAGATGAAGGAGACTGCTGAAGCCTATCTCGGCGAGACCGTTACCCAGGCGGTGATCACGGTCCCTGCCTATTTTAACGACGCCCAGCGCCAGGCGACCAAGGACGCCGGCCAAATTGCAGGCCTCGAGGTGCTGCGCATCATCAACGAGCCGACCGCGGCGGCGCTCGCCTATGGCCTCGACAAGAACGACGGCAAGACGATCGCGGTCTATGACCTTGGCGGCGGCACGTTCGACGTGTCGATCCTCGAGATCGGCGACGGCGTGTTCGAAGTGAAGTCGACCAATGGCGACACG
>JANXUU010000080.1 GCA_025356055.1 Sphingomonas sp. | reverse complement strand
CTGCAACTGCTGGACGAGATCGGTGGTGCGGGTGAACAGTACGCGGTGCCCGGCCTCGACCAACGCGTGGCCGAGAGCTGCGCTGAGATGGGTCTTGCCGACGCCGGGTGGCCCGAACAGCAGGATGTTGGTGCCGGTGTCGAGCCAGCTGTCGCCTTCGGCGAGTGCGGTGATGCGGGCGCGGCTGACCATCGGCACGGCGGCGAAGTCGAACGTGTCGAGGGTCTTGCCCGGTGGCAGCCGCGCCTCAGCAAGGTGGCGTGCGGTACGCCGGTTGGCGCGTTCGGCGACCTCGTGCTCGAGGAGCGTGGCCAGCGTGCGCGCTGCCGGCCATCCTTCGGTATCGGCGGTCTCGCCGATACCTGGCCAAAGTCTGGCGACAGTCGGCAAGCGGAGCGTGGTGAGCAGCAGCGGCAGGCGCGCGGTGTCGGTGGCGATGCTCATGCCGCGATCTCCTGGCGCATGCCGGCGAGCAGCGGATCATAGACGCTGGCGTTGGGCATCTCGACATGCACGAGGGGCGCGGTTGTCGCCTCGGGCGTGAACTGGATGCGCAGCTTCTCAAGATCGGGCAGCTGGCCATCGTCGAGGATCGCATCGAGGGCGGCGGCGAGATCGGCTTCGACCCCGAGATCATGGGCGAGCGCCAGCAGTCCGACCATTGTACGTGCCGCTTCGCGTGTCGGGCGCAGTGCGATGAGCGCATCCCATGATCGTCGATAAGCGGTGCGTGGCCAGAGCGCATCGCGGTAGGTGAGCCCTGCCAGCGCACCGGGCTTGGCGCGTAGCGAGGCGATGACGTGGCGGTAGTCGATGACGTGGGTGGTGGTATGCGCCGCCGTCTTCGAAGGCGCGCGCCCGCGCGGCAGTGTCAGCATGTGTGCGGCCCCGAGGTAGGCTTCGATCCGGTCGTCATGGACGCGCAAGTGCAGGCGATGACCGATCAGCCGGGACGGCACCGTGTAAAAGGCATGGCGGAACGAGAAGCCCGACGAGCTGGTGACGCGCACGCTCGCCTCTTCCCAAGTCGATGACGGCGTCGGCGGCAGGCCACGCAGATGGGCGCGTTCGATCTCGATCGCATCAAAGTGGCGCCGGTTGTGATCGGCGATCACCCCGGCGATGAAGCCGCGATAGGCGTCCAGCGTGTCGAAGCCGCACGAGCCACGCAGCATCAACGCCTGATCGATCCGGTCCTTCACATGGCCATGCCGGCTCTCGATCGAGCCGTTCTCGTGCGCGACGCCTCGATTGTTGCGGGTCGGCAGCATACCGTAATGGGCGGTCAGATCGGCAAAGCGGCGGGTGACATCCTCGGCATCGTCGGCACGCAGGTTGCGGAACGCCGCCGACAGACTGTCGGAGCGATGCTCGGCAGGTGCGCCGCCCAGGAGCGTGAGCGCGGCGGCCAAGCCGGCGGCCAGCGCGGTATAGCTCTCGCCGCCGAGCACCACCTCGCCGTGTTCGAAGCCCGAGTAGACGAGCGCGAAGTGGTACAGCCGGTGTTCGAGCGCCACGCCGGCGATCGTCACCCCAAGCCCGTTCATGTCGGTGAAGTCCGACAACCCCATCCGGCCCGGCGCATGGACCTGCCGGAATATGACCTCGCGCTCGGGACCGTGCGTCGCACGCCAGGTTCGGATCCGCCGCTCCAGCGTACGCCGCACGCCATTATCGATCCGCTCAGGGTAGCGACGTGCGAGCTCGCGCAGGATCGTGATCGGGCGCAGCGCCGGCGCGCCGGCAAGCATCGGCATAATCTCCTCGTCCCACAGGCCTGCCAGCGGATCGGGTCTGGTGCGGTAGTCGCGCGCCTCCTTGCGCGATGATGGTGGTCGAGGATCGTGCTCAAGGCGGCGGCCGGTCGCCACCGAGATACCGGCCATCGCCGCAGCGGTCGCCTGCGCGCGGATAATGCGTGCTGTCATGTAAAGCCTCACTTGCTGGTCGTTGACATGTCTACCCGGCATCGTCCGCCTCCCCACGAAGAGGGACGTTGCCGGGATCGACTCGCAGGTGAAGCCAAAGCGGTTGGGGGTCCGCTCCCGCTCGGGCTACGCCCTCCCGGAAACGGACCCCCAACCGCTCATCCTAATTGACGCTGTGCCGCTCATCCATGTTGTCGCCGCGCATCGAAGGTCCTTATTGCGAATGGCCAGCCTAATGCTGGTCCACCACGGCAAGCCCCGCCGGTCGGGCCGGCAAGG
>JANXUU010000125.1 GCA_025356055.1 Sphingomonas sp. | reverse complement strand
GACGGCCGCATTCTTCACTTGACCGCAAGACACCCGATCAGGCCTACTTCAACCAACCGCTTCTCGCAGCGGCATGAAACCGGCAGACGCTCCACTTAATAATCGCGCGAGCCTGTTCAAACAAACCGAGCCACCTCTCATGAAGGCGAGATTTTGGAGAGCTACGTTACCAAGACCAGGGACAGGGACGCAGCGCTTGCCTTCATGAAGAAGGCGATGAAGCGGCACGGCAAGGCGCAAGCGATCATCACCGACGGCCTACGCTCCTACAAAGCGGCCATGACCGAACTCGGCATTAGAGAGAAACAGGAGGTCGGCCGCTGGGCCAACAGCCGAGCGGAGAACAGCCACTTGCCGTTCCGACGACGAGAACGGGCAATGCAGAGGTTTAGGCGGATGAAGACCCTACAGAAGTTCGCCTCGGTTCACGCCAACGTCCACAACCACTTTAACACCGAGCGCCACCTCGTTGATCGCCAGACCTACAAGGCTCGCCGCTCTGCCGTCCTGGCTGAGTGGCAGTCGCTTATGTCCTGAACCGCGGTTCTTAAAGACGGTCGTCTTTGCAGGAGAGACGCTTTCGTTTTAGTCTGACAGTTCCGTCTACGGCCTAGTAGCCGCTGAGCTCCGCCACCCGATTCGTATGAAAGCGAGGGCTCCCAAACAACTCGCCGAGCACAATCTCGCGCTTCATGTAGAGCCCGATATCGTAGGCGTCGGTCATGCCGATGCCGCCGTGCATCTGCACTCCTTCCTGCACCGCCAGCGCCGCCACACGGCCCGCCTTGGCCTTGGCCACCGACACCAGCAATTCGGCCCGCTCGTCGCCCGCATCGAACATTGCCGCCGCCTTCTGCGCCGCGGCGCGCGCGATCTCGATCTCGCCGAACAGGTGCGCCGCGCGGTGCTGCAGCGCCTGGAACTCGCCGATCAGCTTGCCGAACTGCTTGCGCTGCTTGAGATAATCGAGCGTCATCGCCGATGCGCCGGCCGCGACTCCGACCAGTTCGGCCGCCGCGCCAGAGCGCGCGGCTCCCAGCACCCGGCCGAGCACTTCGGCCCCGCCGTCGACGTCGCCGATCACCGCGTCGCCATCGACCGCGACCTTGTCGAAGATGATCCGCGCGGCATGCGACGAGTCCGCCAGCACGACATTCTCGATGCTCATCCCCGCGGCGCCGCGCTCGACGGCGAACAGCGTCAGCCCTTCGGCCTCGCCCGCCGACCCGCCGGTCCGCGCCGCGACGATAATCAGGTCCGCGCTGGCGCCATGCACCACGAACTGCTTCGACCCCGACAAGGTGAAGCCGTTCCCGGCTTTCTCGGCGCGCATCGCGATGCCGTTCGGATCGTGGCGCTTGCTCTCGTCGATTGCCAGCGCGGCCACGGTGTCGCCCGCAATAATTCCCGGGAACCAGTGCTCGGCTTGGGCACTGCCCTCAAGCGCGCGAACCGCCGCGACCGCGGTCGTCAGGAAAGGCGACGGCGTCAAATTGCGCCCGATCTCTTCCAGCACGAGCCCAGCCTCGACCGCCCCCATGCCCATCCCGCCGGCGCTCTCGGGAATGCAGATCCCGGTCAGCCCAAGCTCGGCGAACTGCTTCCACAGCCCGTGCCCGAACCCGTCCGTGCAACCGGTGTCACGCAAGTGCCGCAGCTGCTTCGCGATGCTCCCCTCGTCGGCAATGAACGTCCGTGCCGTATCGTGCAGCATCTTCTGGTCGTCGGTCAGGCGCATGTCAGGCCCCCGGAAGATGCAGGATATGTTTCGCGACGATGCCGAGCTGCACTTCGCTGGTCCCGCCCTCGATCGAATTGGCCTTCGTGCGCAGCCACTCGCGCGGTCGTTTGCCGCCCTTGGACCGCTTGCTGTCCCACTCGAGCGCATCGGACCCGCCGGCCGCCATGATCAGCTCGTGGCGCGTCTTGTTGAGCTCCGTTCCGGCGTATTTCATCATGCTCGGCATCGCCGGATGCGTTTCGCCATGCTTGAGCTGATCGAGAAAATGCTCGCTCATCGCCGCAAAGGCGAGGCTGTCGACGTCGAACGCGGCGATGTCGGCGCGAAGGACCGGATCGTCGATCGCCTCGACTGAAGCACCCAGGGCCTGACGCTCGCCGCCGAGCCCCATCGCCGAAATCATCTCGCGTTCGTGGCCAAGCAGATATTTGGCGACGTCCCAACCCTTGTTGAGCTCGCCGACGAGCTGGTCCTTGGGGACCTTCACATCGTCGAAGAAGGTCTCGCAAAAGGGCGAATTACCCGAAATCAGCAGGATCGGCTTGGTCGATACGCCCGGCGACGTCATGTCGAACAGCAGGAAGCTGATCCCGCCATGCTTCGTTTCGGTCGACGTCCGCACCAGGCAGAAGATCCAGTCGGCCTGGTCGGCATAGCTCGTCCAAACTTTCTGCCCGTTGACGATCCAGTGGTCGCCGGCATCCTCGGCCTTGGTCTGCAGTCCCGCCAGGTCCGACCCCGCGCCCGGCTCGGAATAGCCCTGGCACCAGCGGATCTCGCCGTGCGCGATCTCGGTCAGGAAACGCGTCTTCTGCGCCTCGGTGCCATATTTTAGCAACGCCGGCCCGAGCATCGAAATGCCGAAGCTGCTCAACGGGTTGCGCGCGCCGATCAGAGCCATTTCCTCGCGCAGCACCTTGTACTCAGCCGCGCCCAGTCCGCCTCCACCGTATGCAACCGGCCAGTCGGGGACGGTCCAGCCCTTGCCCGCCATCGCGCGGAGCCATGCTTCCTGTGCCGGCGACTGAAATTCCCAATTTCGCCCGCCCCAGCAGGCATCCTTTTCCGAGCGCATCGGCGTGCGCATCTCGGCTGGGCAATTGGCGTCTAGCCAGGCCCGCGTTTCGATCCGGAAGCTGTCGAGGTCGCTCATGCTCTTGTCTCCGCTGCGCTTGCGTCCTAGCCGCTTTGCAAGAGAGATTTGCGTCACGCAAGCAAGAGGATGACCCGTGGATTTTGACCTTACGGAACGCCAGTCTTTTTTCCGCGACCGGGTCCGCGCTTTCATCGACGAGCATGTCCGCCCCCGAGTCGCGGATTACAAAGGCCAGATTGCGGCCGGTGACCGCTGGCAGCCGGTCCAGCTGATCGAGGACCTCAAGCCGCTGGCCCGCAACGCCGGCCTGTGGAACCTGTTCATGCCGCCCGCGCCCGTCCTCGCCCATGTCGACGAGAGCTTCGCGTTCGAGGGCGAGCAGCTTACCAACCTCGAATATGCGCTGTGCGCCGAGGAAATGGGGCGCATCATCTGGTCGGCCGAAGTGTTCAACTGCTCAGCGCCCGACACCGGCAACATGGAAGTGTTTCACCGCTACGGGACGCGCGAGCAGAAGGACCAATGGCTCGGCCCCCTGATGCGCGGCGAGATCCGCTCGGCCTTCCTGATGACCGAGCCTGGCGTGGCTTCGTCCGACGCAACCAACATCCAGTGCCGGATCGAACGCGACGGCGACGACTATGTCATCAACGGCCGCAAATGGTGGTCGTCGGGCGCCGGCGATCCGCGCTGCAAGGTCGCGATCCTGATGGGCAAGACCGCCCCGGAGGAAAAAACCTACCGCCAGCAGTCGATGGTCCTCGTGCCGCTCGACGCCCCCGGACTAAAGGTCGAGCGCTACCTGTCGGTCTACGGCTATGACGACGCTCCCCACGGCCACATGGAAATTGAGCTAAAGGACGTTCGCATCCCCGCCACGAACATGCTGCTCGGCGAGGGCAAGGGGTTTGAGATCGCGCAAGGTCGCCTGGGGCCGGGCCGCATCCACCACTGCATGCGCACCATCGGTGCGGCGGAGGAGGCGTTGGAACTGATGGTCCGCCGCCTCCAGTCGCGCGTCGCGTTCGGCAAGAAGCTGTCCGAGCACAGCATCTGGGAGCAGCGCATCGCCGAAGCGCGGATCGAAATCGACTGCTCGCGCTTGCTGTGCCTGAAAGCCGCCGACCTGATGGACAAGGCCGGCAACAAGGCCGCGCGCAACGAGATCTCGATGATCAAGGTCAAGGCCCCGCGCATGGCGCTCGAGATCATCGACAACGCCATCCAGTCGTACGGCGGGGCAGGGGTCAGCCAGGACACGCCGCTCGCCGCGTCGTGGGCCGGCATCCGCACGCTGCGCTTCGCCGACGGTCCCGACGAGGTCCACAACCGCGCCATCGCGCGCAACGAGTTCGGCAAATACCCCGAGGAGGTCCAACCATGAAGCAACTGTTCGACCTCACCGGCAGGGTTGCGATCATCACCGGCTCGTCGCGCGGCATCGGCCGGGCGATCGCCGAGGGTCTCGCCGCCCATGGCGCCAAGGTGGTCATCTCCTCGCGTAACCAGGATGCCTGCGACGAGGTCGCCGCCGCGATCAACGCCGATCACGGTGCCAAGGATTCTAAGCCCACCGCGATCGCCATCGCCGCGAGCATCTCGTCGAAGCAGGCGCTGCAGGAAATGGTCGACGAGACCGTTCGTCAGTTCGGGCCGGTGGACATTCTCGTCTGCAACGCCGCGTCGAACCCCCACTACGGCCCGCTCGGCACCATCACCGACGAGCAGTTCCGCAAGATCTTCGACAATAATGTGCTGGCCAATCACTGGCTGATCCAGATGACCTCGCCCGGAATGCTCGACCGCGGCAAAGGTTCGATCATCATCATCTCGTCGGTCGGCGGCCTCACCAGTTCGACCAAGATCGGCGCCTACAATATCTCGAAAGCCGCCGACCTTCAGCTGGTTCGCAACCTGGCGAGCGAGTTCGGCCCCAAGGGCGTTCGCGTCAACGCCATCGCCCCCGGCCTCGTCCGCACCGACTTCGCCAGGGCGCTGTGGGAAAACCCCGAAACGCTGAAACTCGTCACCACCGGCGCCGCGCTGAGGCGGATCGGCGAACCCGAGGAACTGGCCGGGATCGCAGTGTTCCTTGCGTCAGACTCGGCGAGCTTCGTCACCGGGCAGGGCATCGTCGTCGACGGCGGCTCGACCTTCGGGGCGGGCTTCTGATGCGCCTCGAGGGGAAGGTCGCGATCGTCACCGGCGCGGGCTCGGGCATCGGCAAGGCGACCGTCGCGCTGTTCCGCCGCGAAGGCGCGATCGTCATCGGGGCGGATCTCA
>JANXUU010000059.1 GCA_025356055.1 Sphingomonas sp. | reverse complement strand
CGGACCCACGCGTCACCGTCTCGGCAAACTCGTCCACATTGTCGACCGTCGAGGAAGTGTGCATCCACCCCGCCTTGGCGTTGAACCCCTGGTAGACGAAGAATTGCCCCCAGGTGCTCGCGCCATAGGCATTCAGCCCCTTGGCGCTGGTCACCTGTGCCTCCGAACGAAAATAGAAGCTGGTATGCGGGTTGATCAGCAACAGCGCGCGTCGGTTCGCCGTCAACCGCGGCGCGATGACGATGCCGTTCGATCCCGACGGCTCGCGCGGGATCATCCCGAGCTCTTCGCCCGTCGGCGGTGTCGGATTGCCATAGAAAGTCTTGAGGTCGCTGAGCGATAACCTTTCGATGTCGCCACCGATGCTGCCCTCGGTGAAGCTCAGGGTCATCCAAGGTTCGAACCGCGTCAAAACCTTGGGCCGTGTGCGAGGATGTGTCGCAAGATAATAGTTCAGCCCATCAGCCCAGGCTTGCATCAACGCTCGCAGCCACGCGGGACTTGCCGCATATTGAGCCTTTAGTTGATCGGGATCTACGAACAGTTGTTGGCGCAGGTCTCCCCAGATCGCCTTCTCGCCATCCGCTTCCGCGGTGCGGCCGAGCGCAGTCAAATAATTGGCCTCGATGCGCGAGAAATCATCTTCGCTTTGCGCGTACATCATTCCGAATACGGCGTCGGCGTCGGATCGACCGCGGATATGGGGGATACCCCAACTATCACGGGTGATCGTGACGCGAGCCGCCTGCCGCTGCCACTGATCCCGCTCAGCGTTGGTAGCGCCCGGCGCATGGGTCATGGCCGTGGTCAGCAGTGCCAGGAGGAGTAACGGATTGCGTGGGCGCGGCAGACCTCTATCCATCGTGCGAACCTAAAGCGGGAAAAGGGAAAGTCCATGCGCCGAATGATGATGATTATGGCGCTGGTTCTGGCCCCAGCTGCCGTTCGCGCCGCAATCGAGCCCATACCGTTTCTGCTGAAACCTGCGGGCGTGTTCGACGGCATCGACGGGAAGGTCCATCCCGGTTGGGAGGTCCTCGTCACTGGTGACCGGATACTCGCGGTCGGACCCGGGCTTCCAGTTCCGGCCAACGCCAAGACGATCGACCTTCCCGGCGCGACTCTCATGCCCGGCATGATCGAAGGCCATGGCCACTTGTTCCTTCACCCCTATGACGAGGCCAGCTGGGACGACCAGGTGCTTCATGAACCGCTTGCAATGCGGACCGCCCGCGCGGTGGCAAATGCGAAGGCAACTTTGCTCGCGGGGTTTACCAGTGAACGCGACCTTGGCACCGAGGGAGCCGGGTTTGCCGACGTCGGGCTCAAAGCGGCGATCGACCGGGGTATCGTCCCGGGTCCTCGCCTTTCCGTTTCAACCCGCGCCATCGTTGCCTTGGGCGCCTATGGCCCCAAGGGCTTCGAACCCGGGGTCGCTATTCCGCAAGGCGCCGAGGAAGTCTCGGGCACCGATCAGATCGTCAACGCCGTGCGCCGCCAGATTGGGGGGGGTGCCGATTGGATCAAGCTTTACGCCGATTATCGCTGGCGCGCCGGCGAAGACAGTCGTCCGACGCTCAGCCTCGATGAGATGAAAGCTGCGGTCTCTGCAGCACACGATGCCGGTCGGCCCGTCGCGGTCCACGCCGCGACCGCCGAGGGCATGCGCCGCGCGGTCGCCGCAGGGGTCGATACAATCGAACATGGCTATGGCGGCACGCCTGAGATCTTCGCTGCGATGGCCGCCAAGCGAATAGCCTTGTGTTCGACGCTAGCGGCGTCCGACGCGACCTCGCGCTATCGCGGCTGGAACGGCAGCGAACCCGCGCCGCAAGCGGTCCAACTGAACCGCAAGAGTTTCCAGATGGCGATGAAAGCGGGCGTCCCGATTTGCATGGGCGGCGACGTCGGGGTTTTCTCGCACGGGCAGAATGCGCGCGAGATCGAGCTGATGGCCGCTGCCGGGATGTCGCCGGCTACAGTGTTGATTGCTGCGACCTCAGGCAATGCCCGGTGGCTGCACCTGTCCGACCGGCTCGGCTCGGTGAAGCCCGGCCTGCTTGCCGACCTCATCGCAGTCGAAGGTGACCCGACCGCCGACATCCGCGCCGTTCGTTTTGTCCGCATGGTGATGAAGGGAGGCGTGGTGGTGTCTGCGAGCAATTGACTGATATTCGGGCGGATGGGCTTGAACTGCCACTAATATCAGGCGAGGTTGCGGCTCGGGAGTACCTCAAGTCATGCGTCGGCGCGCCTTCATTGCATCCTTGCCCGCTGCGGCGCTTATCCCGGCGGTCGCCCGTGCGCGGCCCGTCGGACGCAGTCGACAGGACGTCGCCAGTACGCCCGAACTACCGATTTGGAAAGCTGGGGAAGACCGGTTCGAGCGACCCGATGTCCATGCCGGCGACCGACCGGTCGGTGCGAGCTTCGCGTCGCGCACGGCGGCCTATGGTCTGAACGGGGCGGCTGGGACTGCGCATCCACTTGCGACACAGGTGGGTATCGACGTTCTGAAGGCCGGCGGTTCCGCCGTCGACGCGGCGATCGCGATCAATGCCTGTCTCGGCTTCCTGGAACCGACTTCGAGCGGCATCGGCGGGGACGCCTATGCCATGATTTGGGACCCGAGACAAAAGAAGGTCGTCGGGCTGGCTGGATCCGGTGCATCGCCACGCGGGCTTAGCCTGGCGACGGTGCGAGCACGGTCGAAGAACGGAACCTTGCCGCCGCTGGGCGCACTCAGCGTGTCGGTTCCCGGCGCGGTCGATGCCTGGTGGACGATGCACCAGCGCTACGGAAAATTGCCATGGGCAGACCTGTTTCAGCCGGCGATCGCTCATGCCGAGGCGGGTGCGCCCGTTCCTGACATCATCGCCTATTACATCCGGCGCAACCTGACCGGGTTCTGGCGCCCGGGAAACGGGCTGGAAGAATCGGCCAATGCGCTACGCACCTACGGGCTGGCCGACGGCAAGGGGCCGAGGGCCGGTCAGGTGTTCCGCAATCCCGATCTGGCGCGAACCTATCGCGCAATCGCGAGGGGCGGTCGTGATGCCTTTTATCGCGGTGAAATCGCGCAGGTGATCGAGCGCTATTTCAAGCGGATCGGGGGGTGGCTATCGAGCGCCGATCTGGCGGCGCACCATTCGGAATGGATCGCGCCGAACAATACCGACTATCGCGGCACGACCGTGCACGCCTTGGGCGCGAACACGCAAGGCCTTGCGACCTTGCAAATGCTCAACATCCTTGAGCATTTCGACCTCAAGGGCGCCGGATTTCAGTCACCGCTGTCGATCCACTTGCAGGCCGAGGCGAAGCGCCTCGCTTATGAGGACCGCGCGCGTTATTATGCCGATCCGCACTTCGCCCGCGTGCCTGTGGAGTGGCTGATCTCGAAGGACTATGCCGCGCAGCGTGCCAAGCTGATCCGGCCCGATCGGCTATTGTCGCCGGTCTATCCGGGGCAAGCGCCCAGCCACGGCGACACGACCTATTTCAGCTGTGCCGACAAGGACGGCATGATGGTGTCGATGATCCAGTCCAATTTCCGTGGCATGGGATCGGGGCTGGTCGCCGATGGCCTGGGCTTCATGTTCCAGGATCGCGGGCAATTGTTCAGCCTGAAGGACGGCCATCCCAATATCTATGCGCCGGGTAAACGGCCATTCCAGACAATCATCCCGGGCTTCGCGACGCGCAATGGTCAGCCATGGATGAGCTTTGGCGTGATGGGCGGCGACATGCAGCCGCAGGGGCAAACGCAGATCATCGTCAACCGCGTCGATTACGGACTTGAAATTCAGTCGGCGGGTGATTCACCACGCTGGCACCACGAAGGATCGTCACAGTCGATGGGCGAGGATTCGCCTGGTCTGGGTCCGAACGGCCTGCTCCGGCTGGAGAGCGGCGTGCCGGCGGCGACCCGACGGAGATTGGCGGAGATCGGCTGGACGATCGGCGAACCCGATGGCGGCTTCGGGCGCTATGAATGTGTCGAGCATCGAATGGACGGCACCACGCGCGTTTATGCCGCAGCGAGCGAAATGCGCGCCGATGGCTGTGCCCTGACCTATTGAAGGAATTGACGATGCGTATCCTGCTGCTCGCCGCTTTTGCGTTTGCCACGCCCGCTCTCGCCGCAACCTACGAGCTGAAGGCAACGCCGCAGACCGTTGCCTGGGGTCATTATGATGCCAGCGACAAGCCCGTGCTGACAATCAAGTCGGGCGACACGGTCGTGATGCACACATTGCTCACCAACAGCCCGGCGGGCCTGGCCAAGGCGGGCGTTGCGCCGGCTGATATCGAACCCGCCTTGCGCGCGGTGTTCGACGGCGTGCCCACGTCGGCGCGGGGTCCCGGTGGTCATATCCTGACCGGCCCGATCGCGATCGAAGGTGCCGAGCCCGGTGACACACTTGAGGTACGAATCCGCAAGATCGATCTTGCAATACCCTATGCCTATAACGCTTTTCGCTATGGCGCGGGCTTCCTCACCGACGACTTTCCCTATCCGAGAATGAAGATCGTGCCGCTTGACGCCAAGCGAATGGTGGGGAATTTCGGTCCCGGGATCGAAGTTCCGCTCGCGCCGTTCTTCGGCAGCATGGGCGTCGCGCCGCCGCCCGCGTTCGGCCGTTACGATTCTGCTCCGCCGACGATCAATGGCGGCAACATGGATGACAAGGCTCTCGTCGCTGGGACGACGCTATACCTGCCCGTCCACGCCACCGGCGCGCTGTTTCAGGCGGGCGACGGGCACGCCGCGCAGGGCAATGGCGAGGTTGATATCACCGCGCTGGAAACCTCGCTTACCGGCACGTTCCAGTTCATCCTGCACAAGAAGCAGGTGACGTCATATCCTCGCGCGGAGACGCCCGACGCCTACATTGCGATGGGCTTCGACGACGATCTCAGCAACGCCACCCGCAAGGCGCTGCGCAACATGATCGATTTCCTCGTCACCACCAGGGGGATGACGCGCGACGACGCCTATATGCTCGTCAGTGTGGCCGGTAATGTCGAAGTGACCGAGCTGGTCGATCGCAACAAGGGCGTGCATGTCGTGATGCCGAAAGCAGTCTTCAAAGCGCGGTAATCCTGCGACCGGGATGCGAACGGGGTCTAGCTTGCGCCGTCTGATCAGACCTGCGCAGTTCACGAACTCAGCAGTTACTTAACGGCCATGAAGGCCGCGATATGATCGTTGAGGAATTTCGCGTCGGCGGGATTGCTGGCAGCGCCCGCCGTGTGGCCCCACAATGACGGGATGGGGAGCAATGTGACGTGTGGGATGAACTGCGCTTCATAACGCGCGTCGTCGACCGGAAAGTAGAGGTCAGTCGCGGACGGCATGTACAGAACCGGGACCTTGATCGAAGCCAGCGCCTTCGTGACGTCTCCGCCAAAGCCGCGCGTCCCGCCGACATCGTTCGCTTCCCAGGTGTGCATCTGCAGAATGATGTCGTTGGCATCGCCCCCGGGTATGAAATCCTTGTAGAGACCTTCGAAAACCGTCTTGAACGTCGCGCCAGGCGGTGCGTCAGCGCGCCACAGCTCCTCGCGCCACCAGCCTTGCGAAAAGAGCCAGCCGGCCCAGATCGCACCGAAGGTCTGGAGTCCCTTGCGCGGCTGCTCCCTGTAGTTGCCGCCAGCGAAGACCGGGTCGTTCTCGATTGCCATTATCTGACTTTCCAACCGAACAATGCCATGCGGCCACGTCTTAGCCGTCGCCGAGGTGACGACGATGCGATCGGCAAAATCCGGATACGTTACCGCCCACTGGAACGCCTGCTGGCCGCCCATCGAAAAGCCTATGACCGCGCGTAGGTGGTGGACGTTTAACTCCCCAAGCAAGCGATGTACTATCTCGACGTTGTCGCGGATGCTGGTCGCCGGAAAGCGTGGCCCGTCGAACGGCGCCGGCGTATTGCTCGGCGACGAGGATTTGCCGTTACCGAACAATTCGGTGGCAACGAGGAAATATTTGCCGGGATCGAGCGCCTTGCTCGGACCGATCAACCATTCATAACCATGAGAGTCGGCCATGTAGTGCGACGGCAGCAGGACGACGTTGTCGCGCGCGGCGTTGAGCGTTCCGTAGGTCGCGTACATGACTTTGGCTGCAGGGAGGACAGTGCCGTCTTCCAGCTTGAACTGCTTGATTACGAAAGCGTGCCGGTCACCGTCAGCGGCCACTGCGGGCGCAGGAGCGGTCAGCGTCGTCGCCATCGCCACAAGGATAAGCAAGAATCGTATCATCGGTTGATCTCCATGATCCTGCCCTAACGTCGAATAGGCGCTAAGGCTCATCCCTTTTCGCCGGGGTGCACGAGGCCCGCTCGCCGGGGAGCAGGCGCAACGCCAGCAGCGCGAACGTAGCCAGCCAATGTTCGCCCATATAATCGCCGGCGACATGCGGCAGTCCGGCATCCAGGTGGCGCTTTGCACGATCCTCAAGTGAGGTGACGCGCGGCGACGGTGCGATGGCTACAGCAATCGCGTTCATGCACCAGCCGCGACTCAAGTTGAGCCCGTCGAGATGAGCGATTTTCCCGTCGCTTCGATCTGACACCTCGACCGGCTCGAACCGCGCCAAGGCGCATTCCGGAAGGAAGGCGTTGAACCAACCGGTAAACTCGGCTCGGTTCATCACCCGACTCATCAACAGCGCCGCAGTGAGCGCGGGCGAGAGAAATTCGTCCCCACCCGGCTCCCACCCGCGATAGTCGCGCTCGTCACCGAACGTTCGCATTGCCCAGTGATCGATCGCCAGCGTCAATTCGGGTTTGCGATCCATCGACCATTCCCGCGTCAGCACTAGCGCGAACGCGGTGTTGAAGTGGGTGCCGACCGTAATCGGATAAGTGAGCTTCGCGAGGTATGCCATGAACCGCTTCGCAAACGTCTGCGCCAGTGGTTCAAGGGTGTCGGCCCATTGGCGGTCGGCGTGCCGGCTTGCTTCGTGATGAAGATAAAGCAGCCACGCCCACCCATAAGGCCGCTCGAAGCCCCCGGCCATGGGCCGGTCGAGATAGGCTATTTCGGCCGCGACATTGGCCATCGTCAGCCGCTTATCGGCAAGTGCCGCAATCTCTCCCGCAGACCGGATGCCGGGAAACATCCGGCGCAAGGTGAGCAAGGTCCACCAGCCGTGGACGCAGCTGTGCCAGTCGAAGCTGCCAAAGAAGATCGGATGAAGATCGCGCGGGGTTCGGGCATCGCTGTCCAGTGACAGGACATGGTCGAGCTTGTGCGGATATTCGCGGCCAACATGACTAAGTGCGATCCCGGCAAACCGTTCGGCAACTTCGGGGCCTAGGATCACCGAAATGCCGCCAGCCAGATGACTAGGATATTGAAGGCCAGCAGGGGAAGAGCGGTTGCGACCTGTGCCTTGACCACGGCGTATTGATCCTTGAGTTCGAGCAACGCCGCCGGGACAAGGTTGAAGTTGGCGGCCATGGGGGTCATCAGCGTTCCGCAGAAGCCAGCTAGCATCCCGACTGCCCCGATCACGGCAGGATTGGCATGATCGTGCTGAATTAGCACCGGCACACCGATCGCTGCGACCATCACCGGAAAGGCGGCGAATGCGTTGCCCATGATCATCGTGAACAGTGCCATGCCGACGGCGAACACGATTACGCCGACGAGTAGATTGTCGTCAGGAATGATCGAACCGGTAAAACTGCCGATGATGGTGCCGACGCCAGCAACGGCAAACAGCACCCCAAGCGCGGCCAGGAGCTGTGGAAGGACGGCAGCCCAGCCAATCGCGTCGATCAGTCGTCGCCCCTCGTTGAGCGGGGCGAGTGCAGGCGGCCGGAGCCAAGCGAAAATGACCATGAGCGCGAGCAGGACGCCAAGCGCGAGGAAGACATAGGTTTCGCGCTTAGGCTCGATCCAGCCTGCCTGCCCGAGCGGGGTGTAGTTGTAGGCGATCGTGCCGAAGAGCGCGGTAAGGGGGATGATCAGTGCCGGGAGGAACAGTTTGTTGCCGCGCCGGCTTGAAAAGGCTTCACGTTGCTGTTCGGATGTGGTGGCAGGCTGGCCTCGGCCGATCAGGTTGAAACCACCAAGTCCCGCCAGACCAAGCACGAGGATGCCATTGGCAATATCGCCGATGCGGTCACCGGCCAGCAGGCTGAGCGCCATCAGGCCCCAAAAGGCAGCATTGCCGACGCGTTTCGGATTCGACCGATCGCCCACGCCAAGGATTGCGAACGCGGCAAACATGGTTCCAGCAAGCGCGTAGATCCAGCTCAGCGTAATCACCGCGCCGCCCGCCGAAGCCGAGCACTGAACAGCCGGATCCTGACCGCATGGATAAGAAATGCCGCAATCGCGCTGGGTATCGCCCAAACCGCCAGCTGGAACGGCGTAAGATCGTAGCCATAAGTTTTGAGAGTCTGCTGGATCAGCACGATCGAGCCGATTGCGATGAAGATGTCCTCGCCGAAAAACAGCCCGACATTGTCCGTTGCCGCTGCCATCGCCTTGACCGCTTCCGCCTGTTCATCACTCAAGGGGCCATGCTCGCGCTCGGCGGCGGCAAGTGCCATCGGCGCCACCAAAGGGCGAACGGTCTGGGCGTGACCAGCGGTCGAATGAAGCCCCACCGCCGAAATTGCCTGGCGGTAGGCAAGATAAGCGGTCAGCAGCCGCGCCAATGTCGCACCCTTCAACGACCTTATCAGACTTGCCGCGCGCTGCTGCAGGCCGAAGCGCTCAAGACTGCCGATCACCGGCAGGACTATCCACACGACCGCAATGATGCGGTTATCGTTGAAGGCCTTGCCGAACGTCGCGATGACCTTGATGGGATCCATGCCCGCCAAAAGGCCGGTGACGAGCGCCGAACCAGTCACGACGAGCATCGGGTTCATTCGGAGCGCGAAACCAGCGACAACCAGCAGGATCCCAATTAGCGGCCAGTAATTCATTGCTTTTCTTCCTTCCCGAACCCGCCGCCGCCCGGAGTCTCGATCACGAAGCGATCGCCGGTTTCCATTGCGACCGTGGCGCAGGCGGGCAGCTCCTCGATCGCGCCGCCGCGTCGGATCACCCGATTGACGCCCGGCAGCGCGGGCAATCCTCCCGCGATCCCGCTTGGTGGGACCGCCCGCCGATTGCTTAGAATATTGGCCTGCATCGGGGCCAGAAACGTCATTTCGCGGATCACGCCATTGCCGCCACTATGTCGACCGGTGCCGCCTGAACCGCGCCTGATGGCAAATCGTTCGATCCTCACCGGGAAGCGGGACTCGAGGATTTCTGGGTCCGTCAGTCTGCTGTTGGTCATGTGCGTCTGTACCGCATCGGTCCCATCATGATCGGGACCCGCCCCCGAGCCGCCGCAGATCGTTTCATAATATTGCTGATGGGCATCCCCGAAGGTGAAATTGTTCATCGTCCCCTGGCTCGGTGCGAGCTTGCCCGTTGCCGCGAACAGCGCGTCGGTCACGACCTGACTGGTTTCGACATTTCCGGCGACCACCGCCGCGGGCCGGTGGGGACGAAGCATCGATCCGTCCGGGACGATGAGCGTGATCGGCTTGAGGCACCCATCGTTCATTGGAATCGCATCGTCCACCAAGGTCCGCACGACGTAAAGGGCAGCTGCGCGGGTGATCGAGTAGGGGGCGTTGAAATTGTCGGGCAGCTGCGTGCTGGTTCCGCTGAAGTCGAAGGTTGCGCCGCGTGTTGCGCGATCGATCCGGATGGCGACGCGAACGACCGCGCCATTGTCCATGGCACAGGAAAACTCGCCGTCATCCAGCCGGTCAATCAACCGTCGAACTGATTCCTCCGCATTGGCGATGCAGTGCGCCATGTAGGCGTCGACGATCGACCCGCCCTCCTCGCGCGCGACTTCGACAAGGCGTTCGACGCCACGCGTGCAGGCCGCGAGCTGAGCCTTCAGGTCGGCAATGTTGCGATCGATGTTCCGTGCAGGGTGTGGCCCGCGCGCGAACAGAATCCGGGTCTCCTGCTCGCGGAAGCGGCCCTCATCGACCATCAGTTCATTGTCGATCAGGACACCCTCTTCCTCGATTGTCCGGCTGTCGGGGGGCATCGAGCCGGGCGCGATCCCGCCAACGTCGGCATGATGCCCGCGCGCGGCGACAAAGGCGTCGGGATTGCTTCCGCCTGCATAGAAGACGGGCACGATGACTGTGATGTCGGGCAAATGGGTGCCGCCACGGTAGGGGTCGTTAAGGAGGTAGGCGTCGCCGGGAAGGATTCCGCGTCCGTCCTGACCCTTGCCGCGCGCGGCAATGATGGTGCGGATGCTCTCGCCCATCGATCCGAGATGGACCGGGATATGGGGCGCGTTGGCAATCAGTGCACCATCGCGGTCGAAGAGGGCGCAGGAGAAATCGAGCCGCTCCTTGATGTTGACCGAACTCGCCGTAGCCTGGAGTGCGGTTCCCATGTCTTCCGCAATGGCCATGAAAAGGTTGTTGAAGATTTCAAGCCGCACGGGGTCGGCGCTCGTACCGATGGCGCGTTGGCGCTTGAGAGGGGTCGAGCGAAACAGGATCAGCGTGCCATCGGCTTGCCTGGCGCCGCTCCATCCGTCATCGATGACCGTCGTGGAGCCGGTTTCGTGAACCACTGCCGGACCGATGAATTGCTGTTCGCCGATATCCGTGGCGGCTGGCAAGGGCCGGACAGTACGTCCGACCGCCTCGACCACAATCGCCTCGATCATCACCTGGGCAACCTCGTCGGCATAGCCGAAACGCTGGCGGTGAAGCCGATGGAATTCGGTCTTCATGGCTACGCGATCGTCCACATCGAGCTCGATTGAACTGTCGCTGCCAGCAAGCCGCAGCCTGGCCCGGCGAAACAGGTCGATCCGATCAGCTGAAAATCCCTGTTCCGTAACTTCACGGCGGGCCAGGCCGATCAGCTTATCGAACGCCAGGTCAAAGGGTTCATCGAGGCATTTTCGCCAGCTGGTTTCGCGAATCGCCTTCACGTCGGCCAAGCCGATCCCGTAGGCCGAAAGCAACCCTGCCAGCGGATGCACGAGGATTCGCTCCATCCCCAGTGAGTCTGCCACTGGGCAGGCAAGCTGCCCGCCAGCACCGCCAAAGCAGGCCAGCGTATAGCGCGTAACGTCATGACCGCGGGCAATCGAGATCCGTCGGATCGCCGCCGCCATATTGTCGACCGCAATTGCCAGAAAGCCGCGCGCAATCTCGTCAATCGGCATCGGCGAGGAAAGAGCATTGGCAGTCTCGGCGAGACGGGCCCGGGCCGCCTCGACATCGAGTGGCTGGTTGCCGGCGGGCCCGAAGACCGGCGGGAATCGAGCCGGGTCGATTCGTCCGGTCACCAGGTTGCAGTCGGTGACGGTCAGTGGTCCTCCATTGCGATAGCAGGCGGGTCCCGGCCACGCGCCCGCCGACTCAGGACCGACCCGGAAGCGAAGGCCGTCAAACCGGCAAATCGATCCACCGCCGGCGGCCACCGTATGGACCTGCATCATCGGTGCGCGGATCGCGACCCCAGCGACCAGGCTTTCCTCGGCCAGTTCCAGGCGGCCCGCGTAATGCGACACGTCGGTCGAGGTCCCGCCCATGTCGAAGCCGATCAGCCGGTGCTCGCCTTGCGCTCGTCCGGCCGCGACCATGCCGATTACGCCCCCGGCGGGTCCTGACAGGATCGCATCTTTACCGCGAAAAGCCTGCGCCCGCGTCAATCCGCCGTTGGACTGCATGAAGCGCAGCCCGCAGTCGGCGCCAAGACCGTCGGCAATGCGATGCACATAGCGGCGCAGGATCGGCGACAAATAGGCATCGACGACCGTCGTTCCGGCGCGCGGCACGAACCTGATGAGCGGAGCGACGTCGTGGCTGGCCGAGATTTGGCCAAAGCCCGCCTGGCGCGCCAGTTCGATCAGGCGGCGCTCATGCGCCGGATAGGCCCAGCCATGCATGAGCGCGATCGCTACAGAATCAAATCCGTCGGCGCGAAGATCGGCCAGCAGGTCGGATGCCGCCGCTTCGTCGAGCGCCCGAATCATGGTTCCTTTGGCACTAACGCGCTCGTCGACTTCGACCGAGCGCTCGTACAGCATCGTCGGCAGGACAATATGACGCGCAAAGATGTCGGGCCTCGCCTGATTGCCAATCCGCAACGCATCGCCAAAGCCGCGCGTGGTGAGCAGGACGGTCCGCTCGCCCTTGCGTTCCAGCAGTGCGTTTGTTGCCACCGTGGTGCCCATGCGAACCTCGGCAATCGTCCCCCCCTCAACCGTGATGACCCGGCGGATCCCTTCGAGCGCGGCATCCTCATATTGGCCCGGGTTGACGGACAGTAGCTTGGCTAGGCGTTGCTGACTGTCAGAACTGTGTGCGACGATGTCCGTGAAGGTGCCCCCGCGATCGATTGCAAAGGACCAAGTCAAGCTCACGGCCCGGGTCAAGCAGAGTCTTCGTTCCCGCTCAAGGCTCAAACATTAAAGGCGATCGGACATCGTCGTTAAGCCTCGTGCTTACGACCGCATTCGAGGCAGAGCCGCCTCACATTTTGGTGTATCCCGGGGTCGCCGGACGCGGCTACACACAAATCATGGTCGAGGAAATTTCGATGCGTTTCGTTGTAGCCGCGTTCGTGTTCGTCACGTCGATACCGGCGCTCGCCGTGCCCCTCCATGTTTATGACGGACTTGCGATGGCGCCGCTCGGGGATCGCATCGCTGCGGTCGAAAGCGACGTCGTGGCGGATGCCCCGAAGGCTCCGCATGGCCGCATCGTCATTCGCGCGGCGAGTACCGGTGCCATCCTCTCGATCATCGATCCATGCCGTGCATGCAGCTATTCGGACTTGGCGTTCGCACCTGACGGTCGACTGGCGTTTCTCGAGCGACAGGAGAGCGTGACGCGCCTGATGCTGAGCCGCCCGGGCACCAAGGAAGCGCCCGCGATCCTCGCCAGCATCAAGGGCGTCGCACAGGATCCGCGCTGGTCTCCCGACTCAACGCGCCTCAGCATCCTTGCCACCGTGGGCGCCCGCAAAGAGGCGGGAGCGACCCAGGCGGGCTCCCGACAAATCGGCGAAATCGGCGAGCAGAATGACGAGCAGCGCATCGCGGTCGTCCCTGCGGGAGGTGGAGATGCACAATTCATCTCCCCGGCAGACCGCTACGTCTATGAATATGACTGGCTGCCCGACGGAAACGGCTTCATCGTCACCAGTGCCACCGGCAATGGGGACAATAATTGGTGGGTCGCGACACTGGATCGCATCGATCTGGCGGGTGGCGCGGTCAGGCATCTCGCCGACCCAGCGATGCAGATGAACTTCCCAAGCGTTTCCCCCGATGGCAGCACGGTCGCATTCATCGGCGGGTTGATGAGCGACTTCGGTTCCGTGGGCGGCGACATTTACACGGTCCCGATCACCGGAGGTGTTCCGCGGAACATCACCCCCGGGATCCGGCAGACGTTCACTTCGCTCGACTGGAACCGCACGGGTCTCCTTGCCTCCTCGCTGGCTGGAGCGGCGATGCAGATTGTGCCCGTCGACCCGGTCCGCGGGGTCTCCGCACCATTGTGGAGCGCACCCGTCAGCATTGCCGCGGGTGGTGGCCGGTTCGCCCGCTCGGCCGATTCTCGTCGATTCGCGATGGTTTCGCAGGACTTTGACCATCCGCCGACGATCATGGCCGGGCCAGTGTCCGGGCTTCGGGCGCTCACTCGAGACAATATGGCGTGGCGTCCGCTTGTTCGCGCCCGGAGTGTCACGTGGCAGCGAGCGGGCGAAACGATCCAGGGCTGGCTCCTCGTGCCGCTGACGGTGCCCCAGACCACGAAATCGCCCCTGGTCGTGAACGTCCACGGAGGACCTTCCGCGGCGAGCGTGCCCGGCTTTGTCTGGGGCGGCACGACCGCCGCGCTCGCCCGTGCCGGATATTATGTTTTTCTGCCGAACCCGCGTGGCAGCTACAGTCAGGGGGAGGCTTTCACCCGCGCCAATATTCGTGACTTTGGCGGAGGGGACCTGGACGACATCTTGTCGGGCGTTGACGCAGCCGAGAAGATCGCTCCGATCGATGATAACCGCCTTGGGCTGATCGGTCACAGCTACGGCGGATTCATGGCGATGTGGGCCAACACGCGGACGAAGCGCTTCAAGGCGATCGTCGCCGGTGCCGGCCTGTCGAACTGGATCAGCTACTATGGCACCAACGGGATCGACCAATGGATGACGCCGTTCTTTGGTAAGACATCATTAAAGAACAGCTCAGACGTGTCGGCCGAGTTCATCCCGATCTTGTCGAGCTTGCGGCCCCGCTCGAACCCGCCATCGCCGGCTTCGACCAGAACCAGCGAAATACCCTTCGCGCCGAGGCTTGGATCGGTCTTGGCGGCGACGATGATGAGGTCGGCATTCTGGCCATTGGTGATGTAGGTCTTGGACCCGTTGACGACGTAATGGTTGCCGCCGCGCCTGGCTGTCGTACGGATTCCTTGAAGGTCGGATCCGGTGCCCGGTTCGGTCATGGCGATTGCGGTCACGAGTTCGCCCGACACCATGCGCGGAAGATAGGCCTGCTTCTGATCTTGCGAGCCGTAGGCGACGAGATAATCGGAAACGATGTCGCTATGTAGGGTGAAACCCGCCGATGACCCGGCATAGGCGACTTCCTCGTTGACCACCGAATTATAGCGAAAATCGAGCCCCGGCCCGCCATATTCTTCGGGCACGGTCGCACACAGCATACCGGCTTCGCCAACCTTGCGCCAAACGTCCTTGCCGACGATGCCAGCGCGCTCCTGCTCGTCGATATTCATTTCCTTCGCCAGCACCTTGCGGACGAGGTCGCTATTGCTCCTGATCCTCGTCATAGACGGCGCGCGGCTTAAGCATCGAAAGTCCCTTGGTGGATGGAAGAGGCATCGTTCCTATCAGGTCGGTGATACGAATCGAGCTCTATTCGGCGTCGGACGGCACCCGATCGAGATAATGGTCAAGGTTGTCGTGAAAGTATCGAACGCGCCTTTCCTGCCAAGCCCAATTGCCGACGCGTAACCGCGCGACTAAAGGCCTTTCTGCCGCGTTTTAGATAAGCACGTCCTGGTCGATCGCTGGGCCACACGACACTTCGGGGCCATTTGCCGGTGACATGCGGTACATTGCTGCCGATCGCGACAACTTCGTCCACATCACTTCTCTCCTTCAACGGATGCTGAGCTATACGGCGCCTTCACATCCACGGTGGCGACTCGTTTTCGCCGGTTGGATTATTGCTGCGAGCAATCCGGTCGACTTGGATATTATCGCGGGTGCCTATGCCGTAGACTCATAAGCGCGCAGCCACCGGCGGACTGAGGCGAGCTTGACCATGGCGAGGAAGTTCTCGGCGAGCTTGTCGTGGCGGGTGGCGATGCGGCGGAAGTGTTTGAGCTTGCTAAAGAAGCGCTCGACTTGATTGCGCTCGCGATAGAGCGTTTTGCTGAAGCAGGGCTTCCACTTGCGGTTGGACTTGGCCGGAATGTTGGGCACCGCGCCCTGGCTCTCGATCAGGTCACGAATGGAATTGCCGTCGTAAGCCTTGTCGGCGAGCAGGATGGTGCGCGGATCGAGGCGGTCTAGCAGCGCGAGCGCGGCCGGCGCGTCGTGCGCCTGACCCGCCGTCAGGCCGAGCCTGACGGGCAAGCCTTGCCGACGAGCGCGTGGATATTGGTCGTGAGACTGCCCCGCGAGCGACCGAGACAATGATCTCGACCCCCTTTTTACGGTCGCAGCCTGCTGGTGCAACCGGATAGAAGTGCTGTCGATCATCTGGATGTCGCCGTCGTAGGCCGCTGATATCGAGTCCATCAGCCGGTTCCACACGCCTGCCCGTCTCCAGCGAACGAAGCGATTGTAGCAGGTCGCCCTCGGGCCATAGCGCTCGGGTAGGTCGCGCCACGGCGCACCCGAACGAAGGACCATCACAGCAAGGGAATCCCGTTTATGGGTTCACGACGTAAAAACCTGCCGTTCGCTTTTTTGGCTGGAGCTCATCAAATGCTTGTCATCAGGATCTGGCGGACAGCCCCTCAGGCGGATATCTTAACCGACGATAATTTGATTGAAAGTCAATCCAACGCTTCTCAAGCGACGCGCCGAACGGGATCCGCCTTTTTCGTATAGGGAGCGACCATAGCCTAGGCATCGACGCGACCTAACGAACCCATGGTTGATGTCGCGGTGATCCGCTTGGTCGGCCCGAACCACCAGCACTACATCGCGAAGTATCGCATCCTCGGGCAACATCCAATAATGGCGCGCAATCGCTAGCGCTGGCACGGTTTTTACCTGACCGACGTTAATCTGCACCAGATACTGATTGTAGCTGAGGACGGCCTCTTCCCCACCATAGCCCACAACAGGGTGCGCCGTGCCGCCAAGGCCCCGCTCATCAATCGAAAGTCTTGGCAGCGCCGCCTGCATCATGCACTTCGAGCCTTGATGCGCAGTGCATCCCAGCTGGCATCGCCATGCCAGCCGCCATCCACCGGCAGGCTCACACCGTTGATGAAACCGCTGCTTTCCCCGGCCAGGAAGACAATCGCCGCGGCAATGTCTTGGGGGCTGGCAAAGCGGGCCATCGGTATCCGGTCGATGATGTCCTGATCCGAATAGGCTCCCGATCCCTGATCGGCGACGTCCATCTCGGTTTTGATCCAACCCGGGCAAACCGCGTTGACCCGCACCCCGCGCCCGCCCCATTCGGCAGCGAGCGTGCGGGTCAAGCCGATCAAACCATGTTTGGAGGCGTTATAGGCGGCGCGGTGGATCACCCCGCCCAACCCCGCGATCGAGGCGACATTAACGATGCTGCCACTCCCCCGCGCTAGCATCTGCCGGCCGAATGCCTGCGAGAGCAGGAACGGCGCTTGCAGATTGACCGACATGACTGTCTGCCATTGCTCGAGGCTGGTCGTCTCGGCCGGTGCGATGCAGCTGATCCCCGCATTGTTGACTAACACTTCAGCCGCGCCGTCACTCGTGGCAACGCAAGCGGCGAGCTCAGCGATAAAATCCGCAGACGCTATATCGCCACTTATTCCCTCGGCGCTGTGACCTTCCTCGCGCAAGCGGTCCACCACTGGTTCGAGCGGCTGGCGATCGGTCAACACGACATGATAGCCGTCGCGCGCCAGCAACCGGGCCGTTGCCAGACCAACACCCTGGGCGGCACCTGTAACCACGGCTGTCTTCATCAACTCGCTCCTGCACGCATCTACTATTGCGGCAGCCTTAGTGCAGCCGAATGGCGAGGCAAGGTGACTCGTCGTAGTGGCGCAGGCAGTCGGTGGCAGATTTACCGTCAGGATCGGGATGGGATACCTTGTGCAGGTCGACGCTCTCGATGCCGATGCGTTCTGGCTTGGGGCGCGCGCCGGAGGAAGATGCGTCCGTGGAGGCGGGGTGGATGCTGCGGGTCTCAAGGAACCCGCTCGTTGCTTGAAGCCAAGTAAGTTCGGGCGAAGGGAGCCGTAGCCCCGTCTCAACGGCCAGTTTCTTAAACAAAAGACTTGGCAGCAGCCGGCTGAAGGAAATGGCAGTGCCCGGTGCTACCCCGCGCTTGTTTTACGTATTGAGCGAGCGCCGTAGCCGATAAAACATTATCGAAGAACCGCAACTGCCTTCTTGGCTATCCCAATCGGGCGTATGAGCACACACCACATTAAGCAGGTCGTGAACGGTGCCGCACCCTTCAGCCTCCTCGTTTGCGATCTTTGTCCCGAACGACAGCAACCTCTTCGAGAAGATCGATTGCGCCCACTCTGGATCGAGGTCCAGGGAGTTCGCCATAACCTTACAATGCGCCCTCAGGTTTCGTCGCACGATGGCAGAGGTGGCTCGGTTTGTTTGAACAGGCTCGCGCGATTATTAAGTGGAGCGTCTGCCGGTTTCATGCCGCTGCGAGAAGCGGTTGGTTGAAGTAGGCCTGATCGGGTGTCTTGCGGTCAAGTGAAGAATGCGGCCGT
>JANXUU010000056.1 GCA_025356055.1 Sphingomonas sp. | reverse complement strand
GTCGAGCGGTGCTTCAACAAACTCAAAAACGCCCGTCGCCTCGCAACCCGCTACGACAAAACCGCCGACAGCTACCTCGGCTTCATCCACATCGTCTCAATCCGCCTGTGGATGAACCAATTTGTCAACGAGTCCTAGTTTAACGGAAATAGATATCGCTAGCCGGTTGCAAGCTGTCGTGGCGTCACGCCTCGACCAGAGCCCGCTTGCGTTCGAGGTGCGCGGGAAGCTCGACGCATTCGGGAAGCGGATCGCCCGCGACCTCCTCCATCCGCCGCCAGCCGTCGCGGCCTAGACGCTCGAGCGGGCGGAAGCTCGCCTTGTAGGCCATCCGCCTCGATCCCTCGACCCAATAGCCAAGGTAAACGTAGGACAGCCCAGCGCGCGCAGCCCGGATGATATGATCGAGGATGATGAAGGTGCCAAGGCCCTTCCGCGCGTCGGGCCCCACGTCGTAGAATGAGTAGATCATCGACAGCCCGTCGCTCTGCTGATCCGACAGGCACGCGCCGACCAGCTTTCCCAGGCGCCCGTCGACCGACGGCTCGCGATATTCGACGATGCAGGTGCGCACCGGGGTCTGCTCAACCATGTCGGCAAAGTCGCTCTCGTCCATTTCCGCCATTCCGCCTCCCGGATGGCGCGCAGCGAGGTAACGACCGAGCAGTTCATACTGCTCCTCGGTGGTCCACGGCTTGCACGCGGTGACCTCGATGTCAGCATTGCGGCGGATGATCTTGCGCTGGGTCGCGCTTGGCACGAATTCGTTCGCCGCGACGCGAACTGACACGCAAGCGGTGCAATCAACGCAGCTTGGACGATATGCGACCGACTGGCTGCGGCGGAACCCAATTCTACCAAGCGCTTCGTTGAGTTCGCTCGACTGGCGACCGTTCAGCTCCGTGAACACCTTCCGCTCGACCTTGCCCGGAAGGTACGGGCACGGCGAAGGGTTGGTTACGAAGAACTTGGGAAAGCGGAAAGGTGCGCTCACCCGCGGTGGCCTCCGAATGTGGTTACGAAACTCTTTATGCGACCGCTTAACGCGGTTGGAAAGAGTTGGTCGCAACGAAAGCGGATAAAGTCGCCGACTGTGCCGCAGTGGGGCAGTTGGTTCTTCACATGAAAGCGCTGTGCCCGACCGCAAAAACCTAATCCAGAGTGGAGCGCTCGACCCTGAAGTCTGCTGTACCGAGCGCCTCGATGACGCGGTCGATCGCCGCCGCGTCGCGCGCCTCGCACTCGACTTCAATTAGCGTGTCCTTGGCCGGCAACGTGGTGAAGATGCGCTGATGGTGGACTTCGATGATGTTGACGCGGTGCTGGAGGAAACAGTCGGCGATTCGCACGAGCACCCCGGGCTTGTCGGGGGCGAGGATGCTTAATCGCGCAACCCGGCCCGAACGGACGAGTTCACGGACCAGCACGTTGGCGAGCAGATGCGTGTCGATATTGCCCCCGCACAGGACCGTCCCAACCTTGCGCCCGGCAAACCGCCCGGGATCGGCCAGCATCGCGGCGAGCCCGGCCGCGCCCGCGCCCTCGACGACCGTTTTCTCGACCGCGACGAGCAACGCGACTGCATGTTCCAGCTGGCTCTCCCCGACAAGCAGGATGTCGTTGACCAGCCCGTCGATGATCCGCCGCGTCAGCTCACCCGGCTGCTTGACCGCGATCCCTTCGGCGATCGTGTCGCCGCCGATCGGCCCGTCGCTGCCGTCGATGACGTTCTTCATCGACGGATAGAGTTCGGCCTCGACGCCGACCACTTCAATCCCCGGCTTTATTGCCTTGGCCGCCGTCGCGACTCCTGAGATCAGCCCCCCCCCACCGATCGGCACGACGAGCAGATCGAGATCGGGCGCGTCGGCAAGCATTTCGAGCGCGATCGTCCCTTGCCCCGCAATGACGTCGGGATCGTCGAACGGATGTATGAAGACCAGATTTTGCTCGGCCTCGAGCTGCTTCGCAAACGCATGCGCATCGTCGAACCCCTCGCCTTTCAGCACTACTGTTGCGCGATGTCCCTCGGTCTGCGTGACCTTCATCATCGGGGTCGCCTCGGGCATCACGATTGTCACCGGTATGCCCAATCGGCGGCCGTGATAAGCGACTGCCTGCGCGTGGTTTCCGGCCGACGCCGCGACGACGCCGCGCGCGCGCTGCTCGGTGGTCAGCTGGAGCAATTTGTTGAGCGCCCCGCGCTCCTTGTACGAATTGGTGAACTGGAGATTTTCGAACTTCAGCCAGACCTCGGCGCCGATCAGCGCCGACAGGCTGCCGCTCTTGAGTGTCGGAGTGCGGATAACCGCTCCCTCGATGCGAAGCGCTGCGGCGCGGATGTCGTCGAGGGTAGGAGCGATGAGGTTCGTCATGGGCGAGCCGCCTAGCCCTTCCCGGACGCCCAAACAATGCTAGACCCGTGCCATGAAAACTTCTCTCCTCGCCCTCGCCTTCTTGCTCCTTTCGACAAGCGCGCTCGCCGACACGCTGATCGACAATGTCAACGGCGTGCAGGTCGACCGCGCCGGCCAGCTCGAGCATTTCAATGGCCTGCTCGTCGGCAACGACGGCAAGGTCGTCCAGCTGCTCGGCCCGCGCGACCCCCGCCCGCGGCGCGTCGATTTTCGCGTTGACGGTCGCGGCCGGGCGCTGCTCCCCGGGCTGATTGACGCGCATGGCCATGTCGGCGAACTTGGCCTGGGGACACTCCAGCTCGACCTGTCGGGCACCGCCTCGATCGCCGAGCTCAAGCAGCGTCTCGCTTCCTTCGCTAGCACCACCGCGTCGCCGCGCTGGATTATCGGCAATCGCTGGAACCAGGAACTGTTCGCCGACAAGCGCTTCCCGACTAGCGCCGACCTTGATGCAGCAGTGCCCGATCGGCCCGTGTGGCTGGTGCGGGTCGATGGCCACGCCGCCGTCGCCAACAGCGCGGCGATGCGCGAGGCGGGTGTGACTTCCGCCACCAAGGCGCCACCCGGCGGGCAAATCGAAAACGGGCTGTTCGTCGACATGGCGCGCAAGCTGATCGAGGCCAAGATTCCCGCCCCGCTTGCAACCCAGCGGGACCAGGGGCTGGCCAACGCCCAGCACCAGCTACTCGGCTTCGGCGTCACCGCCGTTGCCGACATGGGCACGAGCGAAGCCGACTGGAACACGATGCGACGCATGGGCGACGCGGGACGGCTGCAGGTTCGGGTGATGAGCTACGCGCTTGGCCTTGAGCCGCTGCTGAGCATCGCTGGCGCCAAACCGACCGAATGGCTCTACGGCGACCGGCTCCGCATGGCCGGGGTCAAATTCTATGCCGACGGCGCACTCGGCTCGCGCGGGGCGTGGCTCAAGGCGCCCTACAGCGACCGACCGACCACGCGCGGCCTCCAGTTCATGGACGATGCCAAGCTCAAGAACCTCGCCAGCCGCGCCGCGATGGATCATTTCCAGGTCGCAGTGCACGCCATCGGCGACGCCGCCAACGCTCAGGTAATCGGCGCCTATGAGGAACTCGCGCAAACATACGGCACCGACCGTCGCTGGCGGATCGAGCATGCCCAGATCCTCGACCCCGCCGACATCGGCCGGTTAGCGAAAGCCGGAATTATAGCCTCGATGCAACCGACCCATCAGACCAGCGACGATAATATGGTCGAGGCACGATTGGGCGCGGGACGGTTGGCGGGGGCCTATGCGTGGCGCTCGATCGCCGCGACCGGGGCGCATCTCGCCTTCGGATCGGACTTCCCGGTTGAATCGCCCAACCCCTTCCCCGGCATCGCCGCCGCGGTCAGCCGCGCCGATCCACAAGGCCAGCCGCCGGGCGGATGGCGGCCCGAGGAGCGGGTGACGCTCGCGCAGGCGCTGGCGGGGTTCACCCGCGAAGCGGCCTATGCCGGGATGGCCGAGGATCGTCTCGGATCGCTCGACCCGGGCCACTTCGCCGACTTCATCATCGTCGACCGCGACATTACGTCTGCAGCGCCGACCGACATCGCCGCGACCAAGGTACTCGAGACGTGGATGGCCGGACGCAAGGTGTGGGAACGGTCGTCTTCGTTGAGCCGCTGATGCGTGCCGGCTTGCGCCGACGATCAGCGGCTAGCGCGCCCGTAGCGCCCGGTCGGTAAGCATCCCCGGAGTCAGGATCTGCGGCAGCTCTTCCGGCGGCTTGCCCGGTTCGTACCACAGGTAAAGCGGTACCCCGGCGCGGCCCTGCTTCTCAAGGAAGCGGGTGATCGCCGGGTCGCCGCTCGTCCAGTCGCCGACGAACATCCGCACCCCGGCCTTGTGGAACGCCGCCTGCACCTCGTCGCGATCGATCGCGCCGGCTTCATTGACCTTGCACGTCAGGCACCAGTCGGCGGTAAAATAGACGAAGGCGGGCGCGTGGTCGGCCGCGCTGGCGACTGCCGCTTCGCTCCATGTCGCTACTCCGGTGGAGGGACGGGAAGCAGGAACGGCGTGTTGCGGCACCAGCAATGCCCCGCCGAGTGCAATCGCAACGGCGCCGGTCAAGGCGAGCAGCCCGCGCCCCTCGCGCTTCCCGAACGCGACCAGCAGCAGCGACAGCAGCACGAGCGCGATCAGCCCAACGAGAAGCCCCTGCCCCCCCGCCTGCCGCCACAGCAGCCACAGGCACCCCGCCGCAGTCGCCGCCATCGGAATCGCGAGGAAGCGCTGGAAGCGGACCATCCACGCACCAGGTTTCGGCAATCGCGTGCGCAGCGCGGGGACGAAGGCGACCGCGACGAACGGCAGCGCGAGCCCGAGCCCAAGCACCGCGAACACCGCGATCGAGCCAATCGCGGGGAGCAACAGTGCTGTCCCGAGCGCCGCCCCGAGGAACGGCCCGGCACACGGCGTCGCGACGAACGCGGCGAGCGCGCCGGTGGCGATGCTCCCACTCGGATTGGCGTCCCCGCCGATCACAGGCAGGCGGAACAGCCCAACCAGATTAAGCGTAATCGCCGCCGCGAGCAGCATCAGCAGCAGCGTCGTGCGTGGGTCCTGCAACTGGAACGCCCACCCCGCCGCGCTGCCCCCGGCGCGGATCGCCAGCAGCAATACGCCGAGTGCACCGGTGCCGAGAATCGCGCCCGCAGCATAGCCAAGGGCATCGCGCCGTGCTTGACGCTCATCGCCGCCGGAGCGCGCCAGATGGAGCGCCTTGATCGCGAGGATCGGGAAGACGCACGGCATCAGGTTGAGCAGGACGCCCCCCGCCAAGGCTCCCAGCAGCGCGAGGACGAGTGCCCGAATACCGACGTCGCCCATCGTCGCTCCGCCGCTCGGGACGTCGCCCGGCACCGCCGCGAACGACAGGCCGCGGCCATCACCGAGCGCGATCACGCCGGTCAACGTTGCCGGTGCTCCGCGTCGGCGGACGAGGTCGGCAATCAGCCAGTCTCCTTGCCGGCGAAAGCTCTGCGGTGCGGCCAGGTCGATCGGGCCATTCTCGCCGGGGAAAATATAAGGCGTGGCGATCGTCACGCTCGCCGGAAACGGCAACGCGAGGTGAATCGCCTTTCCCTCCAGTGCGAATCGGGAGGCCGTCGCGATCGGGCGCGGCAAGGCGCGGCGCCACTCGTCGAACTTGCCGCGCAACGGCGTCACGCCATCACCGACGGGCAGATCGAGGCTCAGCGTTCCCTGCTCGGGCACACATACTTCCTCGGTGCAGGCGAGCCACCGCGCTTTCGCGCGAATCGGGATGATCCCGTGCGCCGCCGCCGGCACTGTCAGCCGGACGAGCAGCGCATAATCACGCTCGAAGACGTAGTTGGTGATCCCCGATATCAGCAGCCGGGTCGGCACCGGATAGCGCAATTCTCCGGCGGCTACACCTGCGGGAAGTTGCCACTCGACCGACATCGGTAGCCCAGCATCGCCCGGGTTCAGCCAATAGCCGTGCCAGCCCGGAGTCGTGTGCATGACGATGGCGAGGTCGATTGCCTCGCCGGGCCGCGCGCTGCCCTCGGCGACCAGCTCGGGCTGGATCGCGTTGCGGCCCCCCGGAAGCGCCCCGGCGAATGCCGGCGTGACCAGGAACAGACAGGCAATCCACAGGAGGAAACGGGTCATCATCATTCCCCGCTACCCGGCCGGGCCGCGCTCGTCGAGCGACCTCGGTTCAGCGCACCACAACAGATGACGATTGCGTGATGGGGCACTGCACTATATGGGCGCGCGCTGGCTTGACCGATAAACACGGCAGGCTGAGCCTCTGCCGGGGAACCGGCACCGATTAGGAATGGAACGATCATGAAGAAAATTGCCCTGACCGCTCTGGTCCTCGCGCTTGGCCTCGCTGGATGCCAGAAGAAGACTGCCACGACTGTCGACAACAACACCGTGACCACCGAGAACACCGTCACCATGGACACTAACTCCGCTGTCAACGGTGCCGACAACGCACTCGACGCCGCTGGTAATGCGACATCGAACGCCGCTGCGGGCACCGCCAACGCGACCGCCAACGGAATGAATGCAACAGCCAACGCCGTGGCGAACACCGCCAAGTAATTGCTTCGCTCCTTCGGGAGGGAAATAGAAAGGGCCGCTAGCGCAAGCTGGCGGCCCTTTTGTGTTATCAAGGAGCGGAGGAAGACCCCAGAGGGGCGCGAATGTTCACGAGGTTCGCGGCGTCGGGGGTGGGGTCGGGAGGACGAAAATGCCGTTCTACGGCCTAAACTTGTCCAGCAACGTGCGGAACGCCACGACGAAGGTGACGACAAAAATCACGAAGAGCAGCCCTGCGACCAGCACGGCCGACTGCGTCGCCGATGGCAGGATGACAAATAACGACACCACTACCAATAAAACGTAGACAGTAACGGTCGTGAAGGCCGTGGGCATGATCGCAATGAGGGCAGCGGTAAACATGCGGCGATTATCGACCACGTCACAATCCTTGACGGTCAAAAATGTACGCGCAACACTTGGCGCCCGTTCGATCACGTTCCGCAATCGGTCGGGAACAGTCAATCCAACGTCAGATCGCACAAAAGAATAGGGCCGGCGGGAGTGATCCCGGCCGGCCCTTTCTTTTGCTTTGACGAGTAGCGGCAACCGTAGTTGACGTCGGACGGTTCTTCCAGCTTCGCGAGTCCGGGCTTGCGGGCGAACGTTGAGTTCGCTTCGCTAGCGCCAGTCGCTTCGGCTTAGAAGTCCATTCCGCCCATGCCGCCCATTCCGCCGCCGCCCATCGGCATCGCCGGCTTGTCTTCGGCCATCTCGCTCACGGCCGCTTCGGTCGTGATGAGCAGGCCGGCGACCGAGGCCGCGTCCTGGAGCGCGGTGCGAACGACCTTGGTCGGGTCGATCACGCCGGCCGCGACGAGGTCTTCGTAAACCTCGGTCTGGGCGTTGAAGCCATGGTTGGGATCGTTGCTCTCGAGCAGCTTGCCCGAGATCACCGCTCCGTCATGACCGGCATTCTGCGCGATCTGGCGAACCGGCGCGTAGAGCGCCTTGCGGATGATATCGATCCCGCGGGTCTGGTCGTCGTTGGCGCCCTTGAGCCCTTCGATCGCCTTGGTCGCATAGAGCAACGCGGTACCGCCACCGGGGACGATGCCTTCTTCGACCGCGGCGCGGGTCGCGTGGAGAGCGTCGTCGACGCGATCCTTGCGCTCCTTGACCTCGACCTCGGTCGAACCGCCGACCTTGATCACGGCAACACCGCCGGCGAGCTTGGCAAGACGCTCCTGTAGCTTCTCCTTGTCATAGTCCGACGTGGTGTTCTCGATCTGCTGGCGGATCGCGGTGACGCGGCCCTCGATGCCCGACTTCTCACCCGCGCCGTCGACGAGAGTGGTGGTGTCCTTGTCGATGGTGACGCGCTTGGCGGTGCCGAGCATCTCGATCGTGACATTCTCGAGCTTGATGCCGAGGTCTTCCGAGATCATTTCGCCGCCCGTCAGGATG
>JANXUU010000055.1 GCA_025356055.1 Sphingomonas sp. | reverse complement strand
GTCGAGCGGTGCTTCAACAAACTCAAAAACGCCCGTCGCCTCGCAACCCGCTACGACAAAACCGCCGACAGCTACCTCGGCTTCATCCACATCGTCTCAATCCGCCTGTGGATGAACCAATTTGTCAACGAGTCCTAGTTTGGATCGTCACGCGGTCTGCACCCGCCGCTAGCGCGTCCAAAAGTTCTTGAGTCCACTCATCGAACTTCCGAGCAAGAATTGCAGGCTGGGGCCCTTTTTGCAGCTTAATCATGGGACCGGCCCAGCTCGATCAAGGCCGATGGGAATGTATCGGCTAGGCCCGCTTCAGCAACTTCATCCCGAAATTCTTGAATTGTCTGTTCATCGAAGTCTCTGTCGCGGTACCGCCCCACAATTTCATCCAGCTTTCGCTCCACCCAGACCGGGTATGTGAAGTCCACACCTAAAACGTCGCGCAGAATGTCGGTGGTCGAGCCAGATAAGCTCTTTAGGTCGAGCCTCGTGCAAACGACGCGCCGCCCACGCACATCGGGCAAGGGCTGCTCGGGTAAAGCGGACTGAATTTCGACATCTTCGTAGCGTAGGGCATAGACGGCTGCTTCCGGAGCGCTAGTGACGACGAACGGGCTATGCGTCGCAACAATGAACTGCACCTTCGGGAAAGCACGCATGAGCGCGGGTAGGACCCCCCGTTGCATAGCTGGATGCAGGTGGTTCTCCGGCTCGTCGATTGTCACGACAAAACCTTCAGCGCCGTCAGGTCGAAGGGTGCGCACATAAATCAATGCGGCCATCTCAAGCAGAGACAATAGACCGCCCGAAAGGGAATCGACCAAGAAATCACCACTTGTGGTTTTTACTACGATGTCCGGAGGAACGATTGCTAACGACTGAAAGCCCAAGTCCAACGGAAACACTTCCCGCAGAACATCGACGAAACCCTTGAAAGCCTCAGCCTGACTTGTGCTTGATGCGAGCAGATCGGTCCCCGGACCGTAAGAGGCCCAGGCTGCGAGAAGCTCCTTGAGTTTAAATAGAACTGATTGTCCCGTATGACCCCCAGAGAAAATTGCGATGTACTCTGGATACAATCGGTCAAATGCGTGAGCTGGGTCGATCCCACCAAACGGAACGTTTGGAATGGGCTGATAATTCGGAAGCGCCCTGTGTGAAGGCATATGAAAGCCAATTACAGGCTGGGCTTGGCCAAACGACACGCTGTAGCTTTGCTGACCCTGAGTGGGGACGAGAAGCTGCGTCGCTGCCTCGTTCGAGTAAGCAATGCTGCCAATGACCGCTTGATTTTGGTCGACCTGTGGCTGCATCCAGCGAGCCAGCCGAGAAATAGCAGCGAATACATTGAAAACATTCATTGCAAAGCCGCTCTCGCCTGAGCGTGTGGTCGGAACGCCAAGCACAGCTCGGGTCAGGCCAAAATGCTGAATTAGCAAATTCAGGATCGTGCTTTTCCCGGCACCATTCGCGCCAGTAATCACCGTCAATTGTCTGCCGAATTCTATTTCCACTTGGGAAAACTGGCGCCAACCTCCAATCCTCAGCCGTTCGAAATGGAGCATTTGCGACCTCTTGAAAACAGACGTTTGATCATTAAAGAGGCAGCGCAGATTGCAAACTAAAATAATGGCCTCCAATCGGACTTGGCCGCTAAATTAGCCCCTAAGATTTGAGCAACCCCACCGAACTCCTAAACTTCATCGCATCAAGCTCGCCAAAGATCGCCTCCAGGCTCTTGCCCGTATCGACCTGCGCCCGCACCGCCGCACCGCACTCGCGGTAGCGGGGGCCGAGGAGGGGGTGGGCGAGATAGGCGCGCGCTTCCGCCTCGCCCGACAGGCCGTAGAACTTCGCCATCGCGCTTCGGCCCAACTTCGCCGACTGCGGAAAGATGAACCACATCCAGTGGCTCCGCTTCTTGCCTGCGCGAAGCTCGGCGAGGGCGCGTTCATAGACGCCGCCGGCCTGCGCCTCGACAAAGCGCTGAAGGATGAACGGATCGCTTGCCATGCCCGCCAATCTAACAGCTGTCCTACAGGCGCGTAATCTGCTTCATCATGGTCGATGGACACTAGAACCCCGCGCCACGATGGCTGGACGATCGATCGGCAGATCGTCTTCCTCACCCGGCTCGCCATGACGCGCTCGGTCAGCAAGGCCGCGGCGGCGGCGGGGATGAGCCGGCAGGGGGCTTATGGCTTTCGCTGGAGCGTGGGCGCCGCCGAGTTCGACCGCGCCTGGACCCGTATCCTCCGCTTGCCCCCCGCCGCGCAAACTCCCGCCGCGCGAACCCTTTCCGCCAGCACCGGTCAACCCACGCCTTCGGCGCCTTCACAACGGGTGACAAAGTTGACACCCCAAATCGCCGCTCGCCGCCCCTTTGCGCCTGACGTTAGAGGGGAAACAGGCGAAAACGTCGGCCTTCGCAAAACGCGCCGCAACGTCCAGACTGTCCAATCCTGCCGCGACGGAGCAGCCCTCAGCGCCGCCCCGCCCGCACCAGCGCCTCGTCGAGCGCCTGCAGGAAACGCGATCGATCGGCGGCACGGAACGGCGCGGGGCCGCCGATGACGTCGCCGCCAACCCGCAAATCGGCCATGATCGCGCGCATCGCGACCGCGCTTCCGATCGATCCGGCGGTGAACGGCTTGCCGGTCGGGCCGATCACCGCCGCGCCCGCCTTCAGGCAGCGCTCGGCGAGCAGGATGTCGGCGGTAACAACGACGTCGCCCGGCCCGGCCGCCTCCGCGATCCAGTCATCGGCGGCGTCGAATGCGCCCGACACGACGACCCGTTCGATCAGCGGATGCGCGGGCACGCGGAGGTGGGCGTTGCTGACCACGCGCACCGCCACCGCGCGGCGATAGGCGACCTTGTATATCTCCTCCTTCACCGGGCAGGCGTCGGCGTCGACCAGGATCCGGGCCGGGGGTCGCGGCGAAGTCACGTCTCAGCCGACTTCGACGCCCTTCCAGAAAGCGATGCGGCCCTTGATCTGCGCGGCGGCTTCCTTGGGCTCGGGATAGGTCCACGCGGCGTCGCGGTTCTCCTTGCCGTCGACGAACAGCGAGTAATAGCTCGCCGTCCCCTTCCACGGGCAGCCGCTCGTCGTCGCGCTCGGACGGAGCACGCCGGCCTCGACCGAGTCGGCGGGGAAATAATGATTGCGCTCGACCACCACCGTGTCGTCGCTTTTGGCGATCACTCGTCCGTTCCAGCGTGCCTCGACCATGTTCCGCATCCTTCCTGTCACCCCACGCCGCGTCTAGCGCATGAGTCCGGCCGCCCGAAGCGCCTTTTCGATAACCGCCTGGACGCCCGATGAATGCGGCGTGGAAGCGGGGTTCGCTGCGCGCGGTCGCTCACGGCGCGCGACGATCGAAACGACCGGCGCAACTGCCTTGGCAGCGTCTGCCTCGACTGCTGGCGCGCCTTAGATGCCGAAGAATTCGGCGATGTGCAGCGTCGAGCTGAGCCCGACGTCGAGCATGTGCGCCCCTGCTGCGCCGAGCGCGTCGCCGCCGCCGCGACGCGGGTCGATCGGGACGCCGTGCGCCATTCCGGTGATGCTATATTGCTCGATCAGCGCCTTCCCATCGTCGCCAAGCCAGCGAGCACGCGGGTGATTATCCACCCGATCGACGACATCGGGCGTGGCGGACAGCCCGTGGAGGCCGGTCCACTGCGCCACGATCGAATCGGCGTTGCCCGGGGTGACGGTGGTGTCGGCGTCGCCCTGCCACACCTGGACGCGCGGCCATTTGCCGCGGTGGGGAGAGGCGCGGCGGACCACGGCGGCGAGTTCGTTGGCGGTGCTTCGCGAGCGCCCAGCCATGCACTCGAGCGCCTCGGCCGTGCCCGACGCGCAACCATAGGCCAGCCCGGCGAGGATCGCGCCGGCGGCGAACTGTTCGGGATAGGTTGCGAGCATGACCGAGGTCATCGCCCCGCCCGCCGAAAGCCCCGTGATGAACACGCGGGCTTCGTCGATCGAGTGATCGCGCTTCATCGTGTCGATCATCGACTTGATCGACGCCGCCTCACCCATCGCTCGCTGGGTGTCGCTGGGCAGGAACCAGTTGAAGCAGAGCATTGCGTTGTTGCTGCGCTGCTGTTCGGGGAAAAGAAGCGCGAAGCCGAAGCGCGCGGCAAGCGTCGATCAGCCCGAGCCATGGTCATAGACGCTGGCGGTCTGGGTACAGCCGTGGAGGACGACGACGAGCGGCATCGGCGCTTCGACGCCATCGGGGACAAAGCACAGCCCGCGCAGATCGCCCGGATTGTCGCGAACCTCGCCGAGGTCGGTCAACCGGCTGGGCATCGCCGCCTGGTGCAGACGTTGCCAACGCGCGGCTCCGACGCCCAAGTTGCGCCTTAGCACCATCATGTTCTCCTGCAGCGCGCCATCGCGCCAGCAGCAGAACCGATATCAGATGTCTTTGTTGCAGCGCAGCATTTTATATCTGCGCCGGACGACGCCTAATTCTTGATATTGTCGAGGCCCTTGACCACGCCGGCCTTGGTCGACGGGTTGGCGGCGATGGTCTTTTTCTTCTCGGCCTTGGGCTTGCGCGTTTCCTTGTTCGATTTCATCTGACTTTTGGCCATGATCACTCTCCCGTTGGTTGTGGGGACAAGATAGCGCCAACGACGCGCCGCGCCACGCGCTTTCTTCGGGAGACATTTCGATGCTTTTCGAACCGTGGACGAGCTACTGCGGGGTGGAGCTTCGTCGCGACCCCGCGTCGACGGCCTATGTCTACACGACCGATCATATGGCGCTCGATGCCGACGGCTCGCTGTTCGCCTACCACCCCGACAACAAAGGTCGCGACGACCTTGGTTTTGCGAGCTGGCCGTCGGGCGACGAGGACTGGCGCTGGATCCTGGTTGCCGACCCGGTCGATCCGACGCGGCCGTGGGTCCAGCCCGATGGCGCGGCGAAGGGCTATTTCCTGTCGATGACCACGCTCCGCGACCCCCACGGCGCGGCGACCGACCCGGCAAGCTATGTCGACAGCGAGACCGTGCCCTACCTTGTCTTCCCGGCGAACTTCCTCAAGATCGACTGCGTTGGCGGGTTCGGCGACCTTGCCATGGCGCGCAACCTGGCCAGTGGCGAGGAAAGTTGGGCAGTCGTCGCCGACCAGGGTCCAGCCCCCCACCCGCTCGGCGAAATCTCGCTTCGGCTATGCGAAGCGCTCGGCGGGGTCGATCCCGATCCGCGCAACGGCGATGGAATTCCGCCGGGACCATACCAATATCTGATCTTCCCCGGTTCACGGCTCGATCCGCCTTGGCCGCAACCCAACGCGGCGCTCGAAGCGCAGGCTCTCGCGCTGTTCGATCAAGCCGGCGGGTGGCCGTAAAGGTCGTTGCCGTCCGGGAACAGCACGCGCTCGGGGCGCTTGGGCTTGAGCGTCCTGAAGAAGGGCCACGCCGGGGCCATGTCGGCCTCATAATCCCCCGTCGGAACGATCGTCGGTCCGAAAATCCCGACCCGCCGCTCATAATCGGGGCCCGCACAGACGATCGGCACCCCAGCCGCCTGCGCGATGCGATAGAAGCCGGTGTGCCAGCGGGTGGTCGGATCGCGAGTCCCTTCGGCCGCGATGATCAGCGCGAACTCGCCATGCAACGCGAACTGGGCCGCCATTTGCTCGACCATGCCGCCCGGCGCCGAGCGGTCGACGGGCACCCCGCCAAGCCCGCGCATAAAGCCGCCCATCGGTCCCTTGAACAGGCTGTCCTTGCCGATGAAGCGCGGTCGCAACCCGGCGGCTTCGACGGTGCCGAGGAAGACGGGGAAGTCCCAATTGGACGTGTGCGGCGCGCCCATCAGGACGAACTTGCGCGTCGCCGGTAGGGTGCCTTCGATCGTCCAGCCGGCGCGGAGATACCAGCCGAGCATCGCCAAGCGGACCAGCCGCGCGGCAGGCCCGAGGGCGGTGTCGATGACCCGGGCCTAGCGTTTCAGCGCGCGCACCGCGGCGAGCGACTTGGTGACATGGTCCTTCCAGCTCATTTCGCTGTGGACCATCGCGATGCGACCATCGCGGGCGATGACGTAGCTGGTGCGATTGGTCATGTTCACCATCGGCAGCTTGACGTCATAGGCCTTGATCGTCGCCGGGCTGGCGCTCGCGACGGGGAAGGCGTTGCGGCATTCGGTGACCGAGAATTTCTGAAGCGTGTGCAAATCGTCGGCGCTCATGCCGATGACCTGCGCCCCGGCCTTGCGGAAGTCCTTGCTCGCCTCGCTGAAGGCGTGGGCTTCGGCGGTGCAGCCCGAGGTGAACGCCTTGGGGAAGAAGTAGAGCACGATCGGCCCCTTCTTAAGCTGGTCGGCGAGGTGAAGTTTGAACGCCTTGCCGGCGATTGCGCCGGTGGTCTGGAAGTCGGGCGCGAGCGCTCCGACCGGGAGCGAGGCGGCGGCGGGGCTAGCGATGGCGGCGGCGAGAAGTATTGGCAGGAACGGCAGGATGCGCATGGGTCAATCTCCAATTGCGGGCAATGTAGTTGGAAGCGCGCAATTGGGAAGCAATTCGTTTGACGTTTAGCTGTCGTCGGTGGCGAGCCAGCCGGTGAGGATGTAAAGCAGCACGGCGACCGGGCCGGTAACGAGCGTGGCGACGATCAGGCCGAGGCGGACGGCGAGGACATCGATCCCGGTCCAGTCGGAAAGGCCGGCGGCGACACCCATCACTTTGGCGCGGCTGCGGTTGAGGAGGAAACGTCCGTTCATTTTGTGTGTTCCCGTAAGAAGGTCAATCGTGCTCAGGCGAAGGTGATGTGCGCGGCGGGGCCGACGGCGGAGGCGACGAAGATCATCGCGGTGACGAACGCAGCGGCGAAGCTGATGGCGGTGTGGCGGAGGGTGCTGGTCATGGTCTTTTTCCTTTTTGGCGACCCGTAAGTGGGTCATGCCATCCTCAATGCAGGAGGCGTGCCAATTGGAGAAAAGCCAGTGTTTTCAGTGGGGAGACTTAGCGGGCAGCCCTAAAGTGGTGAGAAATCCCAATTGGAGTTGGGAAAATTTACCGGTAATTTAGCCCTGGTTACGCACCTGATGGGCTTTTTGCACTGTGCCGGGGCTGGCGACCGAGCGGCATACTGCCTGGAGCTCGGAGAAATCAAATTGGGTCGCGGCTATCAGCACCTGCCCGGTCGCGGCGGCGCAGGTGGCGCGGCTTTCGTAGCGAGTGGGAAGCATGGCGACCTGCTGGCACTGCGCAGAGCCATCGGCGCAGCCGAGGATCGCAATGACGAACAGACCCGGACCCATGACACTCTCCACATTGGCGACATCACACCAACGGAGAATTAATCGTCTAGTTCCAACCAATTCGCCCATGTCGTTTGATGAAGCCAGCGCGGCGCCCTATCTAGGGGACGATGCGCGACGCCCCTCCGACCGATCCCGCCCACAAGGGCAGCCTCAAGACAATCGTCCGCTTTCTGCCGATGCTGTGGCCGAAGGGCGAAATCGAGCTGAAAGCGCGCGTCATTGTGGCGGTAGTGCTGGTGCTGATCGGCAAGGCAACAACGCTGTTGATGCCGTTCGCCTACAAGGGCATCGTCGACCGGATGAGCAGCGGCGCGGCGTTCGCGCTCGTCGTCGGGCTGGTGCTGGCCTATGCCGGGGCGCGGTTCAGCGGGGTACTTGCTGACAATCTGCGCAACGCGCTGTTCGAGAAGGTCGGGCAGCGAGCCGCACTCGCCTTGTCGAGCCGGGTATTCCGCCACGTCCACTCGTTGTCGCTGCGCTTCCATCTCGAGCGGCGAACGGGCAGCCTGACCAAGATCGTCGAGCGCGGCACCAAGAGCATCGACATGATGCTCTATTTCCTGCTGTTCAACATCGCCCCGACGATCATCGAGCTGGGCGCGATCTGCGTCATCTTCTTCGTCAAGTTCGGCGGCGGGCTGGTCGCGGCGACGCTGGCGATCGTGGCGCTCTATATCGGCTTCACCCGCTGGGTGACCGACTGGCGCGCGGGACTGCAGCGGCAGATGAACGAGGTCGACAACAAGGCGATCGGTCGCGCCGTCGACAGCCTGCTCAATTACGAGACGGTCAAATATTTTGGCGCCGAGGAGCGCGAGGCGCGCCGTTATGACGAGGCGGTCGGCGCCTTCACCCGCGCCGCGGTGCGCAACGAAGTGTCGCTCGCCTGGCTCAACATCGGCCAGTCGCTGATCACCAACATCATGATGGCCGGGGCTATGGGGTTCACTGTGTGGGGCTGGTCGAAGGGCCGCTTCACGCCGGGCGATGTGGTGCTGGTCAATGCCCTGCTGATGCAGCTGTTCCGGCCGCTCGACATGCTCGGCTGGGTCTATCGATCGATCCGGCAGGGGCTGATCGACATGGAGATGATGTTCGAGCTGCTCGATACCAGCCAGGAGATCGTCGACGCGCCGGGGGCTGAACCGCTGCTGGTGACGCGCGGCGCGGTGCGGTTCGACGACGTGCATTTTCAGTATGAAGAAGGGCGCGAGATACTGAAGGGTGTCAGCTTCGAGGTGCCGCCGGGGACGAGCCTGGCGGTGGTGGGGCCGTCGGGGGCAGGCAAGTCGACGCTCGCGCGGCTGATGTACCGTTTCTATGACCCGAGCAGCGGCGCGATTCTGATCGACGGCCAGCCAATCGCCGGGGTGACCCAAGCGAGCCTGCGGTCCGAGATCGGGATCGTGCCACAGGATACGGTGCTGTTCAACGACACCATCGCCTATAACATCGCTTATGGCCGCGCAGGCGCGTCGCAGGTCGAGGTCGCCGGGGCGGCGGCGGGGGCGGCAATCGACGGGTTCATCGCGTCGTTGCCCAACGGCTATGAATCGATGGTCGGGGAGCGCGGGTTGAAGCTTTCGGGGGGCGAGAAGCAACGCGTGGCGATTGCGCGGACGTTGCTGAAGAACCCGCCGATCCTGATCCTGGACGAGGCGACGAGTGCGCTGGATTCGCGTACGGAAGAAGCGATCCAGGCGACGCTGCAGGGCGCGATGCGTGATCGAACGACGATTGTCATCGCGCACCGCCTGTCGACGATTGCCGAAGCCGACCGGATCATCGTGCTGGACGATGGGCGGGTGGCGGAGAGCGGTACACATCAAGCCTTGTTGGCGAAAAACGGGCTGTATGCCGACTTGTGGAATCGTCAGCAGGCCGAACGCGAGCTCGAGGCCGCCGCGCAAGCTGCTGAATAGTAAGCGAAGAAAGTTCATGCTTGCGAAAGGGGCGTTGGCGTTGAACAGGAGCAAGATCGTTCCAGGAGTAACCGAATGTTCCGCACCCTTGTCGCCGCGACCGCGGTGATCGCCATCGCCACGCCGCTCACCGCGCATCCGGTCAAGCATCCCGCCGCGCACGCCGGCATGAGTGCCGCGCTGCCGTTGTCGAGCCCGTTCGCCAAGCCGTCGAGCCTGCCGTTCGAAGCGCCCGACTTTGCGGCGATCAAGGACGGTGATTATTTGCCCGCGATGATGGCCGGCATGGCGCAGCAGAAGGCCGAGGTGACCGCGATCGCCAACCAGAAGGCGGCGCCGACCTTTAACAATACGCTGGGCGCTCTGGAGCGGTCCGGGCTGATGCTCGAGCGCACCCAGCTTGCCTTCTCGGCGGTCAACGGGGCGAACACCAACGATACGCTGCAGGCGGTCGATACCAAGACTGCGCCGCTGCTCGCCGCGCACGACGACTTCATCTTTCTCAACGGCAACCTGTTTGCGCGGGTGAAGTCGTTGTACGATCGCCAGGCAAGTCTCGGACTTAATATTGAGCAGGCCAAGCTGCTCAATATCTATTATAATCGCTTCGTCCATTCGGGCGCGATGCTGAGCCCGGCGAAGCAGGCGCAACTGAAGGAGCTTAACCTGCGGCTCGGCACACTGCAGTCGAGCTACACGCAGAAACTGCTTGCGGCGGCAAAAGCCGGAGCACTTCATTTCGACGACAAGGCGGCACTGGCTGGCCTGTCCGACGACGCCCTTGCCAACGCCGCCGAGGCGGCCAAGACGCGCAAATTGTCGGGCTATGTCCTGACCTTGCAGAACACGACGCAGCAGCCGTCAATGACGTCGCTGACCAACCGCGCCACCCGCGAGGCGTTGTTCAAGGCGAGTTCAAATCGCGCCAGCCATGGCGACGCGAACGATACGCGCGGGATCATCGCCGAGCTTGCCCAGCTTCGCGCCACGCAGGCGGCGGTGCTCGGCTATCCCAATTATGCCGCCTATGCGCTGTACAACCAGATGGCCAAGACGCCCGAGACGGCGATCGGCTTCATCGATCGTCTCGCTCCGGCAATCTCGGCCAAGCAGCATCAGGAATATGCCGATATCCAGGGACTGATCGACCGTCAGGCGAAGGCTTCGGGCCAGGCCTCGTTCAAGGCGCAGCCGTGGGACTGGCAGTTTTATTCGGAGCAGATTCGCAAGGAACGCTACGCCCTCGATGGCGACGCGCTGAAGCCTTATTTCGAGATCAACAAGGTGCTGACGGACGGGGTATTTTATGCGGCCCACCAACTCTATGGGGTAAACTTCAAGGAGCGGAAGGACATTCCGACGTGGAACCCCGACATGCGCGTGTTCGAGGTCAGCGAGGACAATGGCAAGCACGTCGGGCTGATGTATTTCGATTATTGGAAGCGTGACAACAAGTCGGGCGGCGCGTGGATGTCGAACCTGGTCAACCAGTCGTATCTGCGCGGGACGACCCCGGTGATCTACAACGTCGGCAACTTCGCGAAACCGGCACCGGGCAAGCCCGCGCTGGTCAGTTTTGACGACGTGACGACGATGTTCCACGAGTTCGGCCATGCGCTTCACGGCCTGTTCGCGGCACAGACCTATCCGACGTTGTCGGGCACATCGACGGCCCGCGACTGGGTCGAGTTCCCCTCTCAGTTCAATGAGAATTGGGCGTTGGAGCCGAGCGTACTTCACCATTATGCGGTGAATTATAAGACCGGTGCGCCGATCCCACAGGACCTGGTCGACAAGATTATGAAGTCGCGGACCTTTAACCAGGGTTTCGACTTTGGCGAGACGGTCGAGGCGGCGAAACTCGATCTCGACTGGCACTCTCTGCCGGCGACTGCGCCGCGCCAGGACGCCGATGCGTTCGAAGCCAAGGCGCTCGGCGCGGGCGGCTTCGATGCCGCCGATGTGCCGCCGCGCTACAAGTCGCCGTACTTTCTCCACATCTGGAGCAATGGCTATTCGGCGGGCTATTACGCCTATATCTGGACGCAAATGCTCGACCACGACGCGTTCAACTGGTTCGAGACGCATGGCGGGCTGACCCGGGCGAACGGCCAGCGCTTCCGCGACCTGATCCTGTCGCGGGGGAATACGATCGACCTTGGCACGATGTACCGCAACTTCACTGGGCACGATCCCGACGTCAACCCGATGCTTCGCTACCATGGCTTGACGCCTGCCGGCGCGGCGGTGGCTGGAGCCCAATGACTTTCGGAAAAACGTGACCGGGGATCCGCTCGGGATTCTTCACTCGGTCTTCGGGCATGCTGCGTTTCGCGGGGTGCAGGGGCAAGTGATCGACCGGGTGATGGCGGGGCACCATAGCCTTGCCGTCATGCCGACCGGGGCGGGGAAATCGCTCTGCTATCAGGTTCCGGCGGTGGCGCGGGCGGGGACGGCGATCGTCATCTCCCCGCTGATCGCGCTGATGCACGACCAGATCCGCTCAGCCGAGTCTCACGGGCTAAAGGCGGCGGCGCTGACCAGTGTGAGCGAGGACCCGGGGGCGATCCGCGAAGCGTTGCGGCGGGGCGAGCTTGACCTTCTGTATGCGGCGCCCGAGCGCGTCTCGACCGAAGGGTTTGCGCGGCTGATTGGCGAAGTGCCGCTGGCGCTGTTCGCGATCGACGAGGCGCATTGCGTGTCCGAGTGGGGGCATGATTTCCGGCCGGACTACCGCCTGCTGCGACCACTACTCGAACAGCATCCCGACGTGCCGAGGCTGGCGCTGACCGCGACCGCCGATGCCCGCACTCGCGCCGATATTCTGGCGCAGCTCGGTATCCCCGAGGAGGGGATGGTCATTGCCGGGTTCGACCGGCCCAACATTCGCTATCACGTCCGCCCGCGCGACGGGCTTGGCGGGCAGTTGAAGACGGTGCTCGCCGCGCAGTCGGGCGCGGGGATCGTCTATGCGCCGAGCCGCAACGGGACCGAGAAGATCGCCGAGCAGCTGTCGAGCGGCGGGCGGACCGCGCTCGCCTACCATGCCGGGCTGGAGCCGCAGGTGCGCAGCCGCAACCAGGCGGCGTTCGTCGCATCCGAGGACATGGTGATGGCGGCAACGGTCGCGTTCGGGATGGGAATCGACAAGCCCGACGTGCGCTTTGTCGCCCACGCCGGAATCCCCAAATCGATCGAGGCCTATTATCAGGAGACTGGGCGCGCCGGGCGGGATGGCGATCCGGCCGAGGCGTGGCTATTCTGGGGCGCGGAGGATTTCGCGCGGGCGCGGCGGCGGATCGAGAGCGAGGTCGAGGAAGCGCGGCGCCCCGGTGAGCGCGAACGGCTGAATACGCTGGCAGCATTCGTCGAGGCGGCGACGTGCCGGCGGGCAATCCTGCTGCGGCATTTCGGCGAGGAGCCGCCCGAGAGTTGCGGAAATTGCGACAATTGCCTTAATCCTCCCGAGACACTCGACGTGACCGAGGTTGCGCGCAAGCTGCTGTCGGCGGTGTTCAGGACCGAGATGCGGTTCGGGGTGGCGCATCTGGCGGCGGTGCTGGGCGGGGACGATAGTGAGAAGGTGCGGCAGTTCGGGCATCACAAACTGAGCGTGTTCGGGATCGCCAGTGCCGAGGAGCTCGCGCTGGTGCGGCCGGTGGCGCGGACCTTGCTAGCGCGCGATGCACTGCGGGCAGACGATTATGGCGGCTTGAGCTTCGGGCCATCGGCCAAGGCGATTCTCAGGGGCGACGTGCCGGTGGTGATTGCGGTGCCCCCGGCGAAGGCGCGCAAGGCTCGGCGGGGGCGGCCCCCCGAAGGACCGCACGATCCGCTGTTTGAGGCACTGCGGACGTGGCGGCGCGATACCGCGACGGAAGCGGGGGTCCCGCCCTATGTGATCTTCCACGATTCGACGCTGCGTGCGGTGGTTGCCCAAGGGCCGCGATCGCTTGGCGATCTCGCTCATATCGAAGGCGTGGGCGAAACCAAGCTGGCGCGCTATGGTGAGGGGCTGCTGGGCGCCTTCCACGCAGCACAGGAGGCCTGACCCATGCCAACGCAACTTGATGCAACGACGATGGTGGCGGGGCAGATCGACCCGGCGAGCCTGGTTGAGCTGAAGGCGCAGGGAGTGGCGCTGATCATCAACAATCGCCCCGATCACGAGGATCCGGGGCAGCCGACGAGCGCCGAGATGGAGACTGCGGCGGCGGCGGCAGGGCTGGCCTATGCCCATGTCCCGATCGCGCGCGGGATGGGGCCGAGCGATGTCGAGGCGATGCGCAATGCGCTGGCGAGCGCTGGGGACGGCAAAGTGCTGGCCTATTGCCGGTCCGGCGGACGTTCGGTGCTGGCGTGGGCAGTGGCGAAGTCCGAGGATGGGGTCGCGCGCGAAGAGCTTGAGCGGTGCGCAGAGCAGGCCGGCTTCAGTCTCGCGCCGGTGGCGCACCTGCTTTAGCGTCGGCGAGCAGAAGCGCCTGAGCCTCGTCATAATCCTCGCCAAGGACCATCAGGCGCACGGGGATCAGACCGAAGCCGCCATAGAAGCTATTCACTTGGCCATCGAAGATGGTTGCACCAATGCCTTCGTCTTCGAGCATCAGGCGAGCAAGATCGGCGTCGATCCGCGATCCGAAGCGCGCCAATTCAACCAGGCTCAAGCGCCCGTTCCGCCCACCGTGATCCCGTCGATCAGCAGCGTCGGCTGCCCCACCCCGGCGGGGACGGACTGGCCACCCTTGCCGCACACGCCGATGCCCTCGTCGAGCGCCATGTCGTTGCCGATGCCCTTGACCCGGGTCAGCACGGTCGGGCCGTCGCCGATCAGTGTCGCGCCCTTGATCGGGGCACCCAGCTTGCCACCCTCGATCCTGTACGCCTCGGTGCAGGAGAAAACGAATTTTCCGCTGGTGATGTCGACCTGTCCGCCGCCGAAGCTCTTGCAGTAGATGCCGTTCTTGACGCGGGTGAGAAGCTCGGCGGGATCGTCCTGTCCGCCGAGCATGAAGGTGTTGGTCATCCGCGGCATGGGGGCGTGGGCGAAGCTTTCGCGGCGGCCGTTGCCGGTCGGCTGCATCCCCATCAGGCGCGCGTTGAGGCGGTCCTGGAGGTAGCCCTTGAGAATGCCGTCCTCGATCAGCACGGTGCGGCCCGTTGGGGTCCCTTCGTCGTCGATCGTCAGGGAACCGCGGCGATTGCCGATGGCGCCTTCGTCGATGACGGTGACCCCGGGAGCGGCAACGCGCTCGCCGATGCGACCCGAGAATGCCGAGGTCTTCTTGCGGTTGAAATCGCCTTCGAGCCCGTGGCCGATCGCTTCGTGAAGGAGGATCCCGGGCCAGCCGGGGCCGAGCACGACCGGCATCTCGCCCGCGGGGGCGGCGACCGATTCCAGGTTGACCAGCGCCTGCGCCAGCGCCTCATCGATTGCGCGGTTCCAGGTCGCGGGTTCGAACAGGCGGTCGTAGAGGTAGCGACCGCCCATGCCGAAGTTTCCAGTCTCGCGGCGGTCGCCGGACTTGGCGACGATCGACACGTTGAGACGGACTAGCGGGCGGACGTCGGTCGCGACAAAACCGTCGGCGCGGACGATCTCGATCACGCTCCAGCTGCCGGCCAGGCTGACGCTGACTTGGGCGACGCGGGGATCGCGGGCGCGGGCGGCGGCGTCGATTTCCTGACACAGCGCAACCTTCTTCGCGAAGGGGATCAGCGCGAGCGGATCGTCGGCGCCGTACATCGAATGGTTGGTGCGGGGCGGTGGCGGGGACGGTGTACCCTTGGCCGGGTCAAGCAGCTTGAGCGTCTGGGCGGCGCGGTCGATCGCGGCGGCGCTAATTTCGTTGGCGTGGCTGAAAGCGGTCATCTCGCCCGACACGCCGCGCAGGCCGAAGCCCGAGGCACTGTGATAATCGGCGGTTTTCAGGCGCCCGTCGTCAAAGCCGAACGATTCGCTCAAGGCGTATTGGAGGTAGAGTTCGCCATCGTCATGGCCACCAAGGTGACGCGCAGCGAGGCCTTTGGCTTCGTCGGGATCGAGCGCGCCCGAGTAAAGGAAGCGGCGGGGATCGGCGGCGTTCACAGCGCATCTGCCCGGTTAGCGGGACCGCCTGTCCATTTGTTGTCGAGGTCCGCGGGGCCACCCTCGAGGACGAAGCGGCGGTCGCAATAGCCGCATTCGACGAACCCGAGTTCATCCTCGATGTGAAGATAGACCTTCGGGTGGCCGAGCGCGGCGGGGACGGCGCCCGAGCCGTCGCACGAAACGCGGGTCGAGCTGGTGCGGACGATTTCGGGGGGAGGGATCTGCATCGCCTTAACGTAGCGGGGCAGTGGGCGCGCTTCAATGCGACGCGACGGTCAGGGATATTGGATTTGGACATCGAAGGTGCCGGTGTAGACTCCTTCGACCTGGTTCGCGGCAACGGTGAGCGTTCCGCCGACGCGGAAGGAAAAGCTTTCCAACGCGGCGAGCGACCGCTTGTTCTGACCTTGGAGGGTGAGGGGGGAGACGGACATCGTTTCGATCCCGCCCTGGCGGGTGAGGATCACGGGCTGGTTGGGGATCTTGATCACCACGACCACTGCCGAGCCGCCTGCCGCGCCGACGAAGCTGGCTGCATTCCACAGCGTTCCGACCCGGGTAACCCCGCCGGTCGTCGCAATGCTGTTGGCATTGGGGTCGATCACCACGGTGCCCGCTGCACCGACCACGATCAGCCCAAAGTCCAGGTCGGAGGTCTTGACGATGCTTACCGGGGCGGTGATCACGCTCCTCGCGGTCGCTTGGGTTGCCGCCGCGACCGGCGCGGCAGCGGCGGGGCCGACCGGCAGCAGGGCAAGCAACAACAGGAAGACCAGGAAACGCATCCACGCGCTGTAGAAGGTTAATGCGAAGATCACTTTGCCGATCAGGGTTAATGCGCTCTTTACTCTGGCTGGGTTGGACGCACGCGACGGCGCGGCTATGCGCAGTCTCATGAGTGACAACGCCGCCATCCGCATTCAATCGCTGTGCAAGACCTACGCTGGCGGGAAACGTGCGCTTGACGATGTCTCGTTCGATGTTCCGCGCGGGCAGATCTTCGGGCTGCTCGGCCCCAATGGTGCGGGCAAGTCGACGCTGATCAACATCCTCGCCGGGCTGGTGGTGAAGACGAGCGGCAAGGCGATCGTGTGGGGGTTCGACATCGACGAGCATCCGCGCAACGCCAAGCGCTCGATCGGGATCGTGCCCCAGGAAATCTTGTTCGACCCCTTCTTTACGCCGCGTGAGGCGCTCGAGATTCAGGCGGGAATGTATGGCGTTCCCAAGGGCGAGCGCCAGTCGGACGCGCTGCTTGCGGCGATGCACCTGACCGACAAGGCGGATGCCTATGCGCGAACGTTGTCGGGCGGGATGAAGCGGCGGTTGCTGGTAGCCAAGGCGATGGTCCATTCGCCGCCGATCCTGGTGCTCGACGAGCCGACTGCGGGGGTCGACATAGAGCTTCGAATGCAGCTGTGGGCCTATGTAAAATCGCTGAACGCGCAGGGCGTGACGGTGGTGCTGACGACGCACTACCTCGAGGAAGCCGAGCAGTTGTGCGACCGGATCGCGATCATCAATCACGGGAAATTGATCGCCAACGAGCCGACGAAGGACCTGATCGCCAAGGCGCAGGACAAGGCGGTGGTGGTGACGGTCGACCGCGACCTGACCGCCGCGCCGAGCGCGTCATGCTTTGACAAGATCGAGATCACGGGAGAGCGGCAGTTGGCGATTACCTATCGCAAGGACAGGGTCAATGCGGGCGAGGTGCTCGCGGCGCTTCAGGCCGACGGGCTGGGGATCGTCGATGTATCGACGAAGGACCCCGACCTCGAGGATGTGTTCCTGAGTCTCACCCGCGCGAGTGATGCCGCGTGAATAGAACCTACGACGTCCTGATCATCGGCTCTGGCGCGGCGGGGTTGACGGCGGCGCTCAACCTGGCGGCGAACAAGCGCGTGGCGGTGATCGCCAAGGGACGGCTTGACGAGGGAGCGACCGGCTGGGCGCAGGGCGGGATCGCCGCGGTTCTGGAGGAAGGCGACAGCTTCGACGCGCATGTGCGCGACACGATGGTCGCCGGGGCGGGGCTGAACGACCTCAAGGTGGTCGAACAGGTCGTCGAAGGGGCGCCGCGCGCGATCGAGCGGCTGGCCGAATTGGGCGTGCCGTTCAATGCTGGAGACGGTTCCGACCGCTGGCATCTGACGCGCGAGGGCGGGCATAGCCACCGGCGGATCGTCCATGTCGCCGACGCGACCGGCTGGGCGGTGCAGCAGGCGCTGGAGAAGGCGGCGTTCGAGCATCCCAATATCACGCTGATCCCCGATATGGTGGCGATCGACCTGGTGACGGGGCGGCATGCGGTCGAGTTTTCCACGAGTGGCGCGGTGCACGGGCTTTATGCGCTCAACCGCAAGAGCGGGATGGTCGAGACGCTGACGGCGCGGGCGACGATCCTGGCGACCGGGGGAGCCGGGCGGGCCTATCTCTATTCGACCGCGCCGCGCGGGGCGACCGGGGACGGGATCGCGATGGCGTGGCGCGCGGGGTGCCGGGTCAGCAACATGGAATTCATGCAGTTCCACCCGACCTGCCTCTACAATCTGGAGGTCAAGAATTTCCTGATCACCGAGGCGGTGCGCGGCGAGGGCGGGCGGTTGCTGATCCCCACGACAGGCGAGCGGTTCATGCCGCTGTTCGACGAGCGCGGGGAATTGGCGCCGCGCGATATCGTCGCGCGCGCAATCGACCATGAGATCAAGCGGCTCGGGCTCGACTATGTCCACCTCGACATCTCGCACCGCGAGCCCCAGTTCGTTCGCGAGCATTTCCCCAATATCTACGAGAAATTGCTTGGGCTGGGGATCGACATCACCAAGCAGCCGATCCCGGTCGTCCCGGCGCAGCATTATACGTGTGGCGGCGTGGTCGTCGATCTCGACGGGAAGACCGATGCGCCGGGTCTGTACGCGGCGGGCGAGGTGACCCAGTCGGGGCTTCACGGCGCCAACAGGCTGGCGTCTAATTCCCTGCTCGAGTGCCTCGTGTTCGGCGAGGCGGCGGCGCATCATATCGACGCGCATTGGGCGACGCTGGCGGAGCCACCGGCGATCCGCGCGTGGGACGAGAGCCGGGTAAGCGACCTCGACGAGGAGGTCGTGATCCAGCAAAGCTGGGGCGAAATCCGCCGCTTCATGTGGAATTTCGTCGGCATCGTGCGCACGACCAAGCGGCTGGAGCGGGCCGCCAATCGGGTCGAGCTCCTCCGCCGCGAAGTTGCCGGCTACTACCGCGATTTCCGAGTGACGCCCGACCTGATCGAACTTCGCAACCTGGTTGAGGTGGCGGACCTGATCATCCGCAGCGCCCTATCGCGGCACGAGAGCCGCGGACTGCACTACACGCTCGATTATCCGGAAATGGCGGTCGAGGCGGTGGATACGGTGCTGGTGCCTTGAGCGGACTGCCCGATCGGCTCGCGAGCCTGTATGCTTGCGAAGTACATTTGCGCCTCAAGGCGGAAGCACTCGTAACTGAATCTGACGACCTAAAACTGCATCTGACAGTTATAGAAGCTGCGATGGATTTGCTCGCATCACTGGTTGAAGTCGGCAACGACGATGAAGACGATAAGGTCATACAGGTGCTTGGCATAAGAGCGTTTAACGGTTTCGCTTCCGCCATTTCCCTCGCTCTGACCGGTTACAGTCAGACGGCCGGGATGGTGCTACGCGATGTACTGGAGACGACGTTCCTTGTCGATCGCTTTCGCACTGATCGCGCCGCAATCACGAGGTGGCGTAATTCGAATGACTGGCGGGAATTCAGTCCCAAGAAGGTTCGCGATTTCTTAGACAAGCGAGATGGCTTTGAGGGCAAAAAGCGGGAGCAGGAATATAAACTTATTACGTCGCTTGCGGGTCATCCGAGCATGCAAGGGATTGCAATGCTCAGGCCCGCCGGTGGCGAAGTTCATATTGGTCCATTTCTCGAACAATCATCCCTAATAGCCGTTTTGTCGCAAGCGGGGAAAATAGCGATCCAATTGGCAGAAGTTATACTTCCTTTCGTTCCTCTGAAAAAAGAACGAGCCATTGCGTCAGCTGAGCAGTTCTCAAAATTAAAGCGAGAGTGGGTGACACGCTTCTACCTCATCAGCGTGCGCTAACGGTACTTCACCGCAGTTTGCTCACCTTCAAGCCGTCCGCCTTGGCCCGCGCCTGGATCGATTCCTCGCTCCTCGTCATTGCTTTCGCGATTCCCCTGAGACTCATTCCCTTCTCCGCTAACCGGTGGAGTTTCTGGATCTCGTCGCTGGTCCAGGGCTGGCGGTGGCGCTCGAACTTTTCTCCCATCTTGTGATCCTTCGTCCCAAGGGTGGCATCGCTGCGCGTCCCTGCTAAACCGCTTGGCTCATGCCACAGCCCCAGCCCCACCTCTATCTCGTCGACGGATCGAGCTACATCTTTCGCGCCTATCACCGGCTGCCGCCGCTGACCAATCGCCATGGCCAGCCGGCGGGGGCGGTCTATGGCTATACGGCGATGCTGTGGAAGCTCGCCGACGGGCTCAACAAGGCCGACGGGCCGACGCACATGGCGGTGATTCTCGACGCTTCGTCGAAGACCTTCCGCAACGACATGTACGATCAGTACAAAGCGCACCGCCCGCCTCCCCCTGAGGATCTGGTCCCGCAATTTCCGCTGATCCGCACTGCGACGCGCGCTTTCTCGATCCCGTGCATCGAGACCGAGGGGCTTGAGGCCGACGACATCATCGCCTGTTATGCCTATGCCGCGCGCGATGCCGGGTGGAAGGTCACGATCGTCAGCTCCGACAAGGACCTGATGCAGCTGATCGATGACGAACATATCGACATGCTCGACACGATGAACGACCGGCGGATCGACCGGGCTTACGTGACCGAGAAGTTCGGGGTCGGGCCGGAGCTGCTCGGCGACGTGCTCGCGCTGATGGGGGATAGCGTCGACAATGTGCCGGGGGTGCCGGGGATCGGGCCGAAGACCGCGGCGCAGCTGATCCAGCAGTTCGGCGGGCTGGAAGCGGTTCTCGCCGGGACCGATGAGATCAAGAAGCCCAAGCTGAAGCAATCGCTGATCGACCATGCCGACAATGCGCGATTGTCGCGCGAACTGGTGCGGCTGGTGTGCGATGCCGTGCTGCCCGAGCCGCTCGACGCGCTCGAATTGAAGGGGATTCCGCCCGAGCCGCTGCGCGAATTCCTCGAGGACCAGGGCTTCAAGACGCTCGCCAACCGGATGACTGGAGGCGGCGCAGGGTCATCGTCCGGGGGCCCGAGAATCAGCGCGGCGTTGGTCGCGCCGGTGGCGGCGCCCGAGCCCGAGAAGATCAAGATTGATCGGTCGAAATATGAGACAGTGCAGAGCATCGGGGCGCTCGAGCGGTGGACCGAGCGGGCGCGCACCGTGGGCTATGTCGCGGTCGATACCGAGACCGACTGCATCGACTGCGTGGTGGCTAGGCTGGTCGGGATCAGCTTGGCGGTCGCGCCGGGCGAGGCGTGTTACATCCCGGTGGGGCATGGCGGGGGCGACTTGCTGAGCGAGGCGCCGGACCAACTGTCACCCGCCGTTGCGCTGGCGGCGTTGAAGCCCCTGCTCGAGGACCCGGCGGTGCTCAAGATCGGGCATAATTTCAAATATGATGCGACGATGTTCGCCAAGGGCGGGATCGAACCGGCCCCGGTCGACGACACGATGGTGATGTCGTTCAACCTCGACGCGGGGCGCAATGGACATGGCATGGACGAGCTGGCCAAGCTGCACTTCGACCATGAGTGCGTGACCTTCAAGTCGCTGTGCGGCGTGGGCCGAAACCAGATCACGTTCGACAAGGTGCCGCTGGCGCAGGCCACCGAATATGCCGCCGAGGATGCCGATGTGACGCTGCGGCTGTGGCTGCGGTTGAAGCCGCGCATGGCGGCGGAGAATGTCGCGCGCGTGTATGAAATGGTCGACCGCCCGCTGATCGCGACCGTTGGGCGAATGGAACGGCGCGGGATCAAGGTCGATCGCGATTACCTCGCCAAATTGTCGGGCGATTTCGCGGTCGAGATCGCGGCGTTGGAAGAGCAGGTCTATGAGGCGGCGTGCGGGCCGTTCACGATCGGGTCGCCGCAGCAGTTGGGGCTGGTGCTTTATGACCGGCTCGGGCTGAAGGGCGGGCGCAAGGGCAAGAACGGCAATTACTCAACCGATGTCAACGAGCTCGAGCGGCTCGCGGCAGACGGCGTGCCCTGTGCGCGGCTGGTGCTCGACTGGCGTCAGCTGACCAAGCTCAAGACGACCTACACCGACGCGTTGCAGGCACAGATCAATCCCGAGACGGGGCGGGTGCATACCAGCTTCTCGTTGGCCGTGGCGCAAACCGGGCGGCTGTCGTCAACCGATCCCAACCTGCAGAATATCCCGATCCGCACCGAACTCGGTCGCAAGATCCGCGATGCCTTCGTCGCGGCGCCGGGGCATGTGCTGATGAGCGCGGATTATTCGCAGATCGAGCTGCGGCTTGCGGCGCACATGGCCGACGTGCCGCAGCTTAAGGAGGCGTTCGCAAACAAGCAGGATATTCACTCGATGACCGCTGAGGAATTGTTCGGCGCTTCCGATCGGGAGGCGCGGAACAAGGCCAAGACGATCAACTTCGCGATCCTTTACGGGATTTCTTCGTGGGGGCTGGCGGGGCGGCTCGGGGTGGCGCGCGAGGAGGGGCAATTCATCATCGATCGCTATTTCGAGCGCTTCCCGGGGATCCGCAATTACATCGGCGAGACGACCGCGTTCGTCCGCGAGCATGGCTTCACCCAGACGCTGTTCGGACGCAAGACGCATTTCCCGAACATCCGCTCGCCGCAGCAAAACCTGCGGCAGGGGAGCGAGCGCGCGGCGATCAACGCGCCGATCCAGGGAACCAGCGCCGACCTTATCAAGCGCGCAATGAACCGGATGGACGGGGCGCTGGCGGCGGCGGGATTGGGTGCGAGGATGCTGCTTCAAGTCCACGACGAACTCGTGTTCGAAGTGCCCGAGGGCGAGGTCGAAGAGACGGCGGCGATTGTGCGCAAAGTGATGGAGTCGGCCGGCGAGCCGGCGCTTCGCCTCGACGTGCCGCTCGATGTCGAGGTCGGGCAGGGCGCGCATTGGGGGGCGGCGCATTGACCGCTTCGATCGCCGAACCCGAGGAACGCGCTCCCGATGCCGACATGGCGACGCTGGCGCGCGGCGGGCGGCTCAATGCGTTCGGTTTCATCCTGCGACTGGCGGGGAGTCTTCCGTTCCTGCTGATCGGTGGGCGAATCTATGGCGCCGAGGTGCTGGGGCGGTTCGCCTATGCGATGCTGACGGTCGAGCTGGGGGCGCAGCTGGCCACCTTCGGGTTGCGGCGCGGGCTGGCCCAGTTGCTCGCCAATACGGAACAGCCGCACCCGTGCGTGGTCGCCGACGCGTTGCTGCTGTCGCTGCTGGGGTCGATTGTCTGCATGGGCGTGCTGATGGCCTTCCCGCTCGCGATGTTTCCCAACAGTCCGGTCCACGGGCTCGACTGGCTGCTGCCGGTGACCGTGCTGGCGATCGCCTGGACCGACATCGCGCTCGCCGCGCTGGCCTATCGCAACGACGTCGGCGCGACGGTGCGGGCGCGCTCATTGGTCCAGCCGTGGACGATCAGCATCGTCGCCTTCGCGTGGTCCTATATCTCGCTCGAGGACGGGCTGATCATCAGCTACGTCATCTCGATGATCGCCGCGCTGATCGCCGCGCTGGTTCCGCTGATCCGCAGCTACGGCATTCCGCACGGCTGGTCGCCCGACCTCGCCGGATCGTGGCGGACGGCGCGCAGGAACGCCCCGCTCGCCGCCGCCGACGCGGTTGAATGGGCGTCGCGAAAGGTCGACCTGGCGGTGCTCGGGCTGTTCCTGAGCCCGGCGTTCGTCGGCATCTATTACGTCGCGCAGCAGGTCGCGACGCTGCCGGCGAAGCTGAAGTCGAGCTTCGAGCCGGTGCTCGGCCCGGTCATCGCGCGCAATATCGCCGATGGGGACAAGCTCGCCGTCGCCAAGCAGGTGCGACAAGTGAGTTATTGGATCATCGCCGCGCAGGCGGGGATCGCGTTGTCGCTTGGCCTGCCCGGACGCGCGGTGATGGGGCTGGTCGGATCGCACTTTACCGGCGGAACGGCGACACTCGGCTTCCTGCTGGCGGCCGAGGTGATCGCGGCGACTGCGGTGGTGAGCGAGGCGGCGCTGATCTATGTCGATCGGCATCGCAACATGGTCATCTCGCTGATCATGCTGGCGCTCGAGGCGGGGCTTGGGGCGGGTCTGATCCTGGGCATTCGCAGCATCGGCTGGGACATGGCGCACCAAGCGACCGGGCCGGCTATCGCGCTGTGTTTCGCGCTTGGGTTCGCGTCAATCGCCAAGTCGTTGCTGCTGGCCAGGAATTTGGGCGCGCGGGTGTCGGGCTGGCGCATCGACATATTGTTCGCGGCCGCCGCCGGGCTGGTCGTCGGGATTCCGGTGCGGCTCTATCTGCCCGAGCTGTGGCAGCTGCTCTTCGGCATTCCGCTGATCCTCGCGGCGTTCGGAGTGGTGGTATGGACTACGGGTTTCGGACCCGAAGACCGCGAGCTGTTCCGGCTGCGCAAGGCGGATATCGAGGAATTGCACGAGAATACGGCCAAGGCGCAGCTGGCCGACGATATAGTTTGATTCGACGAGCGGCCCGGCCCCTCTCGCCAAACTAATGCCGGAAGTGGCGCATTCCGGTGAAAACCATTGCGAGGCCAGCCTCGTCCGCTGCCGCAATTACTTCAGCGTCGCGCATCGATCCGCCCGGCTGGATGACCGAGGTGGCACCCGCCTCGATCGCGGACAGCAACCCATCGGCGAAGGGGAAGAAGGCGTCGGAGGCAACCGCCGAGCCGATCGTTCGCGGGTCGCCCCAACCGAAAGTCTCTGCAGCCTCGCGCGCCTTGGCGGCGGCGATGCGGGCGGAGTCGCGGCGGTTCATCTGGCCCGCACCGATGCCGACGGTGGCGCCGTCCTTGGCATAGACGATGGCGTTCGACTTGACATGCTTGGCGACAGTCCAGGCAAATCGGCAATCCGCCATTTCGCGTGGGGTTGGTGAGCGCTTCGTGACGACCTTGATCATGTCGTCGCTGAGCACGCCGTTATCTCGTTCCTGAACGAGTATCCCACCTGCGATGACCGTGACATATTGCCCGGATCGCCTTGGGTCGGGAAAGCCGCGCGACAGCAACAGACGGAGATTTTTCTTCAAAGCCATGATCGTCCGCGCCTCGGCATCAGCTTCGGGGGCGACGACTACTTCGGTAAAGATGGCGCTGATCGCCTCAGCGGTTGCGGCATCAAGCTTGCGGTTGACCGCGACGACGCCGCCGAATGCCGACACACTGTCGCACGAAAGCGCAGCTTGCCACGCCTCGAGCAACGTGTCCGCACTGGCGACGCCGCATGGGTTGGCATGCTTGACGATGACCACCGTTGGCGGGCCGTGTTGGAATTCGGCGACGAGTTCGAGCGCAGCGTTGGCATCGTTGAGGTTATTGAAGCTGAGTTGCTTACCTTGGACCTGTTCAGCCTGAGCAATACCGCATGCCGCAGGTCCGGCAGCCGCGTAGAGCGCCGCCTTTTGATGCGGGTTTTCGCCGTAGCGCAGCGGCATGATCAGCTGCGACGACATCGATCGCTGCTGCGGGAAGTCCTGGCCCTGATCGACCCGTGCGAACCAGTTTGCGATCATCACATCATAAGCGGCAGTGGCGGCATAAGCCTTCGCGGCGAGGCGCTTGCGCAAGGCAAGGTCGGTGCCCATGCCGAGCGCGGCGATGATCTCGGGATAGTCGGCGGGGTCGGTGAGACACGCGACGAAGGCGTGGTTCTTGGCCGCCGAGCGGACCATCGAGGGGCCGCCTATGTCGATATTTTCGATGATCTCGTCGCGGCTGGCGCCCTTGGCTACGGTCTGCGCGAAGGGGTAGAGATTGACCACGACGAGGTCGATCGCGCCGATCCCGTGTGCGTCCATTGCGGCCTTGTGCTCGGGGTTGTCGCGCACCGCGAGGAGGCCGCCATGGACCATCGGGTGGAGGGTCTTGACGCGCCCATCCATCATCTCTGGGAAGCCGGTGAGGTCGGCGACATCGCGCACCTCGTGGCCCATGTCGCGCAGCGCTTTGGCGGTGCCGCCGGTCGAGACGAGTTCGACCCCATGCGCGGCAAGCGCGGCAGCCAGGGGTTCGAGGCCGCTTTTGTCGGACAGGGAAAGCAAGGCCCGGCGGACGGGGACGAGGTCGGTCATACTATTCCTTCTAGCTCGAACGGCGCAGCTGCCAGGCGATTTCGCCGCCCAGCCCCGAAATCTCGCCGACAACGACAAGCTGCATTGCCGCGACGGGGTTGCCATGGCCGTCGACGTGGAGGCTTTCCTCGGTCGTCAGCATCGCGCCGCGGCAGCGGAAATTCCACGGCGGGGCGCCGGGCGAGCGAAGGATCGCGCCCATGCCGTCGGCGGTGATCGTCGGCTCGACCCCGGGGGCGAGGTGGAAGCGGACGGCGTAGGGGGCAGCCTCCTTGATCTTGCGGCGGCCTTTGGGGGCAAGCTTGTCGAGGCCGCGCAATTCCTTGCCGTCGTTGCCGAGGATGAGGGTGCGGTTGTGGGTCAGTCCGAAGCCTTTGACATAGCCGTCGTGGCTCGCTTCGATGCGAGTCGAATCATTGTCCTCGGAGCGCACGACCGGAACCTCCTCGACCCCCTTGCCGAGTGAGCCGTCGGCAAGGATCGCGGTCGAATTGGTATCGTCGAGCACCAGCGTCGAGTGGGCGGCAGTGGTGCGCAGCGCGGCGACAAGCTCGTCGGAGAGGGTCGTGGGCAAGGGGTCCGGGCCACCGCAATTGACGATCAGCCGCTGCGTCCCGTCGCTGACTTCGATCGCAAGCGTGGAGGCGCAGCCCCTTGTGGCGACCTTCGGCGAGGGCGGCGGGGCACCGTCGAGGACAATTACCGTGCCGAGCGCGGAGAGGCGCTGGTAGCCCCAGCCGCGCGCCTGACGAAGCGGGCGGGCGCGCAGGCCGCACCCGTCGACCAGCGCGGTGAGACGAGCGGGGTCGCCGGGGTTGCCGCCCTGCCAGCTCGACAATGCGCCATCGCCCATCGTCACCCCGTGAAGCGCGGCGAGCGCGGCGGCGGCGGCGGATTCGAGATTGTCGGGAAGACTGTGCTTGGCGGCGAAATACGCCGCGCGGAGGAGGCCCATGCGGTCGACGAACAGCGCTTGCTCGGCAGGCGAGCGGCTGAGCAGCCCGCCATCGTCGCCCTGCGCCTGGGCCAGCGCGCGGGCCAGTCCGGCCTCGCCGCGCGCGACTCTGCTCATCCCGCCCTGAACGAGCAGGCCGGCAGCGATAACCCCGATCCAGGCAGTGACCCGGGGCAGACCGGGGGGGGACTTGTCGGCATTCGCGTCGAGGTGGCGCGCACCTCTGGCGAGAGTATTGAGGAGGGCCGAGCGGTAGCCGGCGTCTCGGCTCGACAGGATATAGGGGGCATAGGCGGTCCAGAAGAGGATGCGCTCGCCCCACAGCGCCGGGCGCCACGCCTCGTCGACCTTCGTCCCATGAGCGAGCAGCCAGCGCCCGACGAGCGCTTCGGCGAGCTTCGCGCCCTTGTCGCGGCCGGTCGAGGCGGCGAGGTCGCGCAGCCAGCTGAAGCCCTGGAGCGAGGCGGCGATGCTGCTGTCCGCCCCGATTGCAGCGAAGTCGAAGTCAGTCAGGTCGATCGCTTCTGCGCCGAGTTCGAAGCGGCCGGCAAGGAGTGCATCGCCGCGCGTGCGGTCGCCGGCAACATGGTCGCGCGGGACCGCGATCAGCCGCAGCGGCTCTTTCTTGGCGATGAACAGGCGCGAAAAGAGCGAGCCCCTGGCGAGCTTGCCGATCACCGCCCCCGCTTCGTCGTTCATTCGTTTCCTCGAAGAACTGGACCCCGCAGCGCGGCGATATTGGCGCGGTAGTGGTCGGGGCCGCCCTTGAATGCGGCAGTGCCGGCGACGATCGCGGTCGCGCCTGCGTCGATGACGCTTTGCACATTGCCCGCGTCGACCCCGCCATCGACCTCGATGATGACGTCGAGCCCCTTCATCTGGACCTGCTTGGCGATCGCCTCGATCTTGCGCAGCTGGCTTGGGATGAATTTCTGGCCGCCGAAGCCGGGGTTGACGCTCATCACGAGCACAAGGTCGATTTCCTCGAGGACATAGTCGAGGGTCTTGGCCGGGGTCGCGGGATTGAGCGACACGCCGGCCTTCTTGCCGAGCGACTTGATCCGCTGGATGCTGCGGTGAAGGTGGGGGCCGGCCTCCTGATGGACGGTGATGATGTCGGCCCCGGCCTCGGCGAAGGCGTCGAGGAAATGATCGACCGGGGCAATCATCAGGTGAACGTCGAACGGCTTGGCCGAGTGCGGGCGGAGTGCCTTCACCACCATCGGCCCGATGGTCAGGTTGGGGACGAAGTGGCCGTCCATCACGTCGACGTGGATCCAGTCGGCACCGGCCGCATCGATCGCGCGCACCTCCGCGCCGAGGTTCGCGAAATCGGCAGACAGGATCGAGGGGGCGATGATCGTCATGGGGCCGATTAGCGCCTAATCGCGGGGGGCGACAAGCCGCGCGATGAAGAAGCCGTCGAGGCCGCCCTGCTCCTCGATCAGCCCGGGAAGGGTGCGAACGAAACCGGACTCGGTCGGCGTCACGAAATCGGGCAGTTCGGCGGGCTTTGGTGGGTCAATGGCGAAGCCGGGGTGGGCGGCGAGGAAAGCCTCTACGATCGCCTCGCCCTCTTCGGGCTCGAGGCTGCACGTCGCGAAGACGAGCGCGCCGCCGGGGGTAACGAGGGTCGCGGCGTGGGCGAGGAGGTTTGTTTGCAGCGCGACGGTTTCCTCGATGATCGCGGGGCGGGCGCGGTAGATGACCTCGGGGTGACGGCGCAGCGTGCCGGTCGACGAGCAGGGCGCATCGACCAGGACTGCGTCAAAGGTGCGGTCCGGCACCCAGGTCAGCGCGTCGGCGGTGACGAGTTCGGCGGCGAGGCCGGTGCGGTCGAGGTTCTGCTGGAGGCGGGCGATTCGGCTCGGCTTGCGATCGAGTGCGGTGACGGCGTGGCCGGCGGCGGCAAGCTGCATGGTCTTGCCGCCGGGAGCCGCGCACTGGTCGAGCACGGTTGTCGCGCCCGCCGGGATCAGCCGTGCCGGGAGCGAGGCGGCGAGGTCCTGGACCCACCACCCGCCCTCGCCGAAACCGGGCAGTTCGGCGACATTCGACGAGCGGTCGAGGCGGGCGTGGCGCGGGGCGAGCGAAGTGGCGTGCGCGAAGGCGTGCGCCGCCTCATCGTCCTTGAAACTCAGGTCGAGTGGCGGGCGGTGGGCGATGGCGCGACGGGCGGCCTCGACCATCGGCGTGCCCCAGGCGCGGCGCCAGCGCTCGGCGACAATCAGGGGCAGGTGCGGGGCATCGCCGACGCTGACCCCTTGTCGCAGCAGCGTGCCGAGCACGCCGTGGACGAGCCGCCGCGGCCCCCCGTCGACCAGCGGGAGCGCAGTGGCGACGAGCGCGTGATCGGGGGTGTTGAGCGCGATCTTCTGCGCCAGCGCCATCCGTAGCACCATCCGCGCCTTGGCATCGTCGGCGAGCGGGAGGCGGGTCGCGCTGTCGATGAGCAGGTCGAGATCGGGCAGCCAGCGTAGCGTCTCCCCGGCGATGGCGAGGGCGAGCCCCTGGTCGGCGGGGGGCAAATGCGCGCCACCCTGAGCAGCGGCTTCGAGCGACTGGCCGCGGCGGAGGACCCCGTCGAGCATGCGCAGCGCGGCGGCGCGGGCGGGGAGGCCATCGGGAGATTGATCGGGGGTTGGCATGAGCGCCTTTACGCACCAATTGGCATATTATGAAACGCCCAGCGCACATCGTCGCGCCCAAGACGCTGACCCCGTCGCCGCCGGTGCCCGAGCCGGAAGCGGTCGTCTCGCCGCCCCCTGCGGGTGAGGAGGAGAAGCCCGACCCGACGCGCTATGGCGACTGGGTCAAGAAGGGCATCGCGATCGATTTTTAGGACGGCTTCATGTTGTTCGACGTCATTGCGAGGAGCAAGCCGACGCGGCAACCCAGACTGGATTGCTTCGCTCCGCTCGCAAAGACGCTAGTGGTGCTCCGGTCGGGTGGGCCGCGAGAGAAGGCCTTCGAGGACTTCGTCGACTCCTGCCGTTCCGGCCAGCAGCGCCGTGACGGCGGCGACGATCGGCATGTCGATGCCCTTTGCCTTCGCCAGCCGGTCGAGGACGGGGGCGGTGAAGGCGCCTTCTGCTACCGTGCGGCGGTCGGCCATCAGGTCGGATGCGGCCCGTTTTTCGCCGAGGCCCTTGCCGAGCGAGTAGTTGCGCGAACTTGTCGACGAGCAGGTCAGGACGAGATCGCCGAGGCCCGACAGCCCCGCCAGCGTCTCGCGCCGTGCGCCCATGGCGAGGCCGAAGCGGGTCATTTCGGCGAAACCGCGTGCGATCAAGGCGGCGCGGGCGTTCTGGCCAAGGCCCCGGCCCTCGACCACCCCACAGGCGATCGC
>JANXUU010000054.1 GCA_025356055.1 Sphingomonas sp. | reverse complement strand
CGACGTGGACCATCTCGTCCAGCGAGGGCGTGATCAGGCCGGAGAGTCCGATCATGTCCGCCTCCATCGCGCGGGCGGTCTGGAGTATCTTTTCGCACGGAACCATGACGCCGAGGTCGGCGATCTCGTAATCGTTGCACTTCAAGACGACGCCGACGATATTCTTGCCGATGTCGTGGACGTCGCCCTTGACGGTGGCCATCACGACCTTGCCCTTGCCGCGCGCGCCGGGGTCCTTCGCCGCCTCGATATAGGGCAGCAGGTGCGCGACCGCCTTCTTCATCACCCGCGCCGATTTCACCACCTGCGGCAGGAACATCTTGCCCGACCCGAACAGGTCACCGACGACGTTCATTCCGTCCATCAGCGGGCCTTCGATGACCTCGATCGGGCGCGGGCTAAGCAGCCGCGCTTCCTCGGTATCCTCGACGACGAACGCGTCGATGCCCTTGACCAGCGCATGCTCCAGCCGCCGCGCAACGGGCCACGAACGCCATTCCTCAGCCTGCTTCTCGGCGACCACATCGGTCCCGCGAAAGCGTTCGGCAAGCGTGATCATCCGGTCGGTGGCATCCTCCCGCCGATCCCAGATGACGTCCTCGCACGCTTCGCGCAGTTCGGGGTCGATCGCGTCGTAAATGTCGAGTTGCCCCGCGTTGACGATACCCATGTCCATCCCCGCCTGGATGGCGTGGTAGAGGAACACGCTGTGCATCGCGCGGCGCACCGGCTCGTTGCCGCGGAACGAGAAGCTGAGGTTCGATACCCCGCCCGAGATATGGACATGGGGGCAGCGCGCCTTGATCTCGCGGCACGCCTCGATGAAGTCGATCGCATAGCGGCGATGCTCGTCGATCCCGGTCGCGATGGCGAAGATGTTGGGATCGAAGATAATGTCCTCGGGCGGAAAGCCGATCCCGGTGAGCAGCTTGTACGCCCGCTCGCAAATCTCGACCTTGCGCTGCGCGGTGTCAGCCTGGCCGACCTCGTCGAACGCCATGATGACGGCCGCCGCGCCATAAGCCATGACTTTGCGGGCCTGCGCCAGGAATTGTTCCTCGCCCTCCTTCATGCTGATCGAATTGACGATCGGCTTGCCCGACACGACCTTCAGACCAGCCTCGATCACCGACCATTTCGACGAATCGATCATGATCGGCACCCGCGCGATGTCGGGTTCCGCGCCAATCAGCTTGAGGAAGGTCGTCATGGCGTATTCGGCGTCGAGCAGGCCTTCGTCCATGTTGACGTCGACGATCTGCGCGCCGTTCTCGACCTGCTGCCGAGCGACTTCGACGGCGCGCGTATAGTCGTCGCCGAGGATCAGCTTCTTGAACGCCGCCGATCCGGTGACGTTGGTGCGCTCGCCGATATTGACGAACTGGGCGACATTCTGGGTCATGAAACTCTTGCTTCAGGCGGCGATGCGCATCGGGTCGATGCCCGCGAGCAGGGTATCCGAGCGGTGCGCCGGAAGCGCGCGCGGCGGGCGACCCGCGACCGCCATCGCCATCTGCTTGATATGCTCCGGCGTGGTCCCGCAGCAACCGCCAATGACGTTGACGAGACCCTGCTCGGCCCACTCGCGCATGAAGCCGGCGGTCGTCACCGGCTGCTCGTCATATTCGCCAAGTTCGTTGGGCAGCCCGGCGTTGGGATAGGCCATCAGCAACGTGTCGGCAGTGGCCGACAGCACTTGGACGTGAGGCCGCAAATCGGGCGCGCCGAACGAGCAATTGACCCCGATCGTCAGCGGGCGCGCGTGACGGACCGATGCCCAGAAACTCTCGATCGAATGGCCCGACAGGTTGCGCCCGGTGCGGTCGGTCATGGTGAAGCTGATCATCAGCGGCAGCTCGCGGCCGATCGCTTCCTGCGCCTCCAGTGTCGCCATGATCCCGGCCTTGGCGTTCAGCGTGTCGAAGATCGTCTCGATCAGGATGAAGTCGACCCCGCCCTCGGCGAGCGCGAGCACTTCCTCGAGGTAGACGTCCTTCAGCTCGTCGAACGTGATCGCGCGAAAGCCGGGGTCGTTGACGTCGGGCGACAACGACAACGTCTTGTTGGTCGGTCCCAATGCGCCGGCGACAAAGCGCGCAATGCCCGTTGCCTTTTCAGCCGCATCGGCGGCGTCGCGCGCAATCCTCGCCGAAGCGATATTAAGGTCGCGCACCAGACCTTCCGCGCCATAGTCCGCCTGGCTGATCCTGTTCGCGTTGAAGGTATTGGTGGAAACGATGTCGGATCCCGCCGCCAGATACGCATCGGTGATCTCGCGCACGATTTGCGGCTGGGTAAGCGACAGCAGGTCGTTATTGCCCTTCTGGTCGTGATTGGTCTCGATCTGCCCGCGGTATTCTGCCTCGCCGAGCGCATAGCCCTGCAGCATCGTCCCGAACGCGCCGTCGGTGACGAGAATCCGCTTGGCCGCTTCATCGCGGAAGCGCTTGGCGGCGGGGGAGGGGGTCATGCGGCTTGCTCCCTGAATTCCTTGGCGATCCCGCCCTTGGGGCGCACGCCGAGCAGATGGCAGATGGCGTAGGCCAGTTCGGCACGGTTCAATGTGTAGAAGTGGAAGTTGCGCACCCCGCCGGCGTATAGCTGGCGGCACAGTTCGGCGCCGATCGTCGCCGCGACCAGCTGGCGCGCGGCGGGAAGCGAGTCGAGTCCTTCGAACAAACGGTCCATCCAGCCGGGGATGTGCGCACCGCACAGCCCGGCGAACTTGCGCGTTTGAGCCACCGACGACACGGGGAGGATTCCGGGCACGATCTCGGCGTCGATGTCGGCGGCGGCGACTGCGTCGCGGAAGCGGAAGAAGCAATCGGGCGTGAAGAAGAATTGCGTGATCGCGCGGTTCGCCCCGGCATCGATCTTGCGCTTAAGATTGTCGAGATCGGCCTTCGATGTGCCACTCTCGGGATGCAGCTCGGGGTAAGCCGCGACAGAAATGTCGAACGGGTGCAACCGCTTCAATCCCGCGACCAGCTCGGCGGCATTGGCATAGCCGCCGGGATGCGGGCGGTAGGGCTCGCCCATCACCGGCATGTCACCGCGCAGCGCAACGATGTGGCGCACACCCGCCGCCCAATATTCCTCCGCGACCGCGTCGATTTCCTCGCGAGTTGCCTCGACGCAGGTGAGGTGCGCTGCCGCCGCCAGCGGGGTCTCGCGTTCGATCCGGGCAACGGTCGCGTGGGTCCGCTCGCGGGTTGAGCCGCCTGCGCCATAGGTCACTGACACGAAGCGGGGCGCAAGCGGAGCGAGCATCTGGATCGAGTCCCACAACGTCTCTTCCATCTTCGCCGTTTTGGGCGGGAAAAATTCGAAGCTGACGCCGATGTCGCCGCCAAGATCGGCATAGAGGGGCCGGTCGGTCATGCCGCTTTCACCTTCGCCGTGCGCGCGCGCTCCCCGCGCCACAGCTTGATCGTCAGTTCGCCGCCCTTGAGCTCGCGCGTTTCGGCCAGCCGCAGCCCGGACGATGCCAGCCAGCCGGCGATCTGCTCGTCCGAAAACCCGAGACGGGCATGGGCATGATCGACCCGCAATTCCTCGCGCTCATGCGGGGCAAAATCAACGATCAGCAGTGCGCCGTCGTCGCTCAGCAGCCGCGCGCATTCGGCGATCGCGCTAGCGGGGGCGGGGAGGAAATGGAGCACCTGGTGGAGGGTGATCGTGTCGGCACTGCCATCGGTAAGCTGGAGCGCATTAATGTCGCCCTGGCGAAGTTCGTAGCCGAGCCCGTCGAGCTTCGCCCGCGCCAGGCGGAGCATTTCGGGGCTGCGGTCGATCCCGATCGCTTGGGCGGCGGCGGGGCCGAGCAGTTCGATAATCCGCCCGGTCCCCGTGCCGATGTCGACCAGCCGGCCAAGCTCGTCGCCCAACATCTCGGCCATCGCCGCTTCGACCTCGCCCTCGGGAACGTGGAGCGAGCGGATCTTGTCCCATTCGGTCGCATGGCTCGCGAACCACCGCTCTGCTGCTGCCGAGCGATCCGCGCGAACCGCCGCCAGCCGCACCCGGTCGGCACGAGTCCAGTGATCGCCATCGGCCCCGGCAGCGGCGTCGAGCAGGTTAAACAGCGGCAACGCCAGCGCTGAGGGCGCGCAAGTCAGGAAGATCGAACTCCCCTCGCGCCGCTTCAGTGCCAGCCCGGCGTCGACCAGCACCTTGATATGGCGCGACACGCGCGGCTGGCTCTGGCCGAGCACTTGCGCAATTTCACCGACCGATAGCTCCATTTCGCGCAGCAACTGCACGATGCGGAGCCGCGACGGGTCGGCAAGCGCACGGAAGATATCGAGCAACGGCATGTGCCTATATAAGGATATCTTTATATGTCGGTCAAGCTTTGTGGCCCCGACCGCTTCGTCGGCGCGGATTTTTTGGACCAAGAGCGGACCGACAGCTACCCACCGAAGCTGAGTGAGAACGGCTTTCCAGTACTGGATATTTGCCGCGTGCGCGTTCGTTCTTCGGCTTCGGCTGGGTGGATATTACCGATAGGTTCCAGCAGCCGCCGATTGTTGAACCAGTCCACCCATTCGAGCGTCGCATATTCCACGGCTTCGAAGGATCGCCAGGGCCCGCGCCGATGGATGACCTTGGCCTTGTAAAGGCTATTGATGTCTCGGCCATGGCGTTGTCGTAGTTGTCGCCGACGCTTCCGACCGAGGGCGAAGTTCTCGGCGAACACGCGGGCGATCTCGGGCTTGAGGGCCAGGTCACGTCGTGCCCGCGCCGACAGGCGCAATGGATCACGTCGCTGCGCGACATGCTCGTGGTAGGTGGAGGGGGTCGAGCCGCGCCAGAGCAAAATATGCAGACGCCTTGCGCAAGACCTCGTTGGCCTGCCTCAACTCGCGGACCTCGCGCTCCAGCGCCTTGAGCTTGTCCGCCACCTTGGTCGGAACGCCCCCGCGCTTGCCGCTGTTGATCTCGGCCTTCTTCACCCACTCATGCAGGGTCTGCGGCACGCAGCCAATCTTCTCCGCGATCAACACCACTGCCGCCCATCGCGATGACTGATCCGCTCGTGATCAAATAACATCCGTACCGCCCGGTCGCGGACGTCCGGCGCAAACTTGTTCGTTGTCTCGCTCATGACGGCTCCACCTTCTCAGGAGTTGGAGCCTCCGGCAGACCCGGGGCGGTTCACTCCGTCACAGCTGCAGCGTAGATCAACCTACGGAAAGACTCACACGCGATTCGCCGGACGCGAGGCGGCTCTCACGCTCATTCGGGCGATCGTCGTGTTACACACTTCGAAAATTGAACACTGCGTTGAGCAGAAACGTAGCGAGGCCAGCAAAGAGCGAGACGATGACGCGGGCGACGAGATAGTCGATTGTGGTCCAGCGGATGAATGCCGCGAACATCAGGATTGTAATTGCGAGGCCCACGCCGGCACTGATAAGAAAGTAAAGATAGCCGGACACGACATGCCTTCTCGTGCCTTTGAAGATCCAACTCCGCCCCGCGGCGTAATGGAGCGAACTGGCAATAAAAAAGCCAATGGTCGCGGCAGCTAGCTTGGACACCCCAAAATATTCGACCAGGGCCCACAGGATCAGCAAGTCGAGAGCGAAGACACTAGTGCCGATGGCTGTATTACGCGCAAGCATCCCGACCATGTTGCGGGACACTAACCTCCGCGAGAGTGGTCGCAGGATGATAGCATCGCTCACGCCGCAGCCGCCGACCTGGTCGGTTTTTGCGATAAGCGATCCGTGTTGTCGTACGCGTCAGCCCATTCCGTGCGGCGGGGAAGCCTAGAACTGAAAAATAATAGCGGCAGCTTCACGAACAGAAGCTCGGAGTGGATAGCCCCATCCAGAGTCCGTTCCCACCAGGCAGAGTCGCGCTTCGAACTGGCCTCGAGCCAGCGGTCATAGGGCGCCCAATGACTCGGCTCGTCCACCTCGATGATTCGAAAAATTTTCATCAGTCCGCGATCACTTTGAACGATCGGGTTGCGCAACAGGGTGGCGACTTGGCGATAACCGCGCTTCTCGGTAAGGGAAATGATCCGACACAAACGCGCAAAGAGCTGGTCGTCGCCGATCATGCGTTCTGGTTCCAGCTCGTCGATCCGCGACCGGAACATGATTTCGATAAAGCGATCGATATGACCGCATGCTCGATCGATTTCGAAGGGCATGACACCCCGCCGCTCGAACCATCGACGAAACATCAGATAATGTTTTTCCTCATCGGCTCGATGCTTCTCGATCTCCCCGATCAATTTCAGATCGTCGGGCCAGCGTGTGCGCACCGCCCGGAGAACTTGATCAATAGCAGTGTAACCACGGTGCTCATTATAGATGTAGATCGATCCAATGAGGTCGAGATAACGACGTTGAAGGAACCCAAGCATCCGCGGCTCCTTGGGATCACCGAGGGTCGTGTCAATGGCGTGACCGCTGAATAACCTCCGCGGCCTTTTCAAACGCCGGCTCCCTTAGATTGTTCATCAACCATTGCGGCAACCACCTGTTCTCAACAGGTCGGCGATTGCTGACGCCGCATCATCCTGCCCTCGCTCCTGGCAGACGAACGCGCGGGCACTGTCGGCCCTGTCCTGATATGAAGGAACGCGAAGCAATTCTCGTAGCATCGGCGCCGCTCGGGCCATCGTGAAGCGGTTCGCCTTGAGGGACAGTCCCAATCCCAAGCATTCGATGCGGCGAGCGTGGTCACTTTGATCGCCCATATGAGCCACAATCAACTGGGGCTTGCCTGCTCGCAGCGCCTGGCCCGTCGTCCCCACGCCACCGTGATGAACGATCAGCGCTGCGTGCGGGAAAAGCAGCGAATGCGGCACATAGCCGCAACTGATAACGGGTCCGTCCACAATCACGCCATTTGCTTGGCCAGTGAGCAATATCGCCCGCACGCCCAAGGATCGCGCCGTCGCCGCAGCTTCCTCATAAAACCTGCCCGCACCGTGCACCGCGAACGTGCCGAGGGTAAATACGACCGGTGCCGGACCTTCGCGCAGGAAGTCTTCCACGACAGGGGCGAGCGCTTCTCCTGATTCCCGTTGGCTATCGAAGAATGGAAACCCGACGACTTTCGTGTGGCTTGGAGCGTCGGCTGGCAATGGCCCGAGAAGCTTGGAGTAGCAGCCCAAGATGAGATCCGATTTCCTTTGCGGTTCGAGCATGTAGGCCGCGCTTTCGTGCGGCAGACCATGCTCGGCGCGCACTTCATTGAGTTGGCGCGAGTAGAGGCGAGCCAGGAACAATCGCATCGTTGCGTAAACGATATCGTTCCATGCCGCGCCGGCACGACCGACGGGTGCCTGCTTTGCCATCCAGAAGTCTGGGGTGAAGGGTGGATCGTAAGACGAAAGCATGGCCATGGGCTGCAGGACAGCAATGATCAGTGGAATGCCTCGTTTCTCGGCGATGATCGGCGCGGCGAACACGAAGGGTGTCGCGATGATCGCCTCGGCATCGGCGGCCACCTCCTCCAGCGCCCGCGCACAAGTTGAGAGAGAAGGAAGCAGGATGCGTTCGTGGATCTCGCGCTGACTGGACATGAGCCGCGTCACGGCCTCCTCTTCCGACAGCCCCATCCCTTTGCGGATTGCCTCGAAGCTGGGCAATATCGCAACTGCATCAAGGCCCGCCGCTCTCGACTTGGCAACCTGATCCTCCGCGACCGCCAGCATTGGTTTGAAGCCCCGTTCCTTCAGGGCAAGGCCAATCGCGATGAAGGGATGAAGGTCGCCAAGCGTGCCGATGGTTGTAAGGATCAGCTTGCGCATTGCAGTCCTCAGTCGTTGACGACCCCGAGCGCGTCAACCCGTCCGCCTTGGAAAGCTGAACATAACTCAAACCCTTAAATTCGGCGAATGGCGCCAACGCCGCGAATGAAGCGCGAAGCTGTCATCCGTCACTGCATGAGAACGTCCACTTCGTCTGCGCGGATTTTCGACCGGCGGCGGTCGCTTCGCTTGGCGGGCCGTGACGTGGCCTCTATGGCATGGCTTGAACTGCGACTGTATTACTCCTATAAAACAGCATAAACTTCGAGGCCGAGCCATGACCGCACCCGCGACCGACTTTGCGACCGCCCGTCGCGCGATGATCGACAGTCAGTTGCGCCCGCAGGGCGTGACCAATGTCGCGGTGCTCGCTGCGATGGCCGCGATCCCGCGCGAGGCATTTGTTCCTGAAGCCGCAGCGAACGCGGCCTACACCGACCGCTCGATTTCGGTCGATGGCAAAGGCGCAATGATGCCGCCGGCCCCGCTGGCGCGCCTGCTGACTGCGGCCGAGCCGCGCGCCGGTGAACGCGCGCTCGTTGTCGGAGCCGCACCTGCCTTTGCCGCCGAGCTTCTTCGTTACATTGGATTGTTGGTCAGCGAAGACCTTGCCGCCGGACCGTTCGACCTCATCCTGATCGAAGGCGCGGTCGAGATCGTCCCCGATGCGCTTACTACCACTATCGTCGAAGGGGGGCGCATCGCTACCGCCCTGATCGAGAATGGCGTGACCCGCCTCGCGATCGGCGGCAAGCTTGCCGGCGTGATCGGCTGGAACCGTTTCGCCGATAGCGAGATCGTGCCGCTCCCCGGCTATTCGCGCCCGCCCGTTTTCACCTTTTAAGTCCGAGTTCGCCATGACCCGCTCCATCGCCACCGCCCTCGCGCTGCTCGCGCTCGCCGCCACGCCCGCTGTGGCGGACACGCTGCGCGATGCGCTCGTCTCGACCTACAACGCCAACCCGACGCTCACCGGACAGCGCGCCGGGCTGCGCGCCACCGACGCGACCGTCGCCATTGCCCGCGCCGCCGGCCGACCGAGCGTGGTCGGCACGACAGCCCTTGGGCGGGATCTGACCCAGGTAGGCACGCTTCAACGAGTCAGCAAAGGGCCCTTCTTGAGCAGCCAGCTCAATCTCTCGGTTCCGCTCTATTCGGGCGGGAGCGTGCGCAACGGGGTGAAGGCGGCGAAGACCCGGGTCGACGCCGGCCGCGCCACCCTGCGCGCGGTCGAGGGTGACGTGTTCGTCGATGCCGTGACGGCCTATATGGACGTGATCCGTGACCGTGCGATCGTCGATCTCAACCAGAATAATGTCACTGTCCTGTCGACCAACCTTCGGGCGACGAGCGATCGCTTCAAGATCGGCGACCTGACCCGCACCGACGTGGCGCAGAGCGAGGCGCGGCTGTCGCTGGGCCGGTCCACCCTCGCCACCGCCCAGGGCCGGCTGACCGCCAGCGAGGAGAGTTACCGCCGGGTAATCGGCACAACGCCGGGCGCGCTGCAACCGCCGCCGCCGCTTCCGCCGCTTCCGGTCGGTGCCGACCAGGCGGTCCAGGTTGCGCTGGTCGGCAATCCCGACCTGGTCTCGGTGCTGCGCCAGGCTCAGGCGGCCGGGTTCGACATCCGCACCGCGCGAGCGGGCCGGCTGCCGACACTGTCGGGGGTCGCCGGGGCAAACTACACCCGCGATTTTTCCGGTGTCGCGGGCTTTAATCCCAACACCGGCCAAAGCAGCGCGCTGTTCGGATCATCGACCAGCATCGGCGTCCAGGCACGGGTCCCCTTCTATCAGGGCGGACTCCCTGCGGCGCGCATCCGCCAGGCGCAGGCCATTGAAGGCCAGCTGCTCGAACAGGCGATCGGAACCGAGCGCGCAGTGATCGCGACGACCCGCTCGAATTTCGCGACCTATCAGTCGGCGCAGCGCGCGATCGCGGCCAATCAGACCGCGGTAAGCGCCAACACGCTCGCGCTTGAGGGCGCGCGCGCCGAGCGCACCGTCGGCACGCGCACCGTGCTCGACGTGCTCAACGCCGAACAGGAATTGCTCAATTCGCAGGTCCAGCTCGTCACCGCGCGCCACGACACCTATGTCGCCGGTTTCCAGCTGCTCAACGCGATGGGCCAGGCGCAGGCCGACACGCTGGGACTGGACGGCGGGCCGCTCTATGATCCGCTCGGCAATTATCGCCATGTCGCTGGCAACTGGAACGACTGGGCGAACGACCCCAATCCCGTCGCGGTTGCGACGCGCACCGTTCGCGCGGAGGAATTGCCGGTCGCCTACGGCCCGCCGGCCCGGTAACCGTGCCGCCGGGGATGACAGCGCCCAATCAATAGGCAATACAGCGGCCATGCAGGGCGCCCGTGAACCGTCGATGGAAGACATCCTCGCCTCGATCAAGAAAGTGATCGCGGAGGAAAAGGAGCTGCGCGCCGCCGCGCCGCCAACGCTGCCCGCGCCGCTTGAGGACGAGCCCGAGGACGACGTGCTTGAGCTCGACGAGCCGATCGCCGCCGCTCCGCCGCCCGAGCGCGCTCCGGTGGATCTCGGCCCGCCGCTTGCATCTGAGGAAGCGGTCGACACCAGCCGCCAGAAACTCGCCGAACTTCAGGAAGTCGCCGCCGCCGCGCCGCCGCCGCCGCTCGTCAACCCGTTCGAAACGATGGTCCGCGACATGGTCAGGCCGATGATGAAGGAATGGCTCGACGCGCATCTGTCGGACATCGTCGACGAGCATGTCCGCCGCGAGATCGGGCGGATCACGGGAACGCCGCTCTAGCGCCCTTGCGCCGCGCCACGGGTTTGCTACTCCGTTGCGCATGAAACAATTTTTCTTCGCGACCGCCGCGCTCGCCACACTATGTGCCACCCCCCTCGCTGCGCGGCCAATGACCGCCGCCGACATGCACATGATGCACCGGCTGGCCGATCCCGCGGTGTCGCGCGATGGGCGTAGCGCGGTCCTTTCGCTGAGCACCACCGACATGACGGCGGGCAAGCGCAGCACCGATCTTTACTCGCTCGACCTGACGCGACCGGGCGCAATGCCGGTCCGGCTGACGACCACGCCGGGCGAAAATGAAGGCTCTCCCGCCTTCGCTCTTGACGGTCGATCGATCTATTACCTCTCGTCGAAGTCCGGCACGTCGCAGGTCTGGCGCATGGCGCGCGGCGGCAAGCCGGTGGAGGTCACCCGCAGCAAAATCGACGTCAACGGCTTCATCATCTCGCCCGACGGCGCTAAGCTGCTGGTCTATGCCGACGTCGGCGCGGGCTGCAATCTCGCCGGCTGCCCCAAGAAGACCGCCGCCGTCGGATCGGGTCGGGTCTACGAGAACACCGGCTTCATCCGTCACTGGGACACATGGGCGACCCCGGGCGAATTCTCCCGCCTGTTCGCGATTGACCTCGCCAGCGGCAAGACCACACCGCTCACCTCGACCCTCACCGGCCACGCCCCGGGCAAGCCATTCGGCGGCAATGAGGAACTCGCCTGGGCGCCCGACAGCCGCTCGGTCTTCTTCACCATGCGTGCAGCCGACGCGGTCGAGCCGCGCTCGACCAACCTCGACATCTGGCAGGTCCGTCTCGACGGTTCTGCCCCGGTTAACCTGACCGCCGGCAACCTTGCGACCGACGCGCTGCCGAACCCGTCGCCGGACGGCCGCTTCCTCGCCTATGTCGCAATGGACCGTCCGGGCTATGAAGCCGACCGCCAGGAAATCCGCCTGCGCGACCTCGCCACCGGCGAAACGCGCCAGATCGCCGATAATTGGGACCGTTCGGTCGGCGAGATGACCTGGGCCCCGGACGGCCGCAGCCTGATCGTCGGCGCCGACGACACGCTCGAACACCCGCTCTTCCGCATCGACATCGCCAGCGGCGCGGTCACGCGCCTGACCCCCGAGGGACACACCGGTAACGCGCACCCGATGGCCGATGGCTCGATTGTCTATACCTCCAATTCGATCTTGGCCCCCGACGAGCTCTACCGGACCGATGCCTCCGGCCACACCACCCAGCTGACCGCGGTCAACCGCGATCTCCTCGCCCAGCTCGACCCGGTGACGGTCGACCGGTTCAACTTCACCGGCGCCAACAACGACCGCGTCTGGGGCATCAAGGTCAAGCCGGTCCGCAACTCGACGTTACCGATCGCGTTTGTCGTCCATGGCGGGCCGCAGGGCAGCTTCGGCAATGGCTGGTCCTACCGCTGGAACCCGCGCGTCTTTGCAAGCGCCGGCTATGGCGTCGTCAGCGTCGATTTCCACGGCAGCACCGGCTATGGCCAGGGCTTCACCGACGCCATTCGCAACAATTGGGGCGGCTGGCCGCTTGAGGATCTGAAGCGCGGCCTCGCTTTCGCCACCGGCACCGATCCCCAGCTCCAGGCCAACAATGCCTGCGCGCTCGGCGCTTCCTACGGCGGCTACATGATGAACTGGATCGAGGGCCACTGGGCGGATCGCTTCCGCTGCATTGTCCAGCATGACGGCGTGTTCGACGCGCGCGCGATGGCATACGAAACCGAGGAATTGTGGTTCGACGAATGGGAGCATGGCGGGCACGCCTATTACGAGGACCCCGCAGCGTTCGAGAAGTGGAATCCGGTCAACGCCGTCGCCGGCTGGAGCACGCCGCAACTGGTTATCACCAGCGAAAGGGATTTCCGCATCCCCTACACGCAAGGCCTCGCCGCCTATACCGCGCTCCAGCGAAAGGGCATCCCTTCGCGGCTGCTGGAGTTTCCCGACGAGAGCCACTGGGTGCTGAAGCCGAAGAATTCGATCCAGTGGTACGGCGAAGTGCTCGGCTGGATGAGCCGCTGGACCAGGCCAACGGCACGCTAGGTTGAGTCTGGCGAGCGGGATCGCTAACCGCTTGCCATGACCGAGCTTGCCAAGACCTTTGACCCCGCCGCGATCGAGGCGCGCTGGTACGCGCATTGGGAAGGGGAGGGGTTGTTCCGCCCCGACCGGCCCGAGGCGACGCCCTTCACCATCGTCATGCCGCCGCCCAACGTCACCGGCTCGCTCCACATCGGTCATGCGCTCGACATTACGCTGCAGGATATCCTCGTCCGCCACGCCCGGCTGCAGGGCAAGGACGCGCTGTGGGTGGTCGGCACCGACCATGCGGGGATCGCCACGCAGATGGTCGTCGAACGCCAGCTCGACCTCGAACAGAAAAAGCGCACCGATTTCACGCGCGACGAATTCGTCGAGCGGGTGTGGGCGTGGAAGGAAGAAAGCGGCGGACAGATCACGCAGCAGCTCCGCCGGATGGGCGCGTCATGCGACTGGGCCAACGAGCGCTTCACGATGGACGAGGGTTTCTCGACGGCGGTCACCCACGTCTTCGTCGAGCTCCACCGGCGCGGGCTGCTCTACCGCGACAAGCGCCTCGTCAACTGGGACCCCAAGTTCCAGAGCGCGATCAGCGATCTCGAGGTCGAAACGCGCGAGGTGCAGGGCAAATTCTGGACCCTGCGCTATCCGCTCGCCGACGGTTCGGCCGAGGACGGCATCACCCACATCGAGGTCGCCACCACCCGCCCCGAGACGATGCTGGCCGACATGGCGGTCGCGGTGCATCCCGACGACGAGCGCTACGTGGCGCTCGTCGGCAGAATGATCCGTCTGCCGATCACCGGGCGCGAGATCCCGATCATCACCGACGAACATGCCGACCCCGAGCTTGGGAGCGGGGCGGTCAAGATTACGCCCGGACACGACTTCAACGACTATGAAGTCGGCAAGCGTGCGGGGTTTAAGCCGGGCGACATGCTCAATACGCTCGATGGGGCGGGGCGCATCGTTCAGTGCGGCGGGATTCCGGAAGAATTGCTTGGTCTCGATCGCTTTGACGCTCGCAAGCGCGTCGTTGAACTGCTCGAGACCGACGGTGCGCTAGTGAAGGTCGAAGACCGCACCATCGCCACTCCCTTCGGCGATCGATCTGGCGTGGTCATCGAGCCATGGCTGACCGACCAATGGTATGTCGACGCGGCAACCCTGGCCAAACCGGCCATCGAGGCGGTCAAGTCCGGCGCGGTCAAGATCGTGCCCGAGACCTGGGCCAAGACCTGGTTCAACTGGCTCGAGAATATCCAGCCATGGTGCGTTTCGCGCCAGCTGTGGTGGGGCCACCGCATCCCGGCGTGGTTAGACGGAGAGGGCAATATCTTCGTCGCCGAAAGCGAGGCCAAGGCACAGGCACTGGCCGGGCCCGGGGCGACCCTCCGACAAGACGAAGACGTCCTCGACACCTGGTTCTCCTCCGCGCTGTGGCCATTCGCCACCCTTGGCTGGCCCGAGCAGACGACCGACCTTGCACGCCATTACCCCAACGATGTCCTCATTTCGGGCTTCGACATCCTGTTCTTCTGGGACGCGCGAATGGCGATGCAGGGGATCGAATTCATGGGCCCCCCCCCCGTGGAAGACGCTCTATCTCCATGGGCTGGTTCGCGATGCCAGTGGGCAAAAAATGTCAAAGTCGAAGGGCAATACGGTTGACCCGCTCGGCCTGATCGACCGCTTCGGCGCCGACGCGCTGCGCTTCACCATGGCGGCGATGGAGAGCCAGGGGCGCGACATCAAGCTCGATGAAAAACGCGTCGAAGGCTACCGCAACTTCGCTACCAAATTATGGAACGCCGCGCGGTTTTTGCAAGGCAATGGCGTCGGCGCCAGCACTTCGGTCGCGGCGCCCTCCGCGAGCCTCCCGGTCAACCGCTGGATCATCGGCGAAGTCGTCGAGACGCTGGCGAAAATGGACAAGGCGCTCGCCGACCTGCGCTTCGACGAAGTCGCCGACGCGATCTACCACTTTACCTGGGGCACCTTTTGCGACTGGTACGTCGAGCTCGTGAAAGGCGGTTTCGACGATGAAACCCGCGCCGTTGCTGCGTGGGCGTTCGACCAGATCCTGGTCATGCTCCACCCGCTGATGCCGTTCATCACGGAAGAGTTGTGGCACGCGATGGGAGCGCGGGAACGCGAGCTAGTTATATCTGATTGGTCAAAGCCGGAAGCAAACATCGATACGACGGCAAAGGGCGAAATCGAGCGTCTGATCCGTATCATTGGAAATTTGCGAGCCGACCGAACGGCTTTAGATATTCCTGCGGGTGCCATTCTTCCAGCGACCCTAAGTCAATCTTCCGAGGCCTTTGCTCCATTCGTCGCGAGGCATGCTGCCGCACTTCGCCGAATGGCTCGAATTGATAACGCCAATGTCGATCCGACATCGGGCTGGGCGTCGTCGGGTCCGCGCCCTGACTCCTTCGTAAACTCCGACATGTTGTCACTCGTCGGCCATCACACCATCAGACTCCAAGCTGATGAACTGACTTTCGTTGTGGCGGTGCAAGGCTACGACGCCGATGCGCAACGCGCCCGCCTTTCCAAGGCCATCGCAGCCGCCGAGAAAGACCGCGACTCCCTCGCCGCGCGCCTCGCCACCCCCGCCTTCGCCGAGCGCGCCAAGCCTGAAGCTGTCGAAAAGGCGCGCGCCGATCATGACGCCCGTGCGGCGGAGGCCGTGCGGCTAGGCGCGGCGCTGGCGCGGCTGGGATAAGGCCAGCATGGCCGATACCGAACTCACGGCCGCCCCGTCATGCGCCACCGGGGAGCCCGCCGCGACCGCGCCGACGCCGACCCCCGATCGAGCCCACGGCGCGCGTGACCTCACTACCGGGCCGATCACGCGCACCTTGCTCGCGTTCATGATCCCGACGCTCGGCTCGTCGATCCTCCAGTCCCTGAACGGATCGATCAATACCATCTGGATCGGCCGGCTGCTCGGCGAGAACGCACTCGCTGCGACGTCAAACGCGACAACCGTGATGTTCCTCATGCTCGCCTTCGTGTTCGGGTTCGGCATGGCCTCCACGATCCTCATCGGCCAGGCGTTCGGGCGGCGCGATGTCGATGGCGCGCGGCGGGTGATCGGGACGGCCTTCGCGGCGTTCGCGGCCGTTGCCGTTCTGATGAGCGCGATCGGGTACGTCTTTTCACCGGCGATCCTGAAGCTGCTCGCGACTCCGGCGCCGGTCGTCCCGCTTGCGCTCGCCTACGTGCGCGTGATCTTTCTCGGGCTGCCCGCCGCTCTGATGCTGACCATGCTGATGATGGCCTTGCGCGGAAGCGGGGACAGCCTGACGCCGCTGTGGTTCATGCTGCTCTCTGTCGTCCTCGACAGCGGATTGAACCCGTTGTTCATCGCCGGGATCGGGCCGTTTCCAAAGCTAGGCATCGCCGGATCGGCGGTAGCGACGCTGATCGCCAACTACACTGCGCTCACCGCGCTCGTCGTGACGATCTACTGGCGCGATCTGGCGCTGCGGCTGCGCGGGGCCGAACTGCGCTACCTCCGACCCGACTCCGTGATCCTGAAGACGATCGTTACCAAGGGCCTGCCGATGGGGCTGCAGATGATCGCGGTGTCGGCGTCGGCACTGACCATGTTCGGGCTGGTCAACCGCCAGGGGGTCGATACCACTGCGGCGTTCGGGGTCGCGCTTCAGCTGTGGACCTATGTCCAGATGCCGGCGATGGCGGTCGGCGCGGCGGTGTCGACGATGGTCGCGCAGAACATCGGCGCCGACCAATGGCAGCGGGTCGGGCGGGTGACGCGCTCCGGGATCCTCATCACGCTGGCGATCACCGGCGTGATGGTGTTGCTGTTGCTCATCGCCGATCGGACCGTGCTGGCGCTGTTCCTCGGGCACGCCAGCCCGGCGATGCCGATCGCTCGGCATATTCAGCTGTTCGGGACCTGGGGTTACCTCTTGTTCGGGGTGACGATGGTCTTGTTCGGGACGATGCGCGCCAATGGAGCGGTGATCGCGCCGCTGATCATCCTCGCATTCGGGCTGCTCCCGGTGCGGCTTGGATTTGCGTATCTGATGCAGCCACTGATCGGCCCTGACGCGCTGTGGCTGAGCCTTCCGGTAGCGTCGGCGAGCAACCTTGCACTGGCATGGCTTTATTATCGGCGGGGAACATGGAAGCTTCAGAAAATGATCGCCAGTTGACCTGTTGCAAATGATAACGACTCGCAATAGAGATACTGGTCATGAAGATGATCTCATTCGCAGCCGCTACAGTTTCCATTCTCATCGCGACCCCGGCGTGTGCCACACCCGGCCTGGGCGAGGAAGTTTATGCCGCCACGATCGAGCGCGAAACCGAAATTGAGGCGCGCTACGGCCAACTCGCCGGGCGCGCTGATGATGGGACCGGTGCACTGGTCGTCGAAGCTTCGCACGGTTTTTCGACCAAGTTTCGCGCTGCGCTGCTGGCCGAGTTCGAGCGCGAGCCCGACGGTGGCCGCCATGCATCGGCCTTCGCCGTCGAGGCGATCCACACGCTCGGCCGGTTCGGCGGCATCGATACCGCGGTTTACGGCGAATATGAGGTCGCCCGCCACGGCCCCGGCAAGATCCAGACCAAGCTGCTGCTGCAAAAGCACGCCGGCCGGTTCGACACGCGCCTCAATCTCATCGCCGAGCGCCAGATGATGGCCGGCGCGCCGGTCACCTTCGGCTATGCTGCATCCGCCGATGTCGCGGCGATCGGTGACTTCCGCCTTGGCGCGGCAGCATTCGGCGATTTGAGTGGCGACGAGGGCGGGCATCATTTCGCTGGTCCCGTCGTCAAGACCGAAATCGAGCACGTCGGGCGCGGCGAACTTGAACTCGAAACCGGCTATTTGTTCGCGCTGGGATCGGCCCGAGACAGCGCCCGGGGCCAGTTCCGCCTGCTCGCGGCCTACGCCTTTCCCTTCTGACCCGCGCGCGCTATCTCGCGCTGCCATGTTGACCTTATTTCCCCAGCCGTCTTTTCCCGCCATGCGCATGCGCCGCGGTCGTTCCGCCCCGTGGATCCGCGCCATGCTTGCCGAGCATGTGCTGACCCCCGCCGACCTCATCTGGCCGCTATTCATCGCCGATGGAAAAGGCGGCGAGGAACCGATCGCGACCTTGCCCGGGATCAGCCGCTGGACCGTCGATCGTGTGGCCGACCGGGCGCGAGAAGCGCGCGACCTCGGCATCCCGTGCGTCGCACTGTTCCCTAACACCCCCCGCAAGCTCCGCTCCGAACGCGGCGAGGAAGCGCTCAACCCGGACAATCTGATGTGCCGCGCGATTCGGACGATCAAGGAAGCGGTGCCCGAGGTCGGCATCCTGACCGACGTCGCGCTCGACCCCTATACCGCGCACGGCCATGACGGGCTTGTCGACGACGCCGGCTACGTCCTCAACGATGAAACCACCGAACAACTCGTCGGCCAGGCGCTGGTCCAGGCGCGCGCCGGAGCCGACATTGTCGCGCCGTCGGACATGATGGACGGCCGCGTCGGAGCGATCCGCACTGCGCTCGAGGCCGATGGTCACCGCAACGTCGCGATCATGGCCTATGCCGCCAAATATGCCTCGGCCTTCTACGGCCCGTTCCGCGACGCGGTTGGCTCGCGCGGGCTCTTGAAGGGCGACAAGCGCGCCTACCAGATGGACCCGGCCAATGGCGCCGAAGCCTTGCGCGAAGTCGCGCTGGACCTCGCCGAAGGTGCCGATATGGTCATGGTGAAACCCGGCCTCGCCTATCTCGACGTGCTGGCGCGGGTGAAGGACAAGTTTGGAGTTCCCACCTTTGCCTACGCCGTGTCGGGCGAATATGCGATGATCGAGGCGGCGGCGGCGGCTGGGGCGGGCGACCGCGACGCGCTGATTCTCGAAACCCTCATGGCGTTCAAACGCGCCGGTGCGACCGGTGTGCTCACCTACCACGCCCGCGACGCCGCCCGCCTACTTGCAAGCGGCTGATCCTGCCACGCTGTTAACCAGATTTCCATTTGGTCGGGCTAGCCCGGGGGCATGGCGACCCTCGCACTCACTTCTATCGCGACCGCCCGTTTCATGCGCTCGCGTTTCACCGCATGCGTTTTCGCTGGCAGCTTCCTGTTATTCCTCGTCCAGTCCATGGTCGCGCGAATGGCGCTTCCCCGGTTCGGCGGCGCTCCGGCGGTGTGGAATTCGGCGATGCTGGTCTACCAGGGGCTGCTACTGGCCGGCTACGCCTATGCGCATTTGCTCGGGCGGCTCGCTCCCAGGCGACAGGCAATCGTTCACTTGGCGCTGCTCGGGCTGGCTGCGCTCAGCCTGCCGATCGCACTAATCGGAGCAACGCCGCCGGCCGATGCCAATGTCTTCATCTGGGTGCCGTGGCTGCTCGTCGTCAGCATCGGGCCACTATTCTCGTCGTCTCGGCGCAGGCCCCGCTGATCCAGCGTTGGTATGCGCTGGCGGGGGGCGGGGATCTTTATCCGCTTTATGCCGCTTCCAACGTCGGCAGCTTCCTTGGGCTGATCGCCTATCCCTTGCTGGTGGAGCCGCTGCTTCCCGTTGCGGCGCAGAGTCGAATGTGGAGCGCGGGTTACGTCACGCTCGCGCTGCTGGTGGCGGCCTGCGCCCTGCGCCTGCCGCGTGTGGCGCCGGCCGAGGTGTCCGCGTCGAGCGCGCCCAAGCCAAACACCCGAGAGATCGGGCGCTGGATCGTGCTCGCGGCGATCCCGTCGGGGCTGATGCTGTCGACGACGCTGCACCTCACTACCGACATTGTCGCCATGCCTCTCCTGTGGGTTGTCCCGCTCGGCCTTTATTTGCTGAGCTTCTCGGTTGCTTTCGCACCCGACCGCCGCGGGGCTTCGCTGATTACCCGCACGGCGCCGTTTATGCTGCTGATCGCGGCGTGCACCGTGTTCTCCGATTCCACTCCCGCGCCGCTGCTGGTCGCCGTCACCGTGCTGGCCAGTCTGTTCGCCATCTGCGTCGCGCTTCATGCGATGCTGTTCGACCGGCGGCCGGACGCTGCGCACCTGACCACTTTTTATCTGTCGACCTCAATGGGAGGGGTGATTGGCGGGCTTTTCTGCGCGCTGGTCGCGCCGCTCAGCTTCGACTGAACCTACGAGCATCCACTATTAATTGCCGCCGCCGGATTTGTCACGGTTGTCGCCAATCCATTCGGACAGTTCGCCTCGCTTTGGAACGGTGGTGGTCGGACAGGGCAGCTGGCATGCTGGATGGCGGTCGTCGCGCTGTCCCTCAGCCTTGTCGGGACCACCGGTTTCGGCCTGCCGCAAAGTAATGCGCTCGCGTTTTGCGGCGGGATCGCGATCATCGCGCTGGCGGTCGTGGCCATCGGCAATCGCGCGCTGTTCGCGCTCACACTTGTCGCGCTGATGCTTAACATGGGCGGGTGGGAGAAGGTCGCGCTAAGCCTCGCTCACCAGATGACCCGCAGCTTCTTCGGCATCTACTCGGTGCGGACAGTGGACGGCCAAGCGAGGCTGCTCGTCCACGGCACGACCGCGCACGGGATCGAGAACCTCGGATCTCCGGCGCGCGAGCGGATGCAGACGAGTTATTATGCACCGCGCTCGGGGGTCGGGCTCGCGATGCACGCGCTGCCGGGGATCTTCCCCCATGCCCGGGTCGGCGTGGTCGGACTCGGCGCGGGGACGCTGGCCTGCGCGAGCGCTCCCGACCAGTCGTGGCGCTTTTACGAGATCGATCCCAAGGTGGTGACGATTGCGCGCACGCGTTTCCATTTCCTCGCTCGCCGCCAGCCGTCCGCCTCGATCGTCGTCGGCGATGCCAGGATGATGTTGGCGGGCGAGCCGTCGGCCAGCGCCGACCTTCTGGTGATCGCCGCCTTCTCGTCAGACTCGGTGCCGATGCATCTTCTCACGCTTGAGGCGTTCGCGCTATATCGCCGCCACCTCGCGGCGAATGGTTTGCTGATGGTTCATATCTCGAATCGCTGTCTTGACCTGCGGCCGGTCGTCGCGGCGGCGGCGGCGCATGGCTGGACCGCGCGAGTGCGAACTTATTACCCAACCCAGGCCGAAACCCGCGACCATGCCGGAGCGTCGATGTGGATAATGCTGTCGCCTGCCCCGGAGACAATCGCCGTGGTCGAGCGGGCCAGCGGGACGGAAAGGTGGGAGCCGCTTCGCGCGTCGGCATCGGCGGCGTGGACCGACGACCACGCCAGTATCCTGCGGCTCATCAAGTGGCGGGGTTGATCGCGTCGCTCAAGGCCGCCATTCGGGGCGGATGATCAAAATAGCGACGACGACCGAACGGCTGATCCTGCGAAGCTGGCGGCTGAGCGACCGCGACGAGTTCGTCCGCCACCTCAACACTCCCAACGTCATGCGCTGGCTGGGCGGGGTGCAGGACCGGGCAACCGCCAGTGCCGCGTTTGAACGCATCGATGGCTTCGAGCGAGACTTCGGCCACACTTTCTGGATCGTCGAGCGCAAGGATGATCGAGCTCATCTGGCTGGTGAGATGCTCGGCTTCTGCGGGATCAAGCGCGTTAACGCTGCGGGCACCGAGATGGCCGGCCAGCACGAGGTCGGCTGGCGTCTGCGGGAGGATGCGTGGGGTCACGGCTATGCGAAGGAGGCCGCGACCGCCAGTCTCGCCCTCGCCTTCGGCCGTTTTGCCGCGCCGCACGTCGTGGCACTGACGGTCGAGGGCAACGATGCGAGTCGGCGCCTGATGGAGCGGCTCGGCTTGTCCCGCCGCGCCGACCTCGACTTCACCGATCCGCGCTTCGGTCCCGAACTCAATCCGGCGATCGTTTACCGTATCGAGCGCGACGAATGGTTAGTCTAGCGCCCGACCCGTGCGCTGAGCCGGGCGATCGTCGCGCGCTGCGCCCGGTCGAGTGCACCCGCCTCGTCAGCTGCAGCCTGGACCGCGATAAGGTCCGACGCACCAATTGCGCCTTTGTTCGCCACCGCATCGCCCGCGATGGCATCGATATCGCCCATTGCCTTTGTGGTTGCCGCGCGCGCCGCCTCGAGCGCCGACAACGCCTGCTGCGCGGAAATCCAGCTTTCACTGTGCCAAGGCCCCGCCGCCGCCGCCGCGTGTTCGGCCGTGCCCAGTGCCGCGCGATAGGATGCATCCCCCGCCCGCGCTTGCCCGACCAGATTCGCCAGCCGGTTGCGGAGGCCCTCACCCACCGGCCGCTCGACCGGTGCCCGCTCGACCGGAAGTCGCGGATCGATCGCTTCGGCCGCCCGCGGCGCGAGCGACGGCGGATCAAGCGCGCCGTGCGAACATGCGGCGAGGCTCGCGATCACCGGCAGCAGCGCAACCGCGAGGTGTGAGGAGGCTTTCATTGCCTTCGTCTAGGATTGGCGCGGCCGCTTCGCAATCGGCGCGTTTGCGGCTTGCCTCGCCCGGGATCGCCCCCTAATAGCCACCCCACCGCGCGCCCGTAGCTCAGCTGGATAGAGCATCAGACTACGAATCTGAGGGTCGGACGTTCGAATCGTTCCGGGCGCGCCAAACTTCGGACTGCCCCGATGTGGGAAGTCAGGCGCTCAACGCCACGGGGGATGCGAAGGGCATCGGGGTCGCGGGCCCGACGGTGCGCGCTCGCTCGGCAAAATCAACCGCAAGTTTCGAATGCCATTCTCGCGCCTGCGAGGTAATCGAGCGAAGCGCGGCCGTGCGTTCTTCCGAAGCCCGGCGGAGGTAATATCGCTGGTTCGATTCCACGATGCCGCCTCCTTGGCCGCGACGTTTATCCTCACGCGAACTTGCCCTCATTTGTCTAACGAACCGTTAACGCGCGGCGGAAGCGTGGCTCGGGCGAATCCGTTCCGTATCGAGACATTGTTGTTGCGCGCGGGTGACAGCGGCGGCGGAACGGGTCAACGCTGAAACCTAACGTTTCATCGCTCGTTGAACCGCCAAAGCCTGTGGAGATAACGGTCATGTCGATTGCAAACATCCGGGAGTTCGATCCCGCCAAGCGCGGCTACCATGCCGTCTATCGTGAAAATGAAGTGAATCATTGCCCAGGTTGCGGGCGCACTCACTGGTACGTCGGTCGCGCGCTTGCCGAGTGCGGGTTTTGCGCGACCGCACTGCCGCTGATGGAGAGCTATCGCCAGGGCGCGATGTTCGCCACCACCCATCGCTCGAAGCCCCAGTGGGTTTCGCGCAACGCTGCCTGACCGAATAGCGGTGTGTCCAACGGGCGTGCCGGTCTTGTTGCTTTAAATTGAATTGCGGCTCGGTCAGCGATATGCTCGCGGCATGACCCGGCTGCTTCGCCTGCTGCTCATGACCGCGCTGGCCGCCGCGCCGGCACCGCTGCTTGCTGGTCGGGGGGCGAGCGGCCTGCATCTGGTCAACAACACCGGGCAGACAATCTTCAACCTCTACATTCGCCGCACTGGCACGACGAGTTGGCAGCCGCTCGCCGCCACCCCGCCCAAGCCGGCCAAGGGCGTGAAGGCCACCTCGCCCTTCGCGGATCCCGATTGCGCGTTTGATTTAAAGGTCACGCTCGAGGACAAGAGCGAACCGGTGTGGGGCGGGGTCAATCTTTGTGAAGTGAAATCGCTGACTTTGAACCGGAACGAAGCGGGCGTGACCTGGGTCGATTACGACTGACGTGTCGCGCACGGCGCAGGGGCGCTCGGCCAGCAACCGGCTCGGGCCGCACCGCGTCGAGCAGTTTGGCTCCGCCCACGAACACCACCCCGGTGCAGGCGCAGGCGAGCATCCAGCCGCTCCATCCGGGATAGATTTCGAGATAGTGGCGGCCGCGCTCGACGGCGCCAAGGGCGATCGCGTAAATGACCAGGAACGCTTCGAACCGCGTCTTGATCTTGAACAGGCGCTTGAAGCGCGACTTGGATAAAAATCCCATCGCCATTGGTTAAGCAAACGTCGTGCCAACCGCGCGGTTCCGCCATTCCAGCATTAAGTCCGATGGTTAAATGTCAATTAACCCGACGCTAATTGGGCCAGATCGAGGTTTTCGAGCAAGACCTCTCGGGCGCGTCCGATGTCGGCGATCAGCGACGGGCGCTGGAGTTCGGGGACGGCGATTTCTACCGGCCAGTGGCTACCCACGATTTCGGCTAGTCGGTCGAGCTTGGCGTCGTCGACCAGGAAGCGCGGATCGACCCTCGTTGGATCGCAGGCCACGCGCAGCCTGAGGCACGCCGGCCCGCCGCCATTGGCCATCGACTGACGCACATCGACTACCTCGACCCTGCGGATTGCGCCGTTCGAGGCGAGGTGGCGTTCGAGCCAACTCCACACGCTTGCCATCTCGCGCGCCTCGGTCGGGATAATCAGCGTCATTTCACCCGTCGGCAGCGTCACCAGCTGGGCGTTGAACAAATATGAGGCGATCGCGTCTTCCAGGCTGACCTCGCTGGCCGGCACCTCAAGCAGCTCGAAATCATTCGCCGTGCACAGTGCTGCCACTTCGTCGCGCCGCGCAAACGCCTGCTCATGCGCGAACAGCAGCGGGCCGTTGGCGACCGCGACCACATCATTGTGGAACGCCCCCGCCGCGATCGCCGCTTCGGACTGCTCAATAAAATGAGTGCGTGCCGGATCGAGCCCATGAAGCCGCGCCACCGCGCGTGACGCCTCGATGTGCTGGCGGGCGGGGAAGGGGCCGCCGGTGACGCCATAGACGAACAGCTCGATCCCGGGCTCGCCATGCGCCGCTGCCAGCCGCATGTGATTGGCCGCGCCCTCGTCGCCGAACGCCGGGGGTACCGGACCGTGCACCGTGAACGCCCCGTCCGCGAACGCCAGTCGCAGCTGCGCCAGTGTCGCGGACCACTCGTGGCTGCGGTGCGGCATCGATCGCAAGTTCGCGACCGTAAGGTGGCACTTGTCGTCGTCGGTGTCAGGCGCGGGCGAGACCGTCGCCGCATTAGCCGCCCACATCGACGAGGCCGACATCGCGTTTGCGGCTATCCCCGGCTCGGCCGCTTCAATTGTCGTCCCCAGCGCCGCGAGCCAATCGCGCGCTGGGCGCGGCGGAGGCACGAACAGTCCCTGCGCGAGCCCGAGTGCCAAATTCGCGCGCATCTTGTCGAGCCCCTGCAACGCCGCCGCGCGCGGTTGCGACACTTCCCCGGCATTTCGCGCAGACGCGAGGTTACCAAGGCTCAGCCCCGCATAATTGTGGCTCGGACCGATGATCCCGTCGAAGTTGATTTCCCCGCTCATCGCGCAACCGCCGCGAAGCGCTCACCGACGCCGATCCCGAGCAACTTCGCCGCTGCCTGATCGATCGCCGCGCCGTCGTCCTCGCCATAACGGACGCTGGCATAGCAGGCCGCAAACTCCTTCAACCGCCCGGCAGCGGCGATTACCTGGTGCGACCCGCCGTCCTCGATCGCAGTGACGATCAGGTCCCGTGCCGACCGGATCGTGTGGATCTGGTCGGTCGAGACGGTGACCGTCGGCCCGCCATCGAAAATGTCGATATAGCGATCGAACTTGAACCCCTCACCCTCGAGCATCCGCAGCGCTGCGCGACCCGTCGGATGCGGGTGGCCAAGCACTGCGCGCGCCGTGTCGGGCAGCATCGCGGTATAGATTGGGGTCTTGGGCATCAGGTCGGCGATGAACTGCGTCCCATGAACCGCGTTGAACGCGTCGGCCTCGGGGAAGTTAAGTCCGAAAAAGCGCCCGGCGAGTGCGTCCCAGAAGGGCGAATTGCCGCTTTCGTCCATCACCCCGCGAAGCTCGGCGATGACGCAATCGCCGAACCGCTGGCGGTGCGCGCGGATGAACAGATAGCGGCTTCGCGCCAGCAACAGGCCGAGCCCGCCGGCGCGCTCGTGCGGGTGGAGGAACAGCCCGCCGACTTCGGACGATCCCTCAAGGTCGGTCGACAAGTTCAGTGTCTCGTTGCGAAATGTCTTGCCAAGCTCTTGGCTGTGCTGGGTCAGCGTCGACATGCGATAGCTGTAAAACGGCCGATCGAGCCCGACCGCGCCGAACACTTGGCACGTGCCGCGAATGACCTCGCGCTCGGGGTCCTCGAGCATGAACAGATACAAGTCACCGCGCTGTTCCTCCTCGCCCCGCGCAAACCCTTCCTCCGACCACGCGATCTTCTCGACCAGCGTCTTCTTGTCGGCGGGCAGGTTGGTAAAGCCGCCGCCGGTGAGCTTGGCCATTTCATAGACGGCGGCAAAGTCGCCGGCACGGGCGGGACGAACGCGGAAGGTCGGGTTCACGCCGTTTCCCCCGCCAGCCGCAGCAAGGTCAGCGCCGACAGCGCCGCGCGCTCGGCCAGACTGTCGACAATCAGATATTCCTCCATCGAATGAATTTTCCCGCCGCGCACGCCCATCGTGTCGATCACCGGAACCCCGCACGCCGCGATATTATTGCCGTCGCACACCCCGCCGGTCGCCTGCCAGCCGATCGTCTGGCCAAGGTCCGCACCGGCCTGTTTCACCAGCCCGAACAATTGCTCCGCTGCCGGGGTCATCGGCTTTGGTGGCCGCGCGAAGCTGCCGTGAAGATGGATCGAGACCCCATGCTCGGCCGCGACCATCGCCACGGACGCGTCGATCAAGGATTGTGCCCGCGCCTGGTCCTCGACCGTCGCTGGCCTCAGGTTGACGCGCAGCACCGCGCTGTCGGGAACGACATTGTTCGGCCCGCCGCCATCGACCCGGGCGACATTGACCGACAGCTGCGGGCCCTTCGCCTTGGCCAGGCGCAGCGCGAGATCCGCCGCCGCGACGACGGCATTGCGCCCGTCCTCGGGATTGCGCCCGGCGTGGGCCGACTTGCCGGCGATCGTGAACGAGAAATTCCCGCTCCCCGGCCGCGCCCCAGCCAGCGTCCCGTCGGGCAGCGCGGCAGGCTCATAGGTCAGCGCGGCACGCTTGCCCCGCGCCGCTCTGGCGATCAGCGCCGCCGACCCCGGCGAGCCGACCTCCTCGTCCGAATTCAGAACCACGTCATAGCCAAGGCGCGAGGCCAGAGGGCTGTCCTCGAACGCAGACAAGGCCGCAAGCATCACCGCGATCCCGCCTTTCATGTCGGCCACCCCCGGGCCGCCCAGCACGCCCGGCTGGAGCCACGTCAGCGACTGGAACGCATGATCTGCCCCGAACACCGTATCGTAATGGCCGGTGAGCAGCAGTTGCACTGGCGCCTCGGGCCGCACGATCAGGTGCAGGTTGCGGCCATGTTCGATTGGATGAATATGTCCCGCCGCATCGACCGCCTCGACCGGCGCTGGCTCGATCATCCGGACTTCGCCGGGGAGCGGCGCGAACGCGTCCGCGAGCATCGCCGCGACATCGGCCAGCCCATCAAGATTGCGCGAGCCCGAATTGATCAGCGCCCAGGCTTCGACCTGCGCCAGCATCGGCGCGGCCGTCGCAGCCTCGACCGCGGCCCGTTCGATTGCACTTAATTGCCCCATGCGCCGACTCTACCGCGCCGCGCCCGACAACGCCACACCGCTCAGAAATGTACCCCGAAATGCCGCAGCAGGTCGCGGTACAGGTCGCGCTTGAACGGTACGATCAAATCTGGAAGCAGCCCCGGCTCGACCCATTTCCAGTCATTGAACTCGGGATGCTTCGTCGCGATGTTCACGTCGCGATCGTGCCCCAGGAAGCGGCACAGATACCAGTCCTGCAACTGCCCCTTCCACTTGCCCTTCCACAGGCTCGAGCGAAGCCCGGGCGGCAGGTCATAGCGCAGCTGCTCGGGACATTGCGCAATCCGCTCGACGAGGTGCGGCGGTATCCCCGTCTCCTCCTCCAGCTCGCGCAGCGCGGTGTCCCAGGGCGTTTCGCCCTTGTCCATCCCGCCCTGCGGCATTTGCCACGCCTCGTCGGTATAATCGATCCGTCGCCCGACCCACACTCGCCCCTCGGCGTTGAGCAGCATCACGCCCACGCCCCGGCGATAGAGATGATCGTCGTTCACGCGCTCACCATCAGCTTCAGATGCGCCAGAAACCGTGCGACATCGTCCTGGCTCGACGGGATTGCCCGGCGAATGCAGGCAAAGCCGTGGATATTGCCGACTGCTTCGAGATAATGCGCCTCGATCCCCGCCTCGGCGCAGGCCGCGACATAGCGCCGACCCTGGTCGCGCAACGGATCGAGCCCTGCGGTCATGACCAGCGTCGGCGGCATCCCGGCCTGGTCAACAGACAGCGGATGCGCCCTGAAATCATCGTCTTTTGCTCGATATTGAGCGTCGAACCACAGCATCGCGTCTTTCGTCAGCAAAAACCCCTCGGCGAAATCGCGCGCGCTGCCCTCGGGGCGCACCCGCTCGACGACCGGATAAAGCAACGCCTGTGCCACCACGGGCACCGCCGCCGGGGCATCGCGCAGGGCCATCGCGGTGACCACCGCCAGATTGCCCCCAGCGCTGTCGCCCGACACCGCCAGCCCGGTCGCCTCGCGCCCGAAACTCGCGCCATGAGCGGCGATCCACCGCGCCGCGGCGATGCAATCCTCGGGCGCGGCGGGGAAGGGCGCCTCGGGCGCCAGCCGGTAATCGACCGACACGACTGGCAAATCGAGCACGCGTGCCATCTCGGCACACAGCGGCTCGTGCGTGTCGATGTCACCGATGACGAACCCGCCGCCGTGGAAGAACACTACCAACGGCCCCGGCCCGCGCTCCTTGCGCGCATCGTACAGCCGCGCATCAATCTCCCCCATGCCGCCGCCGACGCGCAGGTCGCGCAGCACCGCCAGTTCGCCAACATCGACGTCGCTGAACTCGCGCATCGCCTTGAACCCGGCGCGCGCGACGGGCGGCTCGAGCTCATGGACCGAGGGCCGTCCCGACGCGGCCACTGCGGCAAGAAAAGCTTTCACATCGTCACGAATGAAGGGATTGGTCACATCTTCTCCTTTGTTGGCGCCGCACGCATAAAGGCTGCTTCGTCATCGCCCAAGTGGCTTAGCGCT